>NZ_JBEXNM010000088.1:0-31064 GCF_040611095.1 Streptomyces sp. NPDC003077 | reverse complement strand
GAGAGCCCCCCGGTGCTTCTTGCGTTCCGGGGGGCTCTCAGGTGTGCGGCCGGGTCACGTCACGGAGCGCCGCGAGGGCCGCCGGCACCGCGTACGCCGTCCCGCGCGGTCGCCGGTCACCGGTCACCGCGGCTCGCGTCCTCGCCGCGACCGTGACGGCCGACCGCCGGCGGGCACACGGTCAGTCAGACGACCGATGGCGCGGCCGCCGCCCGGTGACATGCTGCGAGTGGTGGGGCCCCTGGGGGCGGCACACGCTCCTGTGTGCCGCCCGGACCTGCCGGGACGCACCGCAGCGGTGCGTCAGAAGAGAGGAACGCGCGCATGACCAGTCCGTCCGCCCCGATCGGCCTCGTCCTGATCGACACCGTCAACGAGGTCTTCGCCGAGCAGGGCAAGGGATATCCCGGGTTCAAGGCGGAGTTCGAGCGCATCGGCACCCTGGACAACCTCAGGCGGCTGCTGGCCGGCTTCCGCGGCAAGGGCTATCCGGCCTTCTTCTCGCCGATGTCCTACACGGACGAGGAGTACGGGGACTGGAAGCACCGTTCCGGCATCCACCGCGTGATGTTCGACAACCGGATGTTCGAGGCGGGCAGTTGGGGCGCCGAGTTCCACCCCGACTTCCGGCCCGGTCCCGGTGACGTGACGATCGCCCCGCACAAGAACCTCGACGTCTTCGCCACCACCGACCTGGACATCCAGCTCAAGCGCCGCGGTATCGAGCACATCGCCGTGGCGGGCATGATCGGGACGATGTGCGTGGAGTCCACCGCCCGCAGCGCCATGGAGCGCGGCTACCGGGTGACCCTCGTCAAGGACGCGACCGCGCCCGACGGCGACGCCGACTCCTACGAGCAGATGGTGAACCGCTACGCGCTGATCGCCCATGATGTGCTCAGCACCGACGAGTTGCTGTCCCTGGCCGACTTCTGAGGCACGGACGCGCGCGACCCGCGCCCAAGAGGTCACCGCGATGGCGACCCCACTTTTCCGGGATCGGCGGACCGTCCCGAGGTCCTGGGCGCGCCGGCTTCCGTCCAACCGACCGAGGAACAGCTCGCCCGAACGGTCCGGCACTCGCCGGCCGTCTGGGCAGGGCGGTCCTCGGGGGACGGCATGGCACTCCCGGGGGCATCCTGCCGCCGCGGGCGGGGCAATGAGATACATGTTTCGCTTCGGCCTCGTCGCCGGCAGCGGGGAAAGCCCCTGGAATTTTGATACGTACCAACCACGTCGCGCACTTGTCGAGCCTCGGGCGCACGCCCGTCGGCCCCGCCGGCCGTGCTCGTACGACGTCCGTGCGACGCGGCAGCGAAAGGAGCATTCATGCCCGACGCCCCGCTCATGAAGGGCATCGTCCGCGTCGACGACCGGGTTTTCCTGGTCTCGGGGAGCAACACCAACTGGATCGTCATCCGTGACGGCGGCGAGGCCACCCTCATCGACACCGGTTACCCCGGCGACCACGACAAGGTCGTCGCCTCGCTCGGTGCCATCGGTCTCCGGCCGCGCGACGTGACAGCGATCCTCATCACCCACGCGCACAACGACCACATCGGGGCGGCCGAGCGTTTGCACACCGCACACGGCACCCCCGTCCTCATGCACGAGCGGGAGGTGCCGCACGCGCGGCGCGAGTTCCTGCACCAGGTGTCGGTCGGCGCGGTGCTGGCCCGTGCCTGGCGTCCCGGGGTCGTGCCGTGGGCGGTGCGCGCGATCCGCTCGGGGGGAACGGCCCACGTACCCGTCACCGAGCCGCGGGCGTTCGGCACGACGGGGCCGCTGGACCTGCCCGGCGGGCCGGTGCCCGTGCACACGCCGGGGCACACCGGGGGCCACTGCGCGTACCACCTGCCCTCGCTCGGCATCCTCGTCAGCGGGGACGCGCTGGTCACGGCCCATCCCACGTCCCGGAAAACCGGTCCGCACCTGCTGCCCGACATGTTCCACGCCGACGTCCCCGGGGCCCGTGACGCCCTGTCCGCGCTGGAGGAACTGGACGCGGACACCGTCCTGCCCGGACACGGGCCACCGCACCGCGGCCCCGTCGCGGCCGCGGTCGCCCGGGCCCGCGAGCAGGCCGCGCGATAGGGCGGGCCCCGGGCACCGCCGGCCTCGGCGCGGGGACCGCGAAGTGTCCCCAAGCCAGGCCCACGCCGATGGTGCGCCGCCGTGGGGCCGGCCCGCGGAATCGGCCGTCCACCGGCGCACCATGTCCCGGCTCACCGGCCGTCACACATCCGTCCCAGCGGGACACCATTCGAGACGACAGGAGCTTCCATGCCCGCCTACCTGGCCGATCAGGCCGAGACCCGGTACGTGGAGGGACCCCGGGGCGAACGCTTCGCCTACCGCCGCTTCGGCCGCGCCGGCACCCGACCGCTGGTCATGCACACGCGCCTGCGCGGAACCATCGACCACTGGGACCCGGCACTGCCGGACCCGCTGGCGGCCGAGCGGGAAGTCGTCGTCTTCGACAACCGCGGCACCAACTTCTCCACCGGCGCGCCTCCGTCGGCCATGGAGGGCCTGGTCGACGGCACCCTGGCGTTCGTCCGCTCGCTGGGGCTGGAGGACATCGACGTCCTGGGGTGGTCGATGGGCGGCATCGTCGCGCAGGGCGTGGCCCTGACCGCTCCCGGTCTGGTCAACCGCCTGGTGGTGGCCGGGAGCTCCCCGGGCGGCGTGCCCGACCTGCCGCCTCCGCCGCCACGCGTCGCGCGGATCACCGGCAAGGTCGTCAACGACGACGAGGACTTCCTCTACCTGTTCTTCCCTGAGACGGAGAAGGCGCGGGCGGCCGGGCTGGCCTCCCTGCGCCGGCTGGACCGGCGCCTGACGGAGTCGAAGGCCGTGGTGGGCCCCGAGGCGTTCCGCGGCCAGATCGCGGCCATCAGCGGTTTCCGGGGCTACTGGGACCGCCAGGGGGAACTCGCCCTTCCCGTGCTGGTCGCCAACGGCGCCCACGACGTGATGATCCACGCCTACGCCACGTACGCGATGTCCCAGCGGCTGCCCGACGCCAAGGCCGTCCTCTACAGCGACGCCGGGCACGGCTTCCTCTTCCAGCACCCGCAGGACTTCGCCCGCGAGGTCAACGCGTTCCTGGGCGGTTGACCGGCGCCTCCGCGCCACCCGCGGGTACACGGGCCGGCCACGGTGCCTCCGGCGGCGGCCTTCAGGCGATCTCGTCCATGTGGTCCTCCACCCAGTTCCGCAGCTGGGCCAGGGGGTGCGCCACGCTGCGGCCGAGCGGGGTCAGTTCGTACTCGACGTGCAGGGGCACCGCGGGGTAGACGGTCCGCTCCACGAAACCCCGGTCCTGCAGGCGGCGCAGCGTGGCGGTGAGCACTTTGGGGCTCACGCCTTCGAGCCGCTTCTGCAGCGCTCCGAAGCGCTGCGGCCCCTCCTCCATCGCACCGATGGCCAGCGCCGACCACTTGTTGGCCAGGAGGTCCAGCACCTCGCGGCACGGGCACTGGGCGGCGTACACGTCGTGATGGTCGTGCCGCTGGGTCCCGCAGCGCGTCACCATGCTCTCTCTCCCTCTCCCCTATTACCTCTCCCACCAGGTTACTTCCCTTGGGGAAGTAACAGTCCTTGCAGGTTACTACCTGCTCAGAGCTACGTTGCCGACACAGCGGTGGCCCGCTGTGAACGACCAGGAGGAACAGTCATGATCCAGATCCCGCAGACCATGCCCGCCGTCGCCTACCTCAAGAGCCTGCCGGTGGACGACGCGGAGAGCCTTGTGGACACGACCCTGCCGGTACCGCAGCCGGGACCCCGCGACCTGCTCGTGCGGGTCGAGGCCGTCGCGGTCAACCCGGTCGACTACAAGGTCCGGCAGAACAACGACCCCGGCGGTGAGCCCAAGGTCCTCGGCTGGGACGCGGCGGGCACCGTCGTCGCCGTCGGCGAAGAGGTCACCTCGTTCCGGGTGGGCGACGAGGTCTTCTACGCCGGAGCCATCGACCGGCCCGGCGCCAACTCCCGCTTCCACGCGGTGGACGAACGCCTCGTCGGCCACAAGCCCGCCTCGCTCTCCTTCGCGGAAGCGGCGGCCCTGCCCCTGACGTCGCTGACCGCCTGGGAGGGGCTGTTCGAGCACCTCGGTCTGCACACCGACGCACTCAAGCAGTCGGGCACGCTGCTGGTCACCGCCGCCGCGGGCGGTGTCGGCGCCATGGTGTCCCAGCTCGCCCGCGCCCTGACCAGTCTCACGGTGATCGGCACCGCCTCCCGCCCCGAGACCGCCGAGTTCGCCCGGCGCATGGGGGCCGCGCACCTCGTCGACCACCGCGAGCCCCTCGCCCCGCAGGTGCGCGAAGTCGCCCCGGAGGGCGTGGACCTCGTCTTCGGCACCACCGGAACCGACCGCAACCTGGCCGCCTACGCCGACATCGTCAAGCCCTTCGGACGGATCGTGGCCATCGACGACTTCGGCCCGGTCGAGATCGGTCTGCTGAAGTCCAAGAGCATCTCCTTCCACTGGGAGTTCATGTTCACCCGGTCGCTGCACCAGACCGCCGACCTGGCGGAACAGGGCCGCATCCTCGACCAGGTCTCCCGGCTGGTGGACGCCGGGATCCTGACCACCACGGCCACCACCGACCTCGGGAAGATCAACGCCGAGCACCTTCGGGAGGCGCACCGCGTCCTGGAGTCCGGCAAGGCCATCGGCAAGATCACGATGACCGGTTTCTGACGGGTGCTCCCGCCCGGCAGCCCTGGGCGCCGGGGAGAACGCGGAGGACTCCACGGACCTTCCGCCTCCCGCACCCAGGGTGGGCCGAGGCGGCGCGCCCCCTCACCCGCCGCGGCCCCCGGGCCACCGAGGGCCGACCGGGTCGCCTCCGTGCCGTCGTGGAGGCCGGCGACAGCGCCCGCGACGCCGTCCGGGCGATGACCCGGGCGCACGGGGAACGTGGCAGTCCCTGCACCCTGTACGTCTCCGCCGCCCAGTCCCCGCGGGGGAATCAGCTCCCGTGGTGGTCCTGCCGCGGGCTCGGGGCGTCTTCGTGCCACCGGGGGCGTCGCGCGACTTGGTGGCACCCGGCACCGTCTCCTTCGGGTCGCCGCCGCTCGGGACGCCTTCAACGCCCTCACGCGGCGTGCTCCCGCGGCTCTCCCCGGGTCGCGTGGGCCTGGCACAGGACCGCGCCGCCATGGGGCGGCCGAAGAACCGGCGTGCGTCTCCGGCCGGGCAGCGGTCCGGTCACCCGACGTGTACCTCCGCTCTCCGGCCGCCTCGCATCCCCACCGCAAACCAGGAGGCCGTACGCCGCCGGACGCGGGACGGTGGGGTTCCGCAACACGTGCGGACCGTTCGTCGCCGGGTGAAGTGACCGGTCGTATTCATCGCGTCGCGCTGGTGTCCACGGCGTCGCGCCGCGCGGCGGTCTCCGCGCGGCCGGACAGCGGCGGCGCACCAGCCGACATTAGAGGAGAGATCCCGTTGCCCAGGCCACAGCCCGCCGCGGGCGAGCCGAGCGTCCGGTTCTCCGTCCTCGGCCCGGTCCGGGTCTGGCGCGGTGACGACGAGCTGCCGGTCCGGCCCAAGCAGCAACGCCTCGTCCTGGCGGCTCTGCCGGCGCACGGAGGCCGGCCGGTCCCCATGGGCGAATTCGTCGAGCTGCTGTGGGAGGGCCGTCCCCCTGCCGGCGCGGCGAACGCGGTGCACCGGTACGTCGGCGCACTGCGCCGTCTGCTGGAACCGGGTCTCCCGGCCGGGTCGGCCGGGCGGTGGCTCACCCGGCAGGCCGGCGGGTACCGCCTGCGGGTCGACGCGGACAGTCTCGACCTCCTGCGGTTCCGGGACCTGGTCGACCGGGCCCGCCGCGCCCAGGCGGCCGGTGAGCCGACGACGGCCGTGGATCTCTTCGTCACCGCCCTGGGGCTGTGGCGGAACCGCCGCACCCCCGGTCCGGAGCCCCTCGGCCGGAGCCATCCCCCGTTCATGATGCTGGAGCACGAATACGTGTCCGCCGTGTGCGAAGCGGCCGAGACAGCCGTCCGCTGCGGACGCGCCGCGGCCGTCCTGACCCCCCTGCGCCGGGCCGTGGAGCGCCATCCGCTGGACGAGGCCCTGGTCGCGCGCCTCCTGCTCGCCCTCGCCGACGACGGCGAACAGGCCGAGGCCGCGGCCCTCTACCAGGACGTCCGCCACCGCCTGGCGGAAGAGCTCGGGGTCGATCCCGGCCGGGAGCTGTCCTCGGCGTACGACCGCGTCCTGTGCGGGCAGCCGGCCACCGATCCGGGAGCGGGCGGCACCGGCGACGGCACGGACCGGGACGACGCCCCGCAGCCGGGCCGGTCCGCCCCTCCCCTGACGCCCTCGCGGCTCCCGGCGCAACTCCCGGCCGACCTCTCCTGCTTCACCGGCCGCCGGGAGGAACTGCGGCAGGCGACGGCGATGGCAGGAGAACGCGGCGGTGCTCCGCGCGTCCTGGCCATCGACGGCATCCCGGGCGTCGGCAAGACCGCGCTCGCCGTTCACGCGGCCCACCGCGCCCTGCCCGACTTCCCCGACGGACAGCTCTTCGCCGACCTGCGGGGCTTCGCACCCCACGGCGATCCGGCCGACCCCCACGACGTCCTGGCCGGATTCCTGCACGCCTTCGACGTCCCCCGACAGCGGATGCCCGACGAGCCGGACGCCCGCGCCACGCTGTACCGCAATGTCCTGGCCGGCCGCCGCGTACTGGTGGTCCTGGACAACGCCCAGGGCGTCGAGCAGGTCGCACCGCTCCTGCCGGGCACGCCGGAGTGCATGGTCGTCGTGACCAGCCGCACGCGGCTGACCGGGCTGGCCGCCGCCCACGGAGCCCACCTGGCGACGCTCGAAGTGCCGTCCGCCGACGAGGCGACGGCCGGCTTCCTGCGACGTGTCGAGGGGGTCCGGCCGGACGCGGACGCCGGCTCGGTGCGGCGGATCGTCGACCGCTGCGGCCGGCTTCCCCTGGCCGTGGCCGTCGTCGCCGCCCGCGCGGCCTCGTACCCCGAGCACCCGCTGCCGCGGATCGCGGCGGAACTGGCCCGCGCGGACCGGAGTCTGGACGGCTTCGACGACGACCACCTGGACAACGACGTGCGCGCCGCCTTCTCCTGGTCCTACCGCGCCTTGTCCGAGTCGGCCGCGCGCCTGTTCCGGCTGCTGCCCCCGCACCCGGGCGACGACGCGACCCTGAGCGACCTGACGGCCCTGGCGGGGCTCTCCCCGCGCGTCGCCGCCGCGGCCGTCGGCGAGCTGGTGCGGGCCCGCCTGCTGACGGCGCGACGGCGCGGGCGGTACCGGTCCCACGACTTGATCCTCGCCTACGCGGGCGAACTGGCCGAGTCGTACGACGCCGTGCGGACGGCCGGGCCGTCCCGGCTGCCCGAGCGTGCGAGGGCCTCGGCGTGACCGGAGCCGGTCGGGCGGTCCCCGGGGGCCGGGAACGCCGGTGCCGCTGCCGGTGCGGGCCGCGGAGCCCTTCGCCATCCCGGCGGCGCCGGTGATGTCCCGCACGCTCGCGCCGTTGCGGCCCTGACGACGGAACACGGTCTTCGCGTGTTCCGTCAGCTTCCCTTCGACGCCCACCTGGGGCATGTCCCGGCCGGGTGGCCCCGTGTCCGAGCCGTCGGGCGGACAAGGTGGCGCGGGTGGTCCGGGCCGTTCCAGACATGTGTGCGATGCCAGACGTATGCGCGCCTCCGCGGGACTCGGCGAGCAACGCTTGCCGCGAGGGGTGAAACATGCCCGCTGTCCCGCCCGGTCTGGGCACCTGCCCGCATAAGCTCCCTACATCGGTACCATGCGCGGCAACATTCATACCGAAGGAGCGAAACATCGTGACCAACCAGTCAGCCGCGACCCTCCGATCACGGCTGGTGGAACAAGCCGCGTCGGACCTGGTGGTGAACCGCCGCCAACAGCAGGAACTTGCGGCACAGATCGCGGTGTTGCAGCAGGAAGAAGCCCTTCTGACGGATGTCCTGAGCCTGGCCCAGCGCTATGAGGGCTTCGCGGACCAGGCCCGGCTGCCCGAGCAGTCGCAGAACGGGTCCGTCGGCGCGAAGGCGACGCGAGCGCCCGCCGACGCCACCTCGCGGGGTTCGACCAGGACCGCTCCGGCGGACGACAGGGCGAAGACCGGCACGAAGGGGAAGTCGCGCCGCCCTCTGCTCGGTGACCTGCTGCTGGACCTGCTCGGCAAGCACGACGGCCCGAGCCCGGCGAAGGAACTGCGGGACGAACTCCTGGAGAAGCACCCGGACCGCACCCCGACACCACAGGTGGTGCGGAACACCCTGGAGTCGCTGGTCGCCAAGGGACGCGTCCAACGTCACAAGAAACAGCGTTCCGTCATGTACACCGTCGTGCCGGACTCGGAAGACTGAACAAGGGACCGTCACCGGGGGCACAAGGGCAGCCGTCCGCGCGGACAGGGCGACGGTTGTCGCGGTATCCGACCTCCGCGTCATGCCTCGGCAGGGCAACTCGGGCAGCCGCCACCACGGCCTCGCCGAGGCAGTCGCAGAGTCCCCCGTCACCACTCCATGGTGACTGCGCGCACCCGCACCCGCCCCCGAAACTGTGGCGTCCCGTCACACACACCCCACCTGTGCGTTCCTACGATGTGGCGACACGCTTCCGTCCCCACCGACCGCCGACCGCCGGCCTGAAGCGAACGAATCGTCGCCGCGAATCTCACCGGGACGAACGTCGAGCGGCGACAACTCATTCGATCAGAGCTGTGACCTGCGGTTTCCTTGCCTTCGGCGGGTGGAAGTCAGCGCAGGACCGGCAGCGAAACCTTCCGTGCCGGCTGGCCGCCCTGGAGGTTGCCCACAGCACCGTTCACCGACACGTGTGCCGGAGCCCCGGATACGTGCAGGCAAACGTAACCACACCTGTTGCCGAACACCCTCTCCACACGGCCGATGACATCGACCGGCGTGATGGTCTTCATGGAACGCTCCTTTCCGGGGTGCTTCGCATGACTGGTTCAGCGGTGGCGCACGAAGGGCGGGCTCTCGTGCGGGAGGGAGAGAACCCGCCCACCGTGCGCAAGGTGGTGTGTCAGCGCAGCGCGGCGATCATGTCCTCGGCCAGCCTGGCGCTGGAGGCGGGGTTCTGGCCGGTGAAGAGGTTGCCGTCGACGATGTTGTGCTGCTGGTAGGCCGCCCCTTCGACGTGGACCGCGCCCAGCTCCCGCAGGCGGGAGGCGAGCAGCCACGGAGCGCCCTCGGCCGTGCCGAACATCCGCTCCTCCTCATCGGTGAACGCCGTCATCCTGCGGCCGGCGAAGAGCCAGTCGCCGTCCTCGTCCGTGGCGCTCAGCAGCGCCGCCGGGCCGTGGCAGACCGCGCCGATGGGCTTTCCGTCCTGGTCCGCCTTCGCCAGCAGACGGCCCAGGTCGGCGTCCTGGAAGAGGTCGACGACCGGGCCGTGGCCACCCGGCAGCACCACCGCGACGTAGTCGTCGATATCGATCTCGTCGAGCTTCAGCGGCGGACCGAACTCCCGCAGCGCCTTCCGGGCGTGTGCCACGTGGTGACCGCACTCCTCCCCCGCGACCGCCGGGTCGGCGCTGTGCTCGTCCAGCGGCTGCAGCACTCCGCCCGGAGAAGCGAAGTCGACCGTGTAACCGGCCTCCACGAACTTCTCGTGCGGAGCGGCCAGTTCCTCCGCCCAGTAACCCGTCGGGTACTTCGATCCGTCGGTGCGCTCCCAGACGTCCGCAGCCGACATGACGATGAGGACTTTGCCTTTACTCATGGATGGGTTCCTTTTCCGTGTAAGGGACGTTCGGAGCGAGCGACGGTTTGCTCCGGGCAAACCGTCGGCTGGGCACGACGCGATGGCGGCGGGGGAAGGAAGTGCGTTTCCCTGTCACTCGCCCGGCGGACCTGAATCCTGAATTCAGCATCGCCCGCCGCCGGCCCTCGCGGACGCTCATAGCAGGCCCTGCGCGGCAGCGGACCCGGCAGACTAGGACTGACAGGGCCACGCGGGAATCACCCGCATTCGCGATACTGCTTCGCATGGGCAACAACAACCGCGAGCTGGGAAACTTTCTGCGGAAGGCACGCAGTCAAGTGGATCCCGAGCAGGCCGGTCTTCCGCCGGACAGCCGTACACGGCGCGTTCCGGGCCTGCGCCGCGAAGAGGTCGCTCGCCTGGCCGGCGTCTCGACCGACTACTACGCCCGGCTTGAGCAAGGACGCCCGATCTCCCCTTCACCCGGTGTCGTGGACGCGCTCTGCCGCGCCCTGGGCCTCGACGAGGCGGGGCGCACCTACCTCCACACCCTCATCGGAGTGACGGCCGCGCCGTCACGGCGTCACAGCCGAAGCGTCCAGAGACTCCGCCCCGGTCTCCACCAGTTCATCGACGCGCTCAACGGCGAACCGGTGCTGGTTCTCGGCCGCCGCGGCGACGTCCTGGGGGCCAATCGTCTGGCCAAGGCCCTGTTCACGGACTTCGAGCAGTTGCCCGTCCGGCACCGCAACTACGCGCGCTGGATGTTCCTCGGCGAGGAATCCCGGTCCTTGTTCGTCGACTGGGAGGACCAGGCACGGGCCGCGGTGGAAAGCCTGCGTCTGGAGGTGGGACGGGACCCGGACGATCAGGTCACGAACGATCTCGTCGCAGAGCTGCGCGGAAAGAGCGCCGAATTCGATCACTGGTGGGAGCAGCATCGGGTCCACCAGCGCACCCACGGCTCCAAACGCCTCCACCACCCCCTGGTGGGCGAGCTGACCGTGGAGTACGAGACGCTGATCCCGCCGGGAGATCCCGACACCACCCTCTTCGTCTACACCGCGGAACCCGGCTCCCCGTCCAGACAGGCACTCGACCTCCTGGCCATGTGGACCCTGACCGACGCCGGCACACCCCGGCCCGGCACCACCCGAGAACACGACTGACACAGGAGCCCCGCACCCGGCGGCCTCCTCCACGCCGCCTCATCCACGCGAAATCCGCGCATGCCGCCGAGCGCGCAGGGATGGCCGCCCACGCTGTCCCCCGTTACCCAACGGGCGGCGAAGCCGGTGGATCGCTACCCGTCACCCGTCACCCGGTTCAGGAGACCCCGAAAATGATCTCGGCACGGACGCCACCGCCCTGATCGTCCCCGGCCTCGCCGGCTCGCTCCAAGCTCTCCTCGACCAGCGCGAACTCCTCGCCACGAGAATCGGGGAACGGCCGGAGGCCCACCCTCTTTCCGAGGTCCTGACGTCCGCACCGGAGCGAGACGAGCCCGCGGCACGACGCGCGCCACCAGGGCGAGGGCCCTGTCATCGTCCGCCGGAAGCGGAGGAGCGCCCTCGGATTCCGTCCAGGAGGTACAGCGTGCGGCGGTCGTAGTCGTCCCGGGGAGGCCGCTTGCCGTGCTTGAGGGCGAGGGCGTTGTCGACGACGAGGGCGTGGAGGTCGCCCGCCGTGAACTCCGGCCGCAGCGCGCCGGAGGCCCGCGCCGCCGCGATGAACTCCTCGTTGGCCTCGCTCCCGACCCGGCAGATCTCCATGAGCTGCCGCGAATCCGGATACGTCTGCAACAGGACGTCGTTGAAGGCGGGCTGGCGGTACTGGAGGTCGCGGATCGCGGTGAGGTAGTACGTGATCCGCTCGCCGACGTCCTCGATGGCCCGGGTGTGGTCGACGACGGCGAACAGCTCACTCGCCACGACCTCTTCGATGACGGCTTCGATGAGGCCGATCCGCCCGCCGAACCGGTTGAAGATCGTGGCCTTGCTCACCCCCGCCGCCTTGGCGACCTCCTCCAGCGGAACCGTCAGGCCCTGTCCCTGGAAGGCGCCGATCGCGGCGGAGCGGATCTGCTCGGAATTGCGCCGGGCGTCGGCACGCAGCCGGGATCCCGAAGGCGTCGCACCGGTCATGGGGCCCTCACCGTCTCTTCCTGTCACCCGCCGTCGCAACTTGACTCGCCAGGTCAGTTTACCTACGGTCGGAGACGCAAGAGAAACTGACCAGCATGGTCAACTTACGATTCCGCCCACCGTCACCGTCAAGACGGGCGCCGTGGGCGCTCAGGCTCAGGAAGGCCGAGAACATGATCGTTGTCACCGGCGCCACCGGCGGGCTGGGCGGCGCCACCGTCGAGCACCTCCTCAGGCGCGTGCCCGCCGACCGGATCGGCGTCAGCGTCCGCGACACCGCCAAGGCGCGGCACCTCGCCGACCGCGGCGTGCGCGTGCGGCAGGGGTCCTACGAGGACCCGGCCACGCTGCGTGACTCCTTCGCCGGTGCCGAGCAGGTCCTCCTGGTGTCCGGCAACGACCCGGCCGCCGACATGGTCGCCCTGCACCGCAACGCCATCGAAGCCGCGGTCGCGGCCGGCGCCCGGCGGATCCTCTACACGAGCCAGCACGGCGCCGCCCCCGGCAACCCGTACCGGCCGTCGGACATCCACCTCGCCACCGAGGCGATCCTCGGCGACTCCGGAGTCGCCTGGACCGCACTGCGCAACGGCGCCTACGGCCCGCTCGATCAGGTTCTCGGCCCGTGGCAGCGGACCGGCGTGATCGCCCAGCCGGCAGACGGCCCCGTGCCATACACCGACCGCGCCGACATAGCCGAGGCCACCGCGGCCGTCCTCGCCGGTGACCGCTCCTTCGACGGCCCCGTCACCCTCACCGCGCCGACCGCCGTCACCTTCGACGATTTCGCCAAGATCGCCTCCGACCTCACCGGTCACACCATCAAGCGCGTCGTCCTGGACGACGAGCAGTGGGTCGCCGACCAGATTACGAACGGTGTGCCCGAGCAGGTGGCCCGACTCATGCTCACCTGGTACCAGGCCGCCCGCGCGGGCCACTTCGCCGAAGCCGACCCTCTGCTGACCGAACTCCTGGGCCGCGCGCCCCGCACCGCCGCCGACCGGCTCGCGGCTGATATCGCCACCTGAAGCGGGGCTTCTTTCCGGTCGCCTGGTCGTTGATCTGAGTTTGCCCTTGGCTGATGCGCACCGGGCTCAGATCGAGCCATTGCTCCAGCGCCGAGCACCAAAGCGTGGCGGCCGATGGCGAGATCACCGACAGGTGATCTCGCCATCATCGCGTTCACGTTCCGAACCGGGATGCGATAAGGCTATTTGCTCAGAAAGCGCGGCAATGGGAAAGGCGTCTGCAACCGGCTTCGAACGTGGGGCATTGACGGCGCCTGGCCTGGTCCCGAAAAAGGTGACGAACTCGGCCAGGTCAAGGACGGTCGGCGTGGCGATGTCGTTCGCGTGGCTGTCGGCGTTGTATTCCGGGTAGCGTTGTATTCCGGGTGGATACGGAATTTTGTCACGGGGCGGGAAGCGTTGCCGTTGGCGGGAGTGGCCATCGAATCCGCCGTAGACGTTCCACGGCGTGGTCACACGGCCACGTGCGTCCACAGGCAGTAGGTCGCGGCAGTAACGACTGTAACGACGGTGGTCCCTGTTGATGACCGCGCCCCGGCAAAGGCCGCCGCCTTCCCCCCGTTCGGTTCTCACCTCGACCTGCCACGGGAATTCTCCGGTCTTTGGCCGCCGTGCCGCCGGTGATCGCCACGGCCGGAGGCGTGGTCGCCGCCCCCAGCTCAAAAGCCGTGGCCAGTTCCCCCTGCGCCTGAACCCACCGAGCACGTGCACTCCGAACAACGCCCGCGTTGCCCCCTCTTCTGGTCTCTGGGCACGAAAAACCTGGCGTCACCGAGTTCGAGGAGTCTCAACTGGCTCTGTTCGCAAGAACAGTCGGCACTTTCGTCACTGGTTCGGGAGGCACCGGACCGTCGGGGCCGGACGCGCATGTTCACGGGTTTCGGCAGCGCCGGGTTTGCCGGCGGGCCGGTCGTGATCGCCGTCCGTTCGGCCGCCGATCGGCGCGTAAGACGTTGGGAGCCGGGCTTGAAGTTGTCGTAGCGGAAGCCTCTACCGTCCTGGGCAGGGCCGGAGATTCCGGCCCGGTGGAGCGCGTGGGAGGGAGGCGGCGATGGCCTGGCCGATCGCGGAGGTGGCCCGGATGTCGGGGGTGACGGCCCGGACGCTGCGGCACTACGACGAGATCGGCCTGCTGCCGCCGGCCCGCATCGGGGCCAACGGCCACCGCTACTACGAGGAGCGCCAACTGCTGCGGTTGCAGCAGATCCTCGTGCTGCGGGCGCTGGGCCTGGGACTGCCGGAGATCGGCCGGGTCCTGGCCGCGCGGGTCGACGAGCTGGAGGCCCTGCGGGGCCATCACCGTCGGCTGCTCGCCGAGCGCGACCGGCTGGACGCCCTGGCCGGCACCGTCGCCCGCACGATCACCGAACTGGAGCAGTCCAGGAAGGACGGCACCGACATGATCACCATCAGCCGGCCGGAGAACCTGTTCGAGGGCGTCCGGCCCGCCCAGTGCATGCAGGTCCTGCACGGCTTCCCGGAGCTGGTCGGGGCCGTCGAGCGGCACTCCTCGGCGTTGAGCGGGGCCGGCATCGAGGCCGAGGAGCGCGAGCGCACGGCGCAGATGGTCCGGCTGGCCGAGCTGCTGGCCGCCGGAGTGCCCGCGGACGCCGACGCGGTGCAGATCGAGATCGACGCCCAGTACCGGACGCTGGCCCGGAGCCGGGCGGCCACCGCCGAGGAGTACCGCGCGATCGGGCGGTGCTGCGTGGAGAACGAGCACTGGCGCGCGGTGTACGAGGCGGTCGCGCCGGGCCTGGCCGCCTACCAGCGGGCCGCCATCGAGGCGTACGCCGCGACCCGGCTGAGCTGAGCCGGGCCCGGGCCGCCGCCACGGGGGTGCGGCGGCCCGGCCGCGTTGGGCCACCTGCCGGTTTCCAACTCGGCGGTGACGGCGTCCTGCCTGGTGGCGGCCCGGGAGCAGCGCGGGGCCGGGCGCCGCCACAGAAGAGGTCGGCTGGCCGGTCGCGGGACGTGCTTCCGGCCGGGCACCGGCTCCCCCGCCCCTTCCGGGCCTGGCGAATCCCCCTATCCGGCGCCGCCCCCGTCCGGGCCCGGCACGTCCCGTCCCAGGCCTCGGCGGATCGCGATCTCCACGGGTGAGTACGCGCCGTCGGCCCGCTCCAGTTCGTACGGTGCGGCCGGCAGCAGCGGGGGCTGGGCCAGGAAGCGCGGTCGTGTCCCGTGGTGCGGCTGCGCCGCGTGCACCAGGAACGGGTGGCACAGGAAGACGTCGCCAGGGGACCCGGTGGCGAGGGCGAGTGGCCGGTGGTCGGACGCCGCGACCAGTTCGGGCGCGAGGGTCAGACCGCTCGCCCCGTCCTCGCCGTACTTCTCCAGCACCTTCGGCACGTCGAGGTGGGAGCCGACGCGGATCCGGGTCGGGGCGTCCTCCTCACCGACCTCGCTGAACAGGAACAGCATCAGCAGCGCCCGGTCCCGGGAACGCAGATTGGTGAAGTACCAGCTCTCGCCCTCCGGCAGGTAGCTGCCCTCGATGTGCCAGCCCGCGTCGTCCGGCTCCTCCTGGTGCGGGAAGCGCAGCGGGAACGTGCCCAGGGAGTAGCGCGGTTCCCAGCGCCCCGCGCCGACGAGCAGGTCGTACGCGTGGTGCAGGGCCGGGGAGTTGGGCGCGGCGGCGAACGGGCCTTGCGCCATGCCCGGCACCCAGTGCACGGGCCGCGTCCACGTCGTGGGGTCGTCCGGGTCGCAGCCCGTCTCCCGCCACAGCAGCCGCGCGCAGTCCGCTGCCACGCGCGGCGCCACCGCGCCCTCCAGCTTCACGAAGCCGTCGCGCAGGAAGCGGGATATCAAAGTCGTGTCGTCCATGCGCCCATCGTGCGGCGGGGCCGGTCCCGGTCACCCGACATTTTCCGCACCGCCTTTGTCGGGGTTCACCGAGCCCTTTGCCGCTCCCTCCAAGGGAGCCTGCCGGGCGGCACCACGGCTCCCGGCGTGCCGTGAGGGGCGCGGTGTCCACCGTCGGACGCGGCCCCGTCACGGTTTCGCCGCCGTCCCTCCCCCGCGGCGGGCGACACGCGATGGGGGCGTGGCTGTGAGGCTGGCCGGGCCGGTTTCCCTGCCGTGAGGGGGCTGCACCATGGCGATCACCGGTCTCGGCCGGCCGCTGGCCGGCCGTATCGTCCGGCAGCTGGTGGACGTCAACGTGCTGGATCTGGCGACACGGTTGGCGGCGCAGGCGTTCCTGGCCGCGTTGCCGATGCTCATCGCCGTGTCGTCCTTCTGCCCGTACGCCGTCCGGCAGGAGCTGCTCAAGTCCCTTCGCGCCCTGTTCGGGGCGAGCGGTCCCGTCGTGGAGCAGGTGAGCGCGATCCGCGGGGAGCGGGACGTGGTGCTGGACAGCTGGGGGGCGGTCGGGGTGCTGGTCGCGCTGCTGTCCGCCACGGCGTTCTCGCGGGTTCTGCAGCGGCTGTGTGAACGTTCCTGGCACCTGCCGCATTCGGGGGTGCGGATCGTGGCCTGGCGCTGGGCGCTGTGGCTCGTGGTGTGGGTCGCCGCGCTGCTGTCCCAGGAAGTGCTGCGGCGCGCCTTCGGCGCGGGCCCCGCGCTGGGAGTGCCGCTTCAGCTGGTCGGCGCGGTGCTGATGTGGTGGTGGACGCAGCATCTGCTGCTCGCCGGGCGGGTGCCCTGGAGGCCGCTGCTGCCGGGGGCGGTGCTGACCGGGGTGGGGGCAGTGGTGTTCTCGTTGCTGTCCCGGCTGTGGATGCCGCGCGCGCTGTCGCGGAGCGTCGAGCGGTACGGGCCGCTCGGCTCGGTCTTCACGCTGCTGTCCTGGCTGATCCTCTTCTTCGCGACCGTCGTGGTCGGCATCGCCGTCGGGCAGGTGCTCGCGCACACCGGGCCCGTCCGGCGCCGGTTGCGCCTTCCGGATGCGGTCTCACGCTGACTTCGCCGTCACCCGGCCCTCGCGCACCGCGTCGGCCAGCGCCTGGTGGTCGCGCTCGTTCTGGTCGGCGTAGCTCTCCGCGAACCGGGCCAGCGCGCGGTCGAAGGCGTCCGAGCGCCCCAGATAGGCGGCGATGGCGATGCGGTCGCCGGACCGGGCGTGGGCGCGGGCCAGGGTCGCGCCGCACAGCCGGCCGAACAGGCGCATGATGCCGGGCGTCATGGTGTCCGCCTGGGGAATGGCCTTCCAGTCCCGCAGCTGGCGCAGGTAGAAGTCGCGCCGTCGGCCGTCCAGCCCCTCGACCCGTTCCCAGCCCAGGAACATGTCGCCGGCCGCCTGCATCAGCCGCTGCCCGGTGACGACCCGTTCGCCCTGGTTCGCGTAGCCGCTGGGGCCCGCGTACGGCGCGAGCACCGACTCCTGCGCCTCCTTGGCCTGGAGGAAGAGGGGGTCCGCGTCGTCCCGGCCGAGCAGCAGGAGGATCCAGCAGCGGGTTCCCGCGCTGCCGACGCCGACCACTTTGCGGGCCATGTCGACCACCCGGTACTGCGCGAGGAGCGCCCGCCGGTCGGCCTGGAGGGTTCGCGCGTAGCGGTCGACCAGCTCCCGCAGCCGTTCTTCCAGGCGCTCGCGTTCGGCGTCCGGCAGCAGGTCGCCGAGCGGCACGACGAGGGGCGGGTCGGGGGCGATCCGCAGCTCGCCCCCGGCGCTGTGGGCAAGGCGGTCCAGTGCCTGGAGGTGGTCGCGGGTACGGGCCTTGGTGAGCGTTCCGGACACCCGCCGCCGGCCCTCCTTGCCCAGCTTCCCGCTCAGCGTGCCGTACACCTCGTCCGCGTCGATCCGCGCGTACCACACGTCGAGGTTGCGCATCCCGGCGAAGCCGTCCATCGCCTCACGGTAGGAACGGACCGTCTCCTGGACCACGTGGGCCCGTTCCGGTTCGCCGAAGCCGTTGGCGCGGCCGGCGATGACCAGGCTGGCCGACAGCCGCTTCACGTCCCATTCCCAGGGCCCCGGCAGCGTCTCGTCGAAGTCGTTGACGTCGAACATCAGGTGCCGCTCGGGGGAGGCGAGCAGCCGGAAGTTCAGCAGGTGCGCGTCCCCGCACAGCTGGGCCCGCAGTCCGGTGGACGGCGTGGCGGCCAGGTCGCCCGCCATGATGGCGGCGGCCCCGCGGAAGAAGCGGAACGGCGATTCGAGCATCCGCCCGTATCGGATCGGCACGATCTCCGGAATCCTGCTCGCCGACTGCCGCTCGATCACGTCGATGGGGTCGGTCCGCCCTTCCCGCGCGACGTCGAAGTCCGCGTGGCGGGAACGCGGTACGCGGGTGCGGGCGGCCCTGCCGAGGGCCGCCCGTTCCTGGGGGGTGAGGTGGGTGTGCTGCGCGTCGGACATGGCGGGCTCCCTTCTCGCCGCTCTCGCGGTACGACTTTCGGCCCGGCCGCGGGGCGCGCCGTCACCCCGCCGGTGTGAGGGGCGCCTCGGTGGATCCGCTCGGTGCCGGTGTCCCCGCCCGGTCCGGGGTCGCCTCCGCCGGGTGATGCCCGTCCGGGCGGGCCGGTGCACGGTGACGGCATGGAACCGATCTCGCGGAGGCAGCGATGGCTGGCGCGCGCGTCTCTCGCGGCGGCCACCGCGGCGGTTGTGGTCCTGGCCGTGTTCGCCGGGATACGGACCCTCGGCCTGGTGGGAGTCGGGCTCGCCGGGGTGGCGGTCACCGCCGCCGCGGTCTGGTGGGCCCTGAGCCGGCGGGGCGTCGTGCGGGTGCTCGCCCTCCTCCTGGCGCTGGCCGCCCCGGCGTGGGTGCTCGTGGCGTACACCAGCGCCCATCTGGCCTGGGTCGCCGCCGTGTCGGCGGGGCTCTGGCTGGTGGCCGCCGGGGCGGGCCGGGCCGCTCTCGTACGGCGGGACGAGCCGGCCGCGATGCCCGAGCGTCCGGCGCCGGAGATCCGCCACCCCGTCCTGATCATGAATCCGCGCTCGGGCGGCGGCAAGGTGGGCCGGTTCGCGCTGCGCGAGAAGGCCGAGGCGCTGGGTGCCGAGGTGCTGCTCCTGGAAGGGCCGGGCGAGACCGACGTGGCCGAGCTGGCCCGCAAGGCCGCGGCCGGGGGTGCCGACCTGCTCGGCGTCGCGGGCGGGGACGGCACACAGGCCCTGGTCGCCGACGTGTCCGCCGCGCTCGGTCTCCCGTTCCTGGTGATCCCGGCCGGTACCCGCAACCACTTCGCCCTGGACCTCGGGCTGGACCGCGAGGACCCGTCGAAGGCCCTGGACGCGCTGCGCGACGGCGTGGAACTCCGCGTCGACCTCGGCCGGGCCGCCGGCCGGCCCTTCGTCAACAACGTGTCGTTCGGCGCCTACGCCGAGGTCGTGCAGAGCCCCGCGTACCGCGACGGCAAGACCCGCACCACCCTGGAGCTGCTGCCCGACCTGCTCATGGGCCACCAGGGCGGGCGGCTCACCGCCCGTGCCGGGGACCACACCCTCTCCGGGCCGCAGGCCCTGCTGGTGAGCAACAACCCCTACGGCACGGGCGACATCGCGGGGCTGGGGCGCCGGGCGCGCCTGGACGGCGGCCTGCTCGGCTGCGTCGGGGTGAAGGTCGGCAGCGCCGCGCACGCCGCGGGACTGGTGCGGGGGCGGCGGGCCGCCGGGCTGACGCGGGTGACGGCCGGGCACGTCGTCGTCGAGGCCGACCGGGAGCGGATACCGGTCGGCGTGGACGGCGAGGCGCTGTCGCTGCGGGTGCCGGTGCGCTGCGAGATACGGCCGCTGGCCCTGCGGGTGCTCGTGCCCCGGCAGCGGCCGGGTGTGCGCCCGGCCCGGCCGCCGCTGGACTGGCGGATGGTCGTCCGGCTGGGGCTGTACGGGCGTGCCGCCCGCGCGCCGCGTACCGGTCGTACCGGCGGTGGGGCCCGACCGGCGGACGACCGGACCGGCGGACGGCCTGACGACCGGACCGACCGACGACATGACCGACCGACGGCCTGACGGCCTACAGCGGCGCGTTGTAGGCCTTGTGGGCCTCCCGGTGGCCGTAGGTGGCCAGGGACCAGATCACCAGGACGTCGAGCGCGATGATGATCGCCGACCACACCGGGTAGTACGGGGTGAAGAAGAAGTTCTCCAGCGCACTGGCCACCGCGACCCCGATGCCCACGGCGCGCGCCCAGGTGCGGCCGTTGAAGAGCTGGAACGCCGCCGCGACGATGACGACGCCGGAGAGCATCTGGAGCCACCCCCATCCGTTGATGCTGAAGTCGTACGGGTAGTTCTCCTGCGAGCGGTAGAAGTTGTGGTCGATGATCGCGGCGAGTCCCGCGATCACGTGGTAGGCCCCGATGACGCCCATGATGCACACGGCGAACACGACCCCGCCGAGCGTGACCGGGCGAATGCGCGGCTCGGGTGCCGCCGCGCCCTCCTGGCTCTGTCCTGCCGAAACCTGCTCGGCCATGCCTGCACCTCCTCCTCGGTGGGCCGGAGCATCCCCCACCCGGCCGCGCGCCCGGTTCACCCGCGGAGGATGAGACCCGGCGGATACCGGTGCGCCGTCACCCCCTCAAGGTGAGGCCACGCCGCGCCGTCCGGCGAGAATGGGCCGGGATGCCAGGCCGCCCGCAGCGGAGGTGACGCCATGGGCGCACAGGTGGGTGCGGGGCCCGAGCGAGCGGGAACGCCGTCCTCCGGCGGCGATTTCGAGATCCGGGTCCGGGGCAGGATCGGCGCTGCCCTCACGTCGGCTTTCGCCGAGCTGACGGTCCGGCTGCGCCCGGCCGAGACGGTCCTGTACGGCGCCGGTCTCGACCAGGCCGCGCTGTACGGCGTCCTCGACCGCATCCAGGCGCTGGGGCTGGAGCTGCTGGAGGTCCGCCGGCTGCCCGGACCGGGCGGCCCCGGCGGACGGAATCCTTGCCCCGAAGGGCTGTGAGGCACCTTCCGGTGCCGGCCCGTCCCGCGCGACGCTGAGCGGGTACCGCCTGCCGCCGGGAGGTGAGGACATGCCCGCCGCACTCCGCACCGCGCGACGAGGCCGGGTCCGGGCCGGGCCGGGGAACGCCGGCCGGGTGGGCGACCTGTGCGGACGGCTACGGGAACTGGGCGGCGACACCCGGACGGCGGAGACGGCCGTGACGACCTGTCTGGTGTGGATCGCCGATGTCCTCGTGGACATCGCGGAAGGCGTGGGTGACGCGCGGATCGCGGACGCGCTGGTGGACGAGGCGGCGGCCGTGCTGGCGTCCGCGCCCGCCCCTCCGGCAAGCCGCGCCGTACCGCACCGGGCGGCCCCCGCGCCCCGGCCGAGCCGTGCCGTGCCGCCCCCGGCCGCCGTCCCGAGGCCCGTGCCCCGGCACAGCCGTGCCGCACCGCCGCCGCGGGCGGCCGAGCCGTTGACGCGGCGCGAACTGGCCGTGCTCCGGGCGCTGCGGAGGGAGGTTCCGCTGCGGTGGATCGCCGACGACCTCTTCGTGTCGCACAACACCGTCAAGAGCCATGCCCGCGCGGTGTACCGCAAACTCGGTGCCCACTCCCGCGCCGAGGCGCTGTGCCGGGCCCGGGAGCGGGGGCTCATCCCGTAGGCCGCCGGCGCTCGCCCTCGTCGGCGAGCAGCTCCAGCTCGCGGGCCCGGCGGACGGCGGCCGACCGCCGGGTCACGGCGAGCTTGCGGTAGACGCTCTTCAGGTGCGTCTTGACCGTGTTGACCGACAGGTACAGGTCCGCGGCGATCTCCTCGGTCGTCATCATCTGCGCGAGGCAGGCGAGCACCTCGCGTTCCCGCGCGCTGAGCCGCTCGACCGGGGCCGGGGGCGCTAGGGGCGGCTCGGGGCGTGCCAGGGCGCGGGTGCGCGGGCCGCCGGAGCCGTCGAGCACGGCGGCGCACACCGGCTCCAGCGCCCGGAGCAGCCCCGCGGGCAGCCGGCAGCCGGCCACGACGTCACCGATCCGGCCGGCCGGCGGCCCGTTCCGCTCCGCCGCCTTGACGAGTTCCCCCGCCAGGAAGCAGAGCTCCGCGACGAGCGGATCGGGCAGGACGCGCAGTGCGGTACGGGCGTGCGCCAGCTCGCGGCGGGTCTGCGCGAGCTCCCCGCGGGCGAGGCCGGTCCAGGCACGGACGGCGTGCAGCGAGGACCGCGAGCCGTCCGCCGCGGTCCACGGCGGCAGGGGTGGCCGGACGGCTTGGGCGGCGAGTTCGCCGGCGGCGCGGAAGTTCCCGCGCACCACCTCCAGCAGGGCCAGTTCGACGAGGCAGTCGCGGCGCAGCACGCCGTTTCCCGCGGCGCTCGCGGCCTTGAGCCCCGCGGTGAGGGAGGCCCCGGCGGCCTGGAGGCCGCCGTCCCGCAGTTCGCCGTGGCCGCGGGCCGCCAGGGTGAGTGCCGGGATCTCCGGGTGCGCCGTCAGCGCCGCCCGGGGCAGCCGTGAGCCAAGGAGCTCCGCCTCGGCCGCCGCGGACCGGGCGGCCTCCGGTTCCCGGGACCGCTGCCGGGCCACGCGGATCACGGCGTGGGTCAGGCGGCAGCGGGTGACACGGTCCTCCTGCTCCGCCGGCAGCGCCGCGACGAGCCGCCCGGCCCGGTCCGAGGCGAGGGCGCAGGCCGCGTCGTCGCCGCGGGCCAGGGCCGCGGCGGCGGCGACGAGCACGGGCTCGGGTTCGGACTCGGGCTCGTCCGTCTCCGGAGCCCGGGACAGCTCCCGGATCAGGTCGCCCGGCAGGCAGGTCCCGGTCAGGCCGAGGATCTGGCCGACCGCCAGCCGGTGGACGATCAGCCGGCCGGCGCGCCGGCGGTCGCCGGCCGCGAGCCAGTGCCGTACGGCGTCGGCGAGCAGCCCGTGCTCGCCCAGCCAGGCGGCGGCCCGGTGGTGCAGCTGGGGGACCAGCCCCGGCGCCTCGTGGCGCAGGCACGTCCGCAGCACGTCGGCGAACATGCGGTGACAGCGGTACCAGCCGTGTCCCTCGGGCTGGAGGAAGGAGTTCTCCCGCACGAGCGCGGGGAAATGGCCTCCGGCCTCCTCGCCCGCGAGTTCGGTGGCCAGTTCGGCGTTCATGTGCTTCAGGACGCTCGTGGTCAGCAGCAGCCGTCGCATCCCCGGCGGCTGCGCGTCGAGGACCTCCTCCATCAGGTAGCTGACGACCGCTTCGTCGTCACCGGCGAACTGCGCCACGAACTTCTCCGGACAGGGCTGCTTCTCCATGGACATGGCCGCGAGGCGCAGCCCCGCGGCCCACCCGTCCGCGCGCTTCCTGAGGGCGCTCACCACCTGTTTCGACACGTCGATGCCGTGCTGGGCGAGCAGCGCGGCCGTCTCCCGGTCGTCGAAGGCGAGGTCGCCGGTGCGCAGTTCGGCGAGTTCGCCGGAGAGCCGGAAGCGGTGCAGGTGCAGCGGCGGGTCCCGGCGCGCGAGCACCACCAGGCGCAGCACGGGGGCCGCGTGCCGCAGCAGACCGATCACCGCGTCGGCGGTCGGCGAGCCGGGCTCGGTCTGGAAGTCGTCCAGGACCAGGACGACCGGGCTCCGCCGGGCGGTCAGCGCGGCACTCAGGCCGGTCACGAGCAGCGGGCCACCGGACGCCGCGTCGAACGGCGGCACGTCCACACCGGCCGCGCCCAGCGCGCCGGCCACCCTCGGCCAGAAGGCGCAGGGCTGCTCGTCGCGGCCGTCGCAGGTCACCCAGGCCACCGGGCCCGGGGCCCGGCCGGTGTGCGCCCACTCCACGGCCAGGGCCGACTTCCCCGCGCCGACCGGGCCGACGACCACGGTCAGTGGCCCCAGGGTGCCTTGGGCGAGCCGGTCCGTCAGCCGGGGCCTGGGGACGAGCCACCTCGGCAGTGCGGGCACCGTGCTTCCGGGCAGGGGCGAGAGCCCGTCGCGCCGCTCCCTCGCGCCTGTGTCCATGGGCGGCACCTCGCTCTCGGAGCGGGGGTGTGCGGCTCAGACGAGTGTGGGACGGGCGCGGTGACGCGGGCCACGCGGCGGGCTCGGTTTCACCCGGGTGAAGTTCCGGCCGGGTGAAGTTCCTCCCGGGTGGGGGCCTCACCCGGGTGGGGGCTCCTGCCAAACAAGGCTCCCCCGGATGGGGCTCTTCCCGGGTGGGCTCCACTTGGATGAGGCTCCCCCCGGGAAGGCGATCACTTCTCCTGGAGGGCCTCGATCAGTTCCTCCTCACGGTCCTTCGTCAGCGAGGTGCGGATCACGCTGGGGTGGAAGGGGCGCACCGCGTCCCGCACCCGGTCCGGGGTGGAGTGGCGGACCAGGGCGAACACCGCGGCGCGGCCCGGTTCGAGGGTGCCCGCGATCTCCTTGACGAAGGCGTCGTTGATGCCGACGTCGGTGAGCTTGCCGGCGATCGCGCCGGTGGCCGCGCCCACCGCCGCGCCGAACACCGGCATCAGGAACAGCATCCCGAACAGCGTGCCCCACAGGGCGCCGCCGGTCGCGCCGGTCGCCGTGGGGTTGTAGGACTGGCGGACGTGGATCTTGCCGTCCATGGTCCGCCAGGCCAGTGCCGCGTCCTCCAGATCGAGCAGTTCCTGGCGGGACAGGTCCTGGGCGACCCTCAGCACCGCGTCGGCCTTGTCCCTGTCCGCGAATCCGAGTACGACGAGATCTGCCATCAGGGCCTCCTGGCGGAACGGCCGGTCCCCCGGCCGTGCGTGGATGAGGGACCGGCCGGCTCGCCCAGCCGGTCCGCCGCGGCCGAGAGTTCCCCGGCCACGGGTTCGAGCGCCTCCTGGGTGAGGAACCCCTCCGCGACGGGCACCCCGCCCGCGTCGCGGATCGCGTTCTTCAGGTGGGTCGCCCAGACGTGTTCGAGCAGGATGAAGGCGGTCGCGCCGCCCGGTTCCATCTCCTCGGCCATCTCCCTGACCTCGTCGAGGGACAGCCCGAAGGCGCCGCCGGCGTCCGGCGCGAAGGCGGCCGGCTCCTCCGCCCGCAGCCGCTCCTCGGAGATGCCAAGCAGCGCGGCGACGGTCTGGCCCATGCTCTCCGCCTGGTAGTCGAGGGTGAACAGCTGCCCGCCCGGCTCCTTGCGCACGAAGAGCATGTCGAGAACGCGGACCTGGCCGTTCGCCTCCAGGTTTCCCAGCTCGTCGATGATCCGGCCCTCGAACTTCGCGTCGGGACCGAACGCGACCGTCAGCAGCTGTACCGGTCCGATCCTGGTCATGGATGACTCCCTCCGTGCCCCGTCCTGCGGGGCCGCCTCCATCCAGCCGGGACCGGCCGCCCGCCGCGTCACCCACCACAGGTGAGGGCCGGGTGGCGGGCCTTGGCGACGGTGGGCGGTGGAGGTGCGACGCCATGGCGCACGAGGGAACAGCGGACGACGGCAGGGCGGTCGGCGGCACGGCTCCCGACGGCACAGCGACCGGCGGCTCCACGGCGGCCGGCAAAACGGTCACCGGCGGCTCCACGGACGGCGGCACGACGGCCGAGGGCACGGTTGGCGGCAGCTCCACGGACGGCGGCCCGGCGGCCAAGGGCACGGCCACCGGTGGGACGGCCACCGGCGGCCCGGCAGCCACCGGCCCGGCTCCCGACGGCTCACCCACCACCGGCTCCACCGACGGCAGTGAACTGGCACGCCTGCGGACGGAGGTGCGGGAACTGCGGGCCCGTGCCGACATGCGGGAACGGCGGCAGACCCGGTTGCTGACCGTCCGCCGCATCGTCGCCGCCGTGGTGATCGCGCTGGTGGCCGTCCTCACGGTGACCTCGGTCGTCGGCGTGTGGGGCGCGCGGACCGCGCTGGACTCGGACCGCTGGGTCGCCACGGTGGGTCGGCTGCCCGAGGACCCGGCCGTGAACGCGGCCGTCTCCACCTATCTCGCGAACGACATCTTCGACCGGCTGGACGTCGAGCGGCGGCTGTCCGACGCCCTGCCGCCGCGGGCGTCCTTCGTCGCCGAGCCGGTCACCAAGACCGTGAAGAACTTCGTGCACGACTCGATCGCCAAGCTGCTCGACTCGGAGCGGTTCCAAAGCCTGTGGGCCTCCGTCAACCGCCTCGCGCACACCCGGATCACCGCGGTGCTGGAGCGGCGCGGCGAGGGGGTGCGGGTGCGGGGCGACACGGTCACCCTGAACATGCTCCCCTTGGTGAACAACCTCCTCAACGCCCTGGAGGACCGGCTCCCCACCCTGTTCGGCAAGCGGCTGGACCTGCCCACCCTCTCGTCCGGCGAGATCCCGGCCGGTCTGCACGACCGGATCGAGAAGGCGCTCGGCGTGTCGCTGCCCGACGACTTCGCGCAGATCACGCTCTACAACCGGCACAAACTGGCGCAGTTGCAGGACGCGGTGCTGGTGTTCAAGCGCGCGCTGGTGGGCTTGGTGATCGCCGTACCGGTGCTGCTCGGCCTCGCCCTGTGGGTCTCGCCGAACCGCCGGCGCTCCCTGCTCCAGCTGGGCCTGTGGCTGGTGCTCTCCGTCGCCGCGCTCTACGCCGTGCTGCGGGCCGTGCGGGGTCAGCTCCTGGCCCAGGTGGCGCCCGGGGTCTACCGGGACGGAGTGGAGTCCGCGCTGACGACGGTGTTCGCGACGCTGCGCGAACGCGGGGGCCAGTTGCTGTGGATCGGCATCGGCATCGCCCTGGTGGCGTACCTGGTGGGGCCCGGCCGACTGCCCCGCGGCCTGCGCCGCCACACCGCACGAGGCGGCCGGGCCACGGGACGGCTCGTCGCCCGCGCCGCGCGGCGGGTCGGCTCGGGGAAGGGCCTGCGGGCGTGGATACGCCGGCACGCCGACGTACTCCGGGTCGCCGGCGTGATCGTCGCGGTCCTCGTGGCACTGGCGCTGTCGTCGTGGGCGAGCCTCTTGGTGGTCGCCGCCGTCCTGGCGGTGTACGAGGCCGCGGTCACGCTGGCGCTGCGCGACGGCGCCTCACCCGGGCCAGGTGAGGCGGCTCCGGGCCCGGACGCACAGCCTGACGCAAGGTGAGCCCGCAGGGAGGCAGGCATGAACACACGGACGGACGCGGAACGGACCGGCCCGGCCGACGACGACCGGCGGCGGCTGTGGGGGCCCTACCTGAGCGAGCGCCAGTGGGGCACGGTCCGCGAGGACTACAGCGCGGGCGGCGACGCCTGGTCGTACTTCCCGCACGATCACGCCCGCTCCCGGGCCTACCGGTGGGGCGAGGACGGGCTCGGCGGCATCTGCGACGACAAGCAGCGCCTCTGCTTCGCCCTCGCGCTGTGGAACGGGCGCGATCCCATCCTCAAGGAACGTGCCTTCGGCCTGACCAACGGCGAGGGCAACCACGGCGAGGACGTGAAGGAGTACTACTTCTACCTCGACAGCACGCCCAGCCACTCCTACCTGCGGTACCTGTACAAGTACCCGCAGGCCGAGTTCCCCTACTACGACCTCGTGGCCGTCAACCAGGCCCGCAGCCGTCAGGAGTTCGAGTACGAGCTGCTGGACACCGGCGTCTTCGACGACGACCGGTACTTCGACGTCACCGCCGAATACGCCAAGGCCGCGGACGACGACGTCCTGATCCGGATCACCGTCGCCAACCGCGGCCCCGACGAGGCGACCGCGCACGTGCTGCCCACCCTGTGGTTCCGCAACACCTGGTCCTGGCAGGAGGGTGCCGCCAAGCCGAGGCTGGCCGCGGCCGAGGGGCCGTCCGGGACGGCGACCGTCCGGGCCGCCCACCCCGGGCTGGGCGGCTACGACCTGCGCTGCGCCGACGAGGTCCCGCTGCTGTTCACCGAGAACGAGACCAACACCGAGCGGCTGTTCGGCACGCCCAACCGCACGCCGTACGTCAAGGACGGCATCGGCCGCGCGGTGATCGACGGGGAGAAGGAGGCCGTCAACCCGTCCGGGGAGGGCACGAAGGCGGCGGCGCACTACGTCCTGACCGTCCCCGCCGGCGGCGAGGAGGTCCTGCGGCTGCGGCTCGCTCCCACCGGTTCGCCGCTGTCCCTGGGCCAGGACTTCGACGCCGTGTTCCAGGAGCGGATCGCCGAGGCCGACGCCTTCTACCGCGAGCTGACCCCGCGCGGGGCGGGCGAGGACGAGGCCCGGGTGCTGCGACAGTCGCTGGCCGGGATGCTGTGGTCGAAGCAGTACTACGGCTTCGACCTGGAGACCTGGCTGGCCGAGCACGGTCTGGACCCCTGGAGCATGCCGCGGCCGGGCGTCCGCAACCGCGAGTGGTTCCACATAGTCGGCGACGACGTCATCTCCATGCCCGACAAGTGGGAGTACCCCTGGTTCGCCGCGTGGGACCTGGCCTTCCACACCGTGGCCCTGTCGGTCGTGGACGGCCCGTTCGCCAAGCAGCAGCTCGAACTGCTGCTCCAGGACACCTACCTGCACCCCAACGGGCAGGTCCCGGCGTACGAGTGGAACTTCAGCGACGTCAACCCGCCGGTGCACGCCTGGGCCACGTACTTCGTCCACCTGATCGACAAGCAACGCACGGGGCAGGCCGACCTCGCGTTCCTGGAGCGCGCCTTCCACAAGCTCCTGACCAACTTCACCTGGTGGGTCAACCGCAAGGACCCCGAGGGCCGCAACCTCTTCCAGGGCGGCTTCCTGGGCCTGGACAACATCGGCGTCTTCGACCGCAGCGCGCCGCTGCCCACCGGAGGCCGGCTCGAACAGGCCGACGGCACGGCCTGGATGGCCCTGTACTGCCAGTCCATGCTGCAGATCGCGCTGGAACTCGTCGAGCACCACCCCTCCTACGAGGAACTGGTGCTGAAGTTCGCCGAGCACTACCTGTGGATCGCCGGCTCCATGGACCGCGTCGGCGACCTGGGGGACGGGCTGTGGGACGAGGAGGACGGGTTCTACTACGACGTGCTGCGCCTGCCCGACGGCCAGGCCGTGCGGCTCAAGGTCCGCTCGATGGTGGGCCTGCTGCCGCTGTGCGCCTCGACCGTCTTCCGCCCGCGGCAACTGGAGCGGATACCGGGCCTGGGCGAGCGCCTGAGCCGGTTCGCGGACCGCCACCCCTCGCTGTCCGTCACGCTGGCGACGGCGCGGTCCGGCGAGACCGGCGGGGCACGGCTGCTGTCCGTCATGGACGAGAAGAAGCTGCTGCGGGTGCTCGGCCACCTCCTGTCCGAGGACGAGTTCCTGAGCCCGTACGGCATCAGGTCCCTCTCCCGCCACCACGCCGAGCACCCGTACACCTTCTGGGTCAACGGGGACGAGTACCGGGTGTCCTACCTGCCCGCCGAATCCGACACCGGAATGTTCGGCGGCAACTCCAACTGGCGCGGCCCGGTGTGGTTCCCGATGAACACCCTGGTCATCCGCGGGCTGCTCAACCTGTACGGCTTCTACGGCGACGGGCTCACCGTCGAGTGCCCGACCGGCTCGGGGAACCGGATGACCCTGTACCAGGTCGCCGAGGAGATCTCCGCCCGGCTCGTGCGCCTCTTCCTGCGCGACGAGGACGGGCGGCGCCCCATCTACGGCGGGCAGGAGAAGTTCCGCGACGACCCGCACTGGCGCGACCTGCTCCTCTTCCACGAGTACTTCCACGGCGACAACGGCGCCGGGATCGGCGCGGCCCACCAGACCGGCTGGACCGGACTGGTCGCCGCCCTGATGAGGATCTTCGGCACACTCACGCCCGGCGACTTCCTGGCGGAGCCGGGCCGGAAGGAGAGGCCATGACCGAGTTGCCCGCGCAGCCCGTCGTGCACGAGGTCAACACCCGTGTGTGGCTGCGCGAGATCCAGCGGCGCACCGGACACCCGACGGGGCTCGGCGACGTGCCCAAGGACGCGTGGGACGAGATCACCCCGCACGGCACCGACGCCGTCTGGTTCATGGGGGTGTGGGAGCGCAGCCCGCGAGGCCGCGGGATCGCCCTCGCGGACCGGTCGCTGCGTGCCGCGTTCGACCGGGCCGTACCCGGCATCCGGGAGGAGGAGATCGCCGGATCGCCGTACTGCATCCGGCGCTACGAGGTCGACGCGACGCTCGGCGGCGCCGAGGGGCTGGCCGCCGCACGGGCCGAACTCGACAGCCGGGGCGTCGGGCTGCTGCTCGACTACGTCCCCAACCACGTCGCCCCGGACAGCCCCTGGGTGTCCGGGCACCCCGAGTACTTCGTGCGCGGCACCGCCGCCGACGCGCGAAGCGACCCGGCCGGCTACCTCGACACCGGTACCGCCGTCCTCGCCCGCGGTCGCGACCCCTTCTTCCCGCCCTGGCCGGACGTGGTGCAGCTGAACGCCTTCGCGCCCGCCCTGCGCCGGGCGACCGCGGAGGTGCTGACCGGCATCGGGCAGGCCTGCGACGGGGTGCGCTGCGACATGGCGATGCTGCTGATGAACGACATCTTCGCCCGGACCTGGGGGCAGCGCGCCGGAACCCCGCCGTCCGAGGACTTCTGGCCCACGGTCATCGGCGCCGTACGGGAACGCCACCCCGGCATGGTCTTCGTCGCCGAGGCGTACTGGGACCTCGAATGGGAGCTCCAGCAGCAGGGCTTCGACTTCTGCTACGACAAGCGCCTCTACGACCGGATCCTGCACGAGGGGCCCGAGTCGGTGCGGCAGCACCTGACGGCGGACGAGGCCTACCAGCGCAAGCTCGTACGGTTCCTGGAGAACCACGACGAGCCGCGGGCCGCGGAGACGCTTCACCCGGCCAAGGAGCGCGCGGCGGCGGTCCTGATTGCCACGCTGCCCGGGGCGACGCTGTGGCACGAGGGCCAGTTCACCGGACGCCGTACCCATCTGCCCGTCTTCCTGGACCGGCGTCCGGACGAGCCGCAGGACACCGAACTCCGCTCGTTCCACCAGCGGTTGCTGTCCGGCGTGCACCGGAGCGGCATGCGGACCGGGCGGTGGCGGCTCCTGGAGTGCGCGGGCTGGCCGGACAACGACTCGGCCCGCAACGTGCTGGCCTCGTCCTGGGAAGGCCCCGCCGGGCACTTCCTGACGGCGGTCAACCTCTCGGCCCACCCGGCCCAGGGCCGCGTCCGGCTGCCGTGGCCGGAACCGGGCCCGGAGGAGTACCAGTTGACCGACGTGCTGAGCGGCGCCCGGTACCGGCGGACCGGTGACGAGCTGTCGGGTCCGGGACTCTTCGTGGACCTGGACGCCTGGGGGACGCACGTCCTGGCGATCACGCCGGATCCTTCCTGAATCCGCGGGCCGCTTCGGCGGTGGCCCGGGCGTCGGCCCCTTCGGCGGTGGCCTGTGCCGCGACCGGCGAGCGTCACCGGTCGCGGCACCGGTCGTCCGCCTTCGTGCCGG
>NZ_JBEXNM010000087.1:0-31300 GCF_040611095.1 Streptomyces sp. NPDC003077 | reverse complement strand
GGCCCTCAAAAGAGGGGCGGACGGCCGGGGAGCGGGAAGGGTGATCAGCCGGTGCCGGGTTCCGTGCCGGCCGGCGGGTCGGCCGGGTCGGCGGGGGACAAGCCCTTCGCCGCCTCGTCCGCCGCGGCGCGGATGGCACGCCAGGCGGACTCGGCCGCCTGCTGCTCGGCTTCCTTCTTGCTGCGGCCGGTGCCGGTGCCGTACGAGACACCACCGACGCGAGCGGCAGCAGTGAACGTCTTCTCGTGATCCGGACCGGTCTCGGTGACCAGGTACTCCGGCACGCCGAGACCTTCGGTGGCGGTCAGTTCCTGGAGGCTGGTCTTCCAGTCCAGGCCCGCGCCCAGGCCGGCCGACTTCTCGATGAGCGGGTCGAACAGCCGGTGGACGAGTTCGCCCGCCGCCTCCAGACCCTTGTCCAGATAGACCGCGCCGATCACCGCTTCCAGGGTGTCGGCGAGGATGGACGCCTTGTTCCGGCCGCCCGTGCCCTCTTCGCCCCGGCCGAGGCGGATGAAGGCACCGAGGTCGAGCCCGCGGCCCACCTCGGCGAGCGCGCGCGAGTTGACCACCGCGGCCCGCAGTTTGGCCAGCTGGCCTTCCGGCAGGTCGGGGTGGGTGCGGTACAGCGTGTCCGTGACCACCAGGCCGAGCACGGAGTCCCCGAGGAACTCCAGCCGCTCGTTGGTGGGCAGACCGCCGTTCTCGTACGCGTACGAACGGTGCGTCAGCGCACGCACCAGAAGGGCGGACTCGAGGCTGTACCCGAGCCGCCCTTCCAGAAGCGCGTGGGACGAGGCTGTGTCCGCCGGTTCACCCCGCTTGCGGGGCGTCGCATTGGCGTCTGACATGGAGCCTGTCACCAGCCGCTCAGACCTCGAGGACCTGGCGCTTGTTGTAGGTGCCACAGCTGGGGCACGCGATGTGCTGCTGCTTCGGCTCGCGGCAACGCTCGCACGCCACCAGGGTGGGGACCGCAGCCTTCCACTGCGACCGGCGGTGGCGCGTGTTGCTGCGCGACATCTTCCGCTTCGGAACAGCCACGGCTACTTCTCCTGCTTCTCGTCGACGCCCGCTTCGGCGCCGCCCATGTTGTCCTTCTCGCCGTCCTTGGCGGTCCCGGCGAGTCCCTGCAATGCCGCCCAACGGATGTCGACGGCGTCGTGGTGGTGGTCCGGGTCGTCCGCGAGCCGCTCTCCGCAATCGGAGCACAGGCCCGGGCAGTCTTCCCGGCACACCGGCTGCATCGGCAGTGCGAGCACCACCGCGTCACGCAGCACGGGTTCGAGGTCGAACAGGTCGTCCTCGACGAAGAAGGTGTCCTCCTCGTCCTCGGCGTCGTCGCCGGATTCCGCGGGGCGGGTCCGGGCGTCGGCGTCGGGGTAGGCGAACAGCTCCTGGAAGTCCGCTTCGAGCTCACGCTCCAGCGGCTCCAGACACCTTACGCACTCCCCCTGGACGGACGCACGGGCGGTGCCGGTGACCAGCACCCCGTCCATGACCGATTCCAGGCGGAGGGTGAGTTCCACCGGCGCACCCTGAGACACCCCGATGACCTCGTTGCCGAGGTCCGCGGGGGCCTCGACGGAGCGGGAGAGCCGCTGGAGCGCGCCGGGACGACGGCCCAGTTCGCGCGTGTCGAACACGAGCGGCGAGCGATGGTCGAGGCGGGCGTTGATGGCTTCCTGCTTTCTACGCTGTGGTACGCGCCACCCGGTGGCCGGATCGGCACATGGGCAGCACAGATCGCGAACGTACACGCGACCGAAGGGCCAGAATACTGGACGTTCCCCGATGGGCCCAATCCGCTACTGGCGCCCCTCCCCGTACCGGCGCGACGGGTCCGGTTCGAACACGTTCATGTCGGACGAGCCGGCGTCGTCGAGCGCCGACGGCCGGGACGCCTGGAACCACCCGTCCGCCGGTGCCGCCTGGTGCCCGTGGCCCTGCTCGGGGGAGGCGTAGCCCGCGTCCGGGGCGTCGGCGTAGCCCGGGTGGGCCTGCCCGTCCTGCGTCGGTTGCGGGCCGTGCTGGGGCTGCTGCCAGGCGTAGCCGTACGGGTCCTGCTGCGGCGGGTAGCCGGGCTGCTGGTAGCCGTACGGGTCCTGGTAGCCGCCCTGCGGCTGGGGCGGCACGCCGGGCTGCGCCTGGGACTGGGGGGGCAGCGCTTGCGGCTGCGGCGGGGTGTCCGGCTGCTCCTGGGGCCGCCGGGGCGCGGCGAGGCCCGCGAGGTATTCCTCGTCGCCGGTGTGCGGGGACCGGGGGTCCCCTCCCTCCTCGGCGGCCAGGTACGCGCCGAGCTCGTCCGCGGGCCGTGCGCCCTGGAGCTTGAGGCGGCCCCGCCCGACCGCTTCCAGGGTCTTGTTCAGGACGGCCTCGAAGGCGCCGAACTTGGCCTCCACGTACGCGTCGGCCCGCTGCCTGAGGGCCGCCGGGTCGGTGGTGGGCTCGGGGGCGTCGGCGTCCTCCATGCCGTGCTCGTCCAGGCCGGGGCCGCGGCCGAGCAGCTTCTCGCGGCCCTGGTCCACCGCGTTGATGGTCTTGGTGAGGACGACCTCGAAGTTGGCGAGCTTGGTGTCGACGTAGTCGTCGGCCTCGGCGCGGATCTCCGCGGCCTCGCGGCGCGCCTCGGCCCGGATGCGCTCGGCCTCGTCCTGGGAGTGGCGGACCACCTCCATGTCGGAGGTCAGCGAGTCGCGGTGGGCGCGCGCGGACTCGACGATCCGCTCGGCCTCGGCGCGCGCCTCCCGGACCACCCGCTCCCGGTCGCCGAGCAGCTCCCGCGCCTGGGCCAGGGTCCCGGGCAGCTCCGTGCGCAGCTCCTCCAGCAGGGCGAGCAGTTCGGCGCGGTTGACCACGCAGGAGGCCGACAGGGGCACGGACCGGGCGCTGCCGACGACCTTGAGGATCTCGTCGAGCTTCTTGTGCACGTCCACCTTGGGCTCGCCACTCTCTGGAGGGATGTACGACAGAACGGTGACGACTGTACGGCCACCGATGCCGCGCCGGGCGGGTTCTGAGGACCGTTCAGGGTGTGAAGGCGTGCGGCGGCGCGGTTCCTGAGGGTGGGTCGGACGGGCGCGTGCGCGGTGGGGGCGGGCGGAGTGGCGTACGCGGTGGGGGCGGGCCGATGGTGACGACGCGCCATACGGAGGCGGAGGTCCGTGGAGATGGGGCGTAAGCAGGGCGGGGACCCGGGGCTGTGCGGCGTGCGCGGAGCAGGGCCGCCGGGGCACGGGCGCGCGTGCGCGATCGTTTCTTCGGCGCCCTGCCCGGCCGCGCCCGATGACTGCCGCGCCCTGCCCGGCCGTCTTCCAGGGCTGCCGCGCCCCGCCCGACCGCCCGCGGGGGTTACTTCTCCCGCAGGCGCTTCGTCAGGGCGTCCAGCACGAAGGGCGGGACCAGGTGGGCGACGTCGCCGCCCCAGGCCGCGACCTCCTTGACCAGGCTGGACGACAGGAAGCTGTACGTGGGGTTGGTGGGGATGAAGAGGGTCTCCACCCCGGAGAGGCCGTTGTTCATCTGGGCCATCTGGAGCTCGTAGTCGAAGTCGCTGACCGCGCGCAGGCCCTTGACGATGGCGGGGATGTCCCGCTGCTTGCAGAAGTCGACGAGCAGGCCGTGGAAGGACTCGACCTCGACGTTGCCGTACTCGGCGGTGGCCTGGCGGATCAGCTCGATCCGCTCCTCGACCGCGAACAGCCCCTTCTTGGACTGATTGATCATCACGGCGACGTGGACCACGTCGTAGAGCTTGGAGGCTCGGGCGATGATGTCCAGATGCCCGTTGGTGATGGGATCGAACGATCCCGGACAGACGGCACGGCGCACTTGCGGCTCCTCGCTCTCCGACCCGGTCATGACACGTTTTCCGACGATGCGACATCGCACGTCGAAGCGGCGCGACCGTACCAAAGTGTCCCCTCGCCATAACGACGGGCCCGGATCGGGGTGAATCCGTCCGGCCACGGGAACGCGCCCCCTCTGGTGCTCCTCTCCACGGTGACGAGTGCGTCGGCGGTGAGCCACCCTTGATCGCGGAGTGTGAGGAGGATCTCGCGGAGATCGTCGTTCGTGACGGCGTACGGAGGGTCCAGGAAAACCACGTCGTACGGCTCGCCCGGAGGCGGGCCGGCGATGACCTGGGCGGCCTTGCCCGCCCGGACGTCGGCGCCGGGCAGTCCGACCACGCGGACGTTCTCCCGGATGGTGCGGACCGCGCGGGCGTCGGCCTCCACCAGCAGGACGTGCTCGGCGCCCCGGGACAGGGCCTCCAGCCCGACCGCGCCGGAACCGCCGTACAGGTCCAGCACCCGGGCCCCGGTCAGCGGGCCATCCAGGGACTCCCAGGTGGAGAACAGGCCCTCCCGTGCCCGGTCGGAGGTGGGGCGGGTGCCGCTGCCCGGCGGCACGGCCAGGCGCCGGCCGCCGGCGATGCCGGCGATCACGCGGGTCATGGGAGGGGCGTCCTTACGTGGTGTGCTGCCGCGTGGTCGCGCGGTGCGGTGGTCGGCGGGACCGGGCGCGGCCCCACTCCCCCACGATATGGCGTGCGGAACGGGTCAGCCGTCGGTGGCCTCCTCCCCGCCGCCCACCAGCGCGGCCGAGGCGTAGCGCGACCAGGACAGGCAGCCGTCGGGCGGGCAGTACTCCGGGCGGCGCGGGTCGTGGCCGAGCTCCCGCAGTTTCGTCCGCACCGAATCCGGGGTGCGGCCGAAGCGGGCGGCGATGCGGGCGATCGTGACGCCCTCGTGGAAGCGGCGGACGAGGTCCTCCTCGTGCTGGGGCACCCAGGGGGCGCCGTGCCCGGGGAACAGCTCGCGCAGCACGTCGCGGTCGGGGATGGGCTCGGCGACGTCGGCGACCAGGGCCAGCGCGCGCAGGGCGCGGTTGAGCGCGATGCGCAGCGGCGGCACCTCGGTCAGCGGCAGGGTCAGGGCTCCGGAGGCGAGGAGGGTCTCCGGGGCGTCCTCGTGCCAGCCGGTGAGGGTGAGCGTGACGGTGGAGTCGTCCTCGCTGACGAGCTCGATCCGGAAGACCTTGTCGCCCAGCGGGAGTTCGTTCAGGTGCCTGAAAGCCATGAAAGCAGCCCCCCAGGGTGCGTACGGCCGGCCGCCCGCGGACCGGCTCGCCCTGTCTTCGATTGTCCTCGGAGGGTCTGACAGCGGGGGGCGTCCGGGGCGGCGGGCGGTGGGCCGGTGACCCGGCGGGTCCGTGGCATGCGGGGCCCGTGGCCCGGCGGATCTGTGCATCCGTGGCCGGGCGGTCCGTGCGTCTCTGGCCTGGCGGACCTGTGCACCCATGGCCCGGCGGTCCGTGCGCCCATGGCGGGCGGCCCCGTGGCCCGGCCCGCGTTTCCGTTCAGCCCTTGTCCAGGTACTGCTCCCGTTCCTCGTCCAGCAGGGCCTGGAGGGCGGTGCGCAGCTCGGGGAAGCGCTCCAGCTCCGGATCGGCCGTGACCACCGCCACCGCCTCCTCCCGGGCCGCCGCGATGATCTCCTCGTCCTCGATGACGGCGAGCATCCGCAGCGAGGAGCGGACGCCGGACTGCGCCTGCCCGAGGACATCGCCCTCGCGCCGCTGCTCCAGATCGATGCGGGACAGCTCGAAGCCGTCCAGCGTGCCGGCCACCGCGGCGAGCCGGGCGCGTGCCGGGCTGCCCTCCGGCATGTCGGTGACCAGCAGGCACAGGCCCGCCGCCGAGCCGCGGCCGACCCGGCCCCGGAGCTGGTGGAGCTGCGAGACGCCGAAGCGGTCGGCGTCCATGATCACCATGGCGGTGGCGTTCGGGACGTTCACGCCGACCTCGATGACGGTCGTCGCCACCAGCACCTGGAGCTCGCCGGCCGCGAACCGGCGCATCACCTCGTCCTTGTCGTCGGGGTGCATCCGGCCGTGCAGCACCGCCACCTTGAGGCCCGCCAGCGGACCGTCGGCGAGCCGCTGGGCGACCTCCAGCACGGCCAGCGGCGGACGCTTCTCGCCACCGCCCTCGGCTCCCTCGTCGCCGTCCTGCCCGGCGCCGACCTCCTCGGGCGCGGAGGCCGCGCCGCCGGACTTCTTACGGCTCCCCGCGGGGGCCTCGTCCTCGTCGCCGATCCGCGGGCAGACCACGTACGCCTGGTGGCCGGCGGCCACCTCCTCCCGCACCCGCTCCCAGGCGCGCTCCAGGAAGCGCGGCTTCTCCTGGGCGGGCACGACGTGGCTGGCGATCGGCGAACGGCCCGCCGGGAGCTGGTCCAGCACGGAGGTCTCCAGGTCGCCGAAGACGGTCATGGCGACCGTGCGCGGGATCGGCGTGGCGGTCATGACCAGGAGGTGCGGCGGCTGTTCGGCCTTGCCGCGCAGGGCGTCGCGCTGCTCGACGCCGAAGCGGTGCTGCTCGTCGACCACGACCAGGCCCAGGTCGTGGAAGCGCACCTTGTCCTCGATCAGCGCGTGGGTGCCGATGACGATCCCGGCCTCTCCCGTGACGAGGTCGAGCAGCGCCTGGCGGCGCGCGGCGGCGCCCATGGAGCCCGTCAGCAGCACCACTTTGGTGCCGTGCTCGGACCCGCCGAGCATCCCGCCCTCGGCGAGCTCGCCCATCATCTCCGTGATGGAGCGGTGGTGCTGCTGGGCCAGGACCTCGGTCGGCGCCAGCATCGCCGCCTGTCCCCCGGCGTCCACGACGCCGAGCATCGCGCGCAGCGCCACCATCGTCTTGCCGGAACCCACCTCGCCCTGAAGGAGGCGGTGCATGGGGTGGTCGGTGGCCAGGTCGTCGAAGATCTCCTGGCTGACCTTGCGCTGCCCCTCGGTGAGGGTGAAGGGCAGCTTGGCGTCGAAGGCGTCGAGCAGCCCGCCCTTCACCAACGGGCGGGGAACGGCGGCGAGTTGGGTGTCGGCGAGGCGGCGGCGGGCCAGCGCCACCTGGAGGACGAACGCCTCGTCCCACTTCAGCCGCGCCCGGGCGGCGGCGACCTCGGCCTTGTTGCGCGGGCGGTGGACGCGCGTCAGGGCCTCGGGGAGCGGGAGCAGATCGCGGCCCTCGCGCAGGGAGGGCGGCAGCGGGTCCAGGGCCTCTTGCGCGCTGGGCAGGACGGCGTCCACCGCCTTGGCGATCTTCCAGGAGGCCATCTGCTGGCAGGCCGGATAGATGGGCATCAGCCGGCCGGCGAAGGCGTCCACGGCGTCGGTGTCGTCGGACGCGTCCTTGTCGAGCAGCTCGTACTCGGGGTGGGCGAGCTGGAGCTTGCGGTTGAAGACGGACACCTTGCCCGCGAACATCGCGCGGCGGCCCGGGACCAGGTCCTTGTGCGGCTTGTGGATGCCCTTGCCGAAGAAAACGAGCTGGAGGCGCCCGCTGCCGTCCGTGAGCGTCACCTCCAGCCGCTGGCCCCGGCCGTTGTTGAACCGCAGCACGCGGGCGTCCGCGACCCGGGCGACGACCGTGACGTGCTCGTCCAGCGGCAGGTCGGACAGCCGGGTCAGCTCGCCGCGCTCGGCGTAGCGGCGCGGGTAGTGGTGCAGCAGGTCGCCGACCGTGTGCAGGCCGAGGTGCTCGGCCATCACCTTCGCGGTGGTGCCACCGAGGATCTTCTTCAGGGGTTCATCGAGCGCGGACACGTCGTCCATTGCACACCACGCCACCGACAATCGCGGCCGGTCCCGCCTCGTACCGGGGAGAAATCAGGGATGTCGGGGGAGGCGTCGGGGGCTCGTCAGGGACATCGATCCGCTCCACTCCGCTCCACTCCGATCCGCTCCGATCCGCTCCGATCCGCTCCGATCCGGTCCGGTCCGCTCTGATCTGCTCCGCTCGGGCGCCGTCTGCTCGGGCCCGGCCCGCCTCGGTGCCGCGCACGCCGCCCCGGCGTCACGCACGCCGCCCCGGCGTCACGCACTCCGCCCGGTCCGGACCGCGCCCCCGCCTACTCCACCCCGATGAACAGCGGCGCGGACCGCTGCCCGCCCTCGTAGACGACGGTGTCCACCGCGAGGTGCCGCTCCCGGACGTGCTTCTCCAAGATCTCCGCCAGGGAGTCGGGGGCGTCCGCGCCCAGGACGAAGGTCACCATCTCGCCGCCCGCGGACAGCATCCGGTCCAGCACCGTGCGCGCCGTCCCGGCCAGGTCGGAACCGATCACCGCCACGTCACCGTCGATCAGGCCCAGCACGTCCCCGGCCTGGCAGACGCCGGCCATCGTCCAGGACTGCCGCTCGGCGACGGCCAGTTCCGCGTACCGGGTGGCGCCCGCGGCGGAGGTCATGGCGACGGCGTCCTCGTCGAAGCTGCGGCCCGGTTCGTGCACGGCCAGCGCGGCGATGCCCTGGACGGCCGCCCGGGTGGGGATGAGCGCGACCCGCACGCCCTCGGCGCGGGCCTGCTCGGCCGCCGCGGCGGCGGTGTGCCGCAGCTCCGGGTCGTTGGGCAGCAGCATGACCTCGCGGGCGTGGGCCTGGCGGATCGCCTGGAGCAGCTCGCCGCTGGCGGGCGGTTCCCCGGGGCGCGCGGACACCACCGTGGCCCCGGCCTCGGCGCACAGCCCGGCGAGCCCGTCGCCCGGCACCACGGCGACGACGGCCCGCGCGGCCGGGGCCTGTGTGGGGGCGGTGCGTGCCGTACGGGCGGCGAGCTCCGCCCCACCGAAGTGCGTGATGCGGATGCGGTACGGGCGGCCCGCCTCGATCCCCGCCTCCACGGCGGCACCGGCGTCGTCGACGTGCACGTGGACGTTCCACAGGCCGTCCCCGCCGACCACCACCAGGGAGTCGCCGAGTCCGTCCAGGCGGGCGCGCAGCCGCGCCACGGCGGCGTCGTCGGCCTCCAGGAGGTAGATCACCTCAAAGGCGGGGCCGTGCCCGGCGCCGTCCACCGGGTGCTCGTCGCCGTCCGCCGGGTGCTCGTCGGGGCAGCCGGGCGCCGGTGCGCGGTCGTCGGCCTGTATGGGTGGGCAGTCGCCCTTCCTTGGTGGGCAGCCGCCCTGCTCCGGCGGGCAGTCCCCCTGCTCCGGGCTCGGCGCGCCCATGGGCCCGTCCGCCGGTGGCACGGCCCGTACGGGGAGCGCCGGCGGGGCCGAGACCTCCCCGCTCAGCGCGTCGGCGAGCGCGCCCAGGACGGCGACCAGCCCGCAGCCGCCCGCGTCCACGACCCCGGCCCGCCCGAGGACGGCGAGCTGTTCCGGGGTCGCCAGGAGGGCGGCCCGCGCCCCTTGGTGCGCGGCGCGGGCGACCGCCGCGATGTCCCCGGCGGCGTGCCGCGCCGTCTCGGCGGCGGCGGTGGCCACGGTCAGGACGGTGCCCTCCACGGGGTGGGCCACGGCCTCGTACGTCGACTCGGCGGCCCGCCGCAGCGCCCGTTTCAGCGCCTCGGCCCCCTGGGCACCAGCCTCGCCCCCTTGGGCGCCGGCCTCGGACTTCACGGCCGGCCTCCCGGCGCCGCCCCCCGCCAGCACCTCCGTCATGCCGCGCAGGTGCTGGGCGAGGATCGTCCCGGAGTTGCCGCGCGCCCCGATGAGGGCGCCGTGGGCCATCGCCCCCATGGCGTCGGCCGGGGAGGGCAGGGTGCCGGAGGCGGCGTGGCCCTCGAAGGCGGCCTCCACGGCGCGGGTGGCGGACTCGACGGTCAGGTAGAGGTTGGTGCCGGTGTCGCCGTCGGCCACCGGGTAGACGTTGATCGCGTCGATGCGTTCCCGCTCCCGGCCGAGCGCGTCCAGGGCCAGCCCGCACCAGGTGCGTACCGCGGCGGCGTCGAGCGGGTACGGCACGGTCGTCCTCCTATGGACGGGAACTCGGGCGGACCCCCGGCGGAAAAACCCCTGGTGAGGCCCGGAACGCTCCTGATGGGGGCCGGGCGAACCCGTCACCCGGCCGGCGGACCCCGGAGGGACCCAGACCGGTGGCCCTTACACGGGATGCACGGCAGGGTAGTCCCGGACGGAACAACGGGGCCGGGCGGGGGCCGGAGGGCTCATGGTAGTTTCGTTCTGCGGGAGCGGTCGTTGTATGCTGCTCCGGTTGCCCGATGCGAATCGGGCCATTCCTCTCCCTGGCGAAGCCGGTCGGTCAATGCACTCGGCTCGTCGGGTTTTACCGTAAGTGCATCTGAAGTCTTTGGAGTGACCCGTGGCTGCCAACTGCGACGTCTGCGGCAAGGGGCCGGGCTTCGGCAAGAGTGTCTCGCACTCGCACCGCCGCACCAACCGTCGTTGGAACCCCAACATTCAGACGGTGCGTGCAGTGGTCGGGCGCACGCCGAAGCGGCTCAATGTCTGCACCTCGTGCATCAAGGCCGGCAAGGTCTCGCGCTGACGCCCCAGTCGGAGCGCAGCCTGGCTGGTTGCCGTAAGGCCGGTTCATCATCACGATGAACCGGCCTTTCGCTTTGCCCGAAAGCTGAGCCCCGGGCACACGAGTGCTGAGCCTCTGCACGCGAGAGCTGGATCCCGGGCACGTGAGCCATGAGCGCCGCGCCCGGGACCCTCCGGCCCCCGGCATCTTCCGGACGCGGCCCTCTCCCCCGTCAGCGCAGCCGCCACCCGTGATCCACCGGCCCGATGCCCGCCCCCAGGCGGAACCCGGCCGCGATGGCGCCGGTGACGTACTCCTTGGCCGCCGCGACCGCCTCCGGCACCGTGTCCCCGTGCGCCAGCCGGGACGCGACGGCGCTGGCGAGCGTGCAGCCCGTGCCGTGGGTGTGCCGGTTGTCGTGCCGTACGGCGCGCAGCCAGTGCTCCTCGGTGCCGTCCGTCAGGAGGTCCACGGCGTCGCCGGCCAGGTGGCCGCCCTTGATCAGGGCCCAGCGCGGCCCGAAGGCGAGCACCGCCGCGGCGGCCCGCCGCATGTCGCCCTCCTCCCGCACCCGTACGCCCGTGAGCTGTTCGACCTCGTCCAGGTTCGGGGTGGCGACCGTCGCCGTCGGCAGCAGCTTCGTGCGCACCGCGTCCAGCGCGGAGGCGGCCAGCAGGGCGTCACCGTGCTTGGAGACGCCGACCGGGTCGATGACGACCGGCGCGGACAGCTCGGCCAGCAGCCCGGCGACCGTCTCGACGAGTTCGGGCGAGGAGAGCATCCCGGTCTTCACGGCCTGCACGCCGATGTCGTCCACGACGCTGCGGAACTGGGCCCGCACCGCCTCCACGGGCAGCTCCCACGCGCCCTGGACGCCGAGCGAGTTCTGCGCGGTGACGGCGGTCAGCACGCTCATGCCGTGGGTGCCGAGCGCCAGCATCGTCTTCAGGTCGGCCTGGATGCCCGCGCCGCCGCCGGAGTCGGACCCGGCGACGGTCAGGACGCGTGGAGGTATCTGCATGGCGCCGAATCTACTCGGCGCCCGGAAGACGTCCGATGGAGGCAGGGGCCCTTGTAGGGCCCCGTACCGAGGTCCCCGTCCTACTCCCCTTCGTCGTTCTCCCCGAAGTGGTCCCAGCCCGCCTTGACCCACGGCGCGCCGTCCACCGTCACCTGCGGCAGGGCCGACGGGTTCAGCACCTCGCCGATCACCTTCCAGCGGGCGGGCAGCTTCACGTCCGGCGGGAAGGTGGCGACGATGGCGTGGTCCTCGCCGCCGTTGAGCACCCACTGCATCGGGTCCACGCCGACCGCGGTGCCGATGTCCGCCATTTGGGAGGGGATGTCGACCTGCCCGGAGCGGATGTCGATGCGCACCTTGCTGGCCTCGGCGATGTGCCCGAGGTCCGCCACCAGGCCGTCGCTGACGTCCGTCATGGCGGTGGCGCCCAGGGCCGCCGCCGCCGGGCCCGCGTGGTACGGCGGTTCGGGGCGGCGGTGCGCCTCCACGAAGGCGCGCGGGGAGCGGAAGCCGCGGGTGAGGACCGCGTACCCGGCGGCCGACCAGCCCAGCCAGCCGGTGACGGCGACCACGTCGCCGGGCTGGGCGCCGGAGCGGGTGACGGGTTCCTGGTTGCGCAGGTCGCCGAGCGCCGTGATGGAGACGGTGATCAGCTCGCCGCGGACGACGTCGCCGCCGACCACCGCCGCGCCGGCCACCTGGCACTCGTCGCGCAGCCCGTCCATCAGCTCCGTCGCCCAGGTGGCGGGGAGTTCGGCGGGCACCACCAGGCCGAGCAGGATGGCGGTGGGCACGGCGCCCATGGCGGCGATGTCGGCGAGGTTCTGCGCCGCGGCCTTGCGGCCCACGTCGTAGGCGGTGGACCAGTCGCGGCGGAAGTGCCGCCCCTCCAGGAGGACGTCCGTACTGGCCACGACCCGGCGATCGGGCGCGGTGACCACCGCCGCGTCGTCGCCCGGCCCGATGCGTACGGCGGGGGTGGCGGTGAGGCGGGCGGTGAGCTCCTTGATCAGCCCGAACTCGCCCAGCTCGCCCACGGTGCCCTTCATGCTGTTGCCCTTCCGATGCGTACGGACGATCCGTACTCGACGTAGACGGACGGCCCGTGCTCCGCTGACGACGGCGCCGCACTGGCCGCGATCACCGCGCGGGTCTCCCCGCTCCGCTTCGTGACGCGGTACCGTGGCGTCCCTTCTTCCCACATGATCCTCGTAGCCGCCCTGGAGGTCCCGTGGTACAGGCGTACATCCTGATCCAGACCGAGGTCGGCAAGGCATCCGCGGTGGCGGAAGTGATCGCCAAGATTCCCGGCGTCCTGCTGGCCGAGGACGTGACCGGGCCGTACGACGTCATCGTGCGCGCGCAGGCCGACACGGTGGACGAACTCGGCCGCATGGTGGTCGCCCGGGTCCAGCAAGTGGACGGCATCACCCGCACCCTCACCTGCCCGGTGGTCCACATCTAGCTCCCCGTATGCTCGGCCGGGTGATGATCTCGCCCCACAGGACGCCCCACAGGTCGCTCTCCGGGACGTCCCGCAGGTCGCCCCGCGAGTCGCCCCGCAGATCGCTGCCGCTGACGTTGTCGCTGCTCACCGTGCTGTTCGCGGCGGTGGGCTGCTCGTCCTCGGTCACCGTGGCGGCGCCCGCGCCCGAAGGACAGGCCGCCCGCGCCTGCCGGGCGCTGCACGGGGAACTGCCGCAGACGGTGGACGGGCTCGCCCGGCGCACCGCCGATCCCGACTCGGACTTCACCGCCGCCTGGGGCGATCCCGCGGTGCGGCTGCGCTGCGGAGTGGCCAAGCCCGACGTGCTGAGGTTCGGGAGTGAACATTACAACCCCAAGGCCGACGCGGCTGCGGTGGACGGGGTGGAATGGCTCTTCGAGAAGCGGGATGACGGCTACCGCTTCACCACCGTGCTGCGCAAGGCGTACGTCGAGGTGAGCGTGCCGGGGAAGTACGCCCCCGAGGTCAACGTCCTCACCGACCTCGCGAACGCGGTCAAGAAGACGGTGCCGGAAGGGGTCTGAGCCGACGGCCGCAGGGCCCGGGCCCGTCAGTCGGCGGGCCCGGGACGGGTGTCCCGGGCCCGTCCCACCTCGTGAATCAGGGGCCGGGCGGTCCGGATCGGCGCGTCAGCGCAGGCCCGTGGACCGTCGCAGCGCCGCCTGCACCAGCCGGTCGATCAGCTCCGGGTAGCTGACGCCGCTCTCCTGCCACATGCGCGGGTACATGGAGATGGGCGTGAAGCCGGGCATGGTGTTGATCTCGTTGATCACGAACTCGCCGTCTTCCTGCAGGAAGAAGTCCGCCCGAACGAGCCCCTCGCAGGAGACCGCGTCGAAGGCGCGCACCGCCAACTCCTGGACGCGGGCGGTCTCCTCGTCGGTCAGCGGCGCGGGCACGATGCCGGTGGCCGAGTCGATGTACTTGGCCTCGAAGTCGTAGAAGGCGTGGTCGGAGACCGGCGGGATCTCGGCCGGGACGCTCGCGCGCGGGCCGTCCTCGAACTCCAGCACGCCGCACTCGATCTCGCGCCCGCGCAGCAGGGACTCGATCAGGATCTTCGGGTCGTGGCGGCGGGCCTCCTCGATGGCCTCGTCCAGCCCGCTCAGGTCGTCGACCTTGGAGATGCCCATGGACGACCCCGCACGGGCGGGCTTCACGAACAGCGGCCAGCCGTGTTCGCCGGCGAAGTCCACGATCTTCTTGCGGACGGCGGCGGGGTCCTGCTCCCACTCGCGGGGGCGGACGACCTCGTACGGGCCGACCGGCAGCCCGTAGGAGAGGAAGACCCGCTTCATGTACTCCTTGTCCATGCCGACGGCCGAGGCGAGCACGCCCGAGCCGACGTAGGGGACGCCGGAGAGTTCCAGCAGGCCCTGGATGGTGCCATCCTCGCCGTACGGGCCGTGCAGGACGGGGAAGACGACGTCCACCTCGCCGAGCACCTTGGGGACCGCGCCCGCCTCGGTGTAGACGACCTCGCGGGTGCTGGGGTCCTGCGGCAGGACGACCGCGCCCTCGGTGGACTCGGCGAGTTCGGCCACGCTGGGCAGCCGCCGGTCCGCGAAGGTCATCCGCTCGGGGTCGTCGGAGGTCAGCGCCCAGCGGCCGTCGGTGGTGATGCCGATCGGCAGCACGTCGTACTTGTCGCGGTCGATGGCGCTCAGCACGGCGCCCGCGGTCACCACGGACACGGCGTGCTCGGAGCTGCGGCCACCGAACACGACGGCGACACGGGGCTTGTGGGAGGGAGTCTCGCTGCTCATATCGGGTTGAGCGTACCTGCTGCCCCCTGGGAATCGAACGCCGCGGCGGCCTCGTGGCGCGGCGGGGCCGTGTGGCGGGGGGCGGGAGGTCGAACGGGCCTGTGTGGCGTGCTCTTCCCGTGACGCTCCGTCGTGGCCGGGGGCTTCCGGCGGTGCTCTCCTGAGGGGGCCGGGGGCTTCCGGCGTCGCTCTCCTGATGGGGCCGGGCGCTTCCGGCGTCGCTCTTCCGACGAGGCCGGGTGCGGCCCCGTGTGTTCCTCGGTGCCGGACGCGGCTCCGTGTGTTCCTCAGTGTGGGAACGCGGCTCCGCCGTCCCTCAGTGCCGTTCCGGCTTGGCGCTGCGCGACATCAGTTCCTTGAGGGCGACCAGCGGCGGCTTGCCCTCGTGCACGATGTCCACGACGGTCTCGGTGATGGGCATGTCCACCTGGTGACGGCGGGCCAGATCCAGCACCGACTCGCACGACTTGACGCCCTCGGCGGTCTGCTTGGTGACCGCGATGGTCTCCTGGAGCGACATCCCGCGTCCGAGGTTGGCGCCGAAGGTGTGGTTGCGGGAGAGCGGCGAGGAGCAGGTGGCGACCAGGTCGCCCATGCCGGCCAGCCCCGCGAAGGTGTGCGCGTCCGCGCCCATGGCAAGCCCGAGGCGGGTGGTCTCGGCGAGCCCGCGGGTGATCAGGGACGCCTTGGCGTTGTCGCCCAGGCCCATCCCGCCGGCGATGCCCACGGCCAGCGCGATGACGTTCTTCACCGCGCCGCCCAGTTCGCAGCCGACCACGTCGGTGTTGGTGTACGGGCGGAAGTACGGCGTGTGGCAGGCGCTCTGCAGCCGCCGGCCCACCGCCTCGTCCGCGCAGGCGACCACCGCGGCGGCGGGCTGCCGGGCGGCGATCTCCTTGGCGAGGTTCGGCCCGGTCAGCACGGCGACCCGGCGGCGTACGTCCTCGGGCGAGCCGTCCGGCGCCTTGCCGACGACCTCCTCGATGACCTCGCTCATGCGCTTGGCGGTGCCCAGTTCCACGCCCTTCATCAGGGAGACCAGGACCGTGTCGGCGGGCAGCAGCGGCGCCCAGGCGGCGAGGTTGCCGCGCAGCGTCTGGGAGGGCACGGCCAGGACGGTGAACTCCGCGCCATCCGCCGCCTCCGCCGGGTCGGTGGTGGCCCGTACGGAGGCGGGCAACTCGACGTCGGGGAGGTAGTCGGGGTTGGTGCGGCCGGTGTTGATGGCCTCGACCGGGCCCGGGCGGCGGCCCCAGAGGGTCACCTCGCACCCCGCGTCGGCCAGCACCATGGCGAAGGCGGTGCCCCAGGACCCCGTGCCGAAGACGGCGCAGCGCGTCACTTGCCCTCATCCTCCTGTGTCTTCCGAGCGTCCCGGGCCTGGTCGGCCCGCCGCGCGGCGCGGCGCCTGGCGACGGCCTTCTTGTGGTCGTACGGCTCGGCCGGCGCCGGTTCGCCGCGGACCTCGGCGAGGAGGTCGGTGATCGCGGCCATGATGGTCTCGGTCACCGCGCGCAGCGTCTCGGCCGTGGGCTCCTTGCCGTAGTAGGCACTCAGGTCGACGGGCGGGCCCGCCTTCACCCGCAGCGTCTTGCGGGGGAAGAGGCGCAGCTTCTTCTCCTTGGCGTACGGCGGCATCGCCTCGTTGGCGCCCCACTGTGCCACAGGGATCACCGGCGCCTTGGTGAGCAGGGCGACGCGGGCGGCGCCGGTCTTCCCCTGCATGGGCCACATGTCCGGGTCGCGGGTGAGAGTGCCTTCCGGATAGAAGGCGACGCATTCGCCCTTGTTGATGGCGTCCACGGCGGCCCGGAAGGCGACCGCGGCATCGGTGGATTCCCGGTACACGGGGATCTGTCCCGTACCGCGCATCACCAGACCGACGAATCCGCCCTTGAAGAGTCCCGCCTTGGCCAGGAATCGCGGGACCCGTCCGGTGTTGTACTGATAGTGCGCGTAGGAGAGCGGATCGAGATACGAGTTGTGGTTGACCGCGGTGATGAATCCGCCGTCGGCCGGAATGTGCTCCATTCCCTGCCAGTCCCGCTTGAACAGAACCAAGAGCGGCGGTTTGCAGAGGACCGCTGCCAAGCGGTACCAGAAGCCGATTCTGCGGCGGGACACTGGGACACCCTCCTTATGGGACCTGCTGAGCTGCTGCGACCCGGCAGCCGCACAAGTGTCGCCCCGAGTACCCGCTATGTCGAGAACACCGTAACCCCGCGACTGCCGGGCCGCGGCGGCGGCAGGTGAGAATGAGCGCGATGCGCAGACATGGAACGGAAGCGGCATGGAGCCTGGTGGTGCCGCTGAAACCGCTGGTGCGGGCCAAAAGCAGGCTGTCCCCCGTGGCGAGCGAGGAGTTCCGTCCGCTGCTGGCTCTGGGCTTCGCCCTCGATACCGTCAGTGCCGCGCTGGCCTGCGGGGACGTGCGGGATGTGGCGGTTGTCACGGACGATCCGGTGGCCGCCGGGCCGCTGCGGGCCCTGGGGGCGCGGGTGATCCCGGACGTTCCGGGCCAGGACCTCAACGCCGCGCTGGCGCACGGGGCCCGCGCCGTGCGGGCCGTGCGGCCCGGTGCGGCGGTGGCCGCGCTCAACGCCGACCTGCCCGCGCTGCGGGCCGCCGAGCTGGAACGTGTACTGGCCGTCGCGGCGGAATTCCCGCGCGCATTTCTCGCCGATGCGGCGGGAATCGGTACGACGCTCTTGACGGCGGGTTCCGGGGTGGAATTGGCGCCCGCATTCGGTGGGCCTTCCCGGGCGCGTCACCTGGCGTCGGGGGCGTACGAGATCGGCCTGCCGGATGTGGAATCCGTACGGCGGGATGTGGACACGGGGGAGGATCTGCGGGCGGCGGTGGAACTGGGGGTGGGGATGTACACGGCGTTGCATGTGCCGCGGTTGCGGTGGCGGGGGGTGTCGTAGCCGAAATATCGCGGTGGTCGCGGGTCGGCTGCGCCTGTCCGGCGAAGGGGCTGCGCCTGTCCGGCGAACAGGGTCGGCATTCTTTAACGCTGCCGATATTTTTCCCGGTCTTTGCCAAATGTGTCGGGTTTCGGCGTGCCAAGGTGTTTTTCGGCCAGGGCGTGGGGTTCTCGGGGGGTGTTTGCGCCTGGCGGCGGGCTTTGGGGGGCGCCTGCGCCGAGTGGGGGTTTTCGCCTTCGGCGGGGTGATGTGTGTGGGGCGGACGCGGGGTGCTTTTTGGGGTCGGGGCCGCCCCGGGGTACCTCCTCGCGGCAGTTGCGCTTAGCCGACGAGAGGTCGTCACCGGCCGTCGCGCCCCAGTCCGCTGCGGGGGCACCCCGGGACGTCCCCTTCCGTCGGTTGCGCGTCCGCCCCTTTGTGGGGGGAGGGGAAGGGCCTATGGGTGGGCCCGCCTCAGGGTGCTTTGGCCCACGGGCCGCCGACTTCTTTTAGAACGTCTGCAACGTCACCAGCACGATCCGCTGGCCGGGCGTCGTGTTCCCGGTGGCGGGCTGGTCCTCGACCTCGATGCGGACCCGCTGGCCGGGGCGGAGCAGGCGTAGGCCGCCTGCGTCGAAGGCCGCCGTGTCGAAGGGCAGTGGGGTGCCGTCGTCCAGCAGGACGCTGCCGGTGCGGGTGTGGGCGTCGTAGGTGTACGCGGTGGCCTGCATGCCTTCAGCCTAAAGCGGACCGGGGGGCGTATCCCGTTCCGGGGACCGCCCCACACACCGCGGGCCGGGCTCCCCTGGGGGAGCCCGGCCCGACGCGTGGCGTCGCCGCTGGGGAATTACCGCTTGCGGGCGGTGGTCTTCTTGGCGGTGGTGGTCTTGCGCGCCGTCGTCTTCTTGGCCGGGGCCTTCTTCGCCGTCGCCTTCTTGGCGGGGGCGGTCTTGGCGGGCGTCGCCTTCTTGGCGGGCGCGGCCTTCTTGGCGGTGGCGGTGGTCTTCTTCGCCGGGGCCTTCTTGGCGGTCGCCGTGGTCTTCGCCGGCGTCGCCTTGGCGGCACCGGTGGTCTTCTTCGCGGTGCTCTTCTTCGCCGGCGTGGCCTTCTTGGTGGTCGCCGTGGCGGTGGTCTTCTTCGCCGGCGTCGCCTTCTTGGCGGCGGTCGCCTTCTTGGCGGTGGCCTTCTTGGCCGCGGCCTTGGCGGTCGTGCGGGTGGAAGCACCGCCCGACAGGCTGCCCTTGGGGGCCTTCTTGACGGCCACGTCGTTCTTCGGGAGCTTCTTCGAGCCGCTGACCAGGTCCTTGAAGCCCTGACCGGCGCGGAACCGCGGGACGGAGGTCTTCTTGACCCGGACCCGCTCACCCGTCTGCGGGTTGCGGGCGTACCGCGCCGGGCGGTCGACCTTCTCGAACGAGCCGAAACCGGTGACCGATACGCGGTCGCCGGCGACGACGGCACGGACGATCGCGTCCAGAACCGCGTCCACCGCGTCCGCGGCGTTCTGTCGGCCACCGAGCTTGTCGGCAATGGCCTCTACGAGCTGCGCCTTGTTCACGTCTTCCCCTTCGGAGACATTGCTGGAACGAAAGTGTTCAAGCTTTTTCGCACGTTAGGCAGATATATACCGCAAATCAAACACGAAACGGGCTAATCACCCTTGTGCCGCAACGAACTCGACCGTCACGGACTTCCGTCGGCGTCCACGTCCGTGTCCGGATAACGCCCTTGGTCGAGGTCATCCATGAACCGGTCCAGGCGCTGGGCCGCGCCTGCCAGGTCGTGTTTCGCCGCAGCCGTGATGACGAGCAGCTTCCGGGTCAGCGCCATCCGTACGCCCTCCGGGACTTGCAGTGTCCGCACTCGTGTATGTGCGTCCTTGAGTCGGTCGGCGACGAGACCGTAGAGCTTGAGTTGGTCGTCGCGTTCCATGCGCTAATTGTGCCATCTGCGGCGAGTTGTCGCTTCACGGGGCCTCAACAGCGGCATCGGCACGCAAATGCGCCCCCTGCTCACCAGCAGAGGGCGCATCGTACGCAATATAGCTTTGAGCCAAAAATCCGAGGTCAGGCCACCACGGTACGCGGCTTGAAGGCTGGCCGGGACGCCTCGTACGCCGCGATGGCGTCCTCCTCCCGGAGGGTGAGGCTGATGTCGTCCAGGCCCTCCAGCAGGCGCCACCGCGCGTTCTCGTCGAGTTCGAACGCGGCGGTGATGCCCTCGGCCCGCACCTCACGGGCCACCAGATCCACCGTCACCTCGGCGGCCGGGTCGCGCTCGGCCAGTTCCTGCAACCGCTCGACCGTCTCCTGCGGGAGTACGACCGTCAGCAGCCCGTTCTTGAGGGAGTTGCCGCGGAAGATGTCCGCGAACCGCGAGGAGATGACGGCCTTGAAGCCGTAGTTCTGCAGCGCCCACACGGCGTGCTCGCGCGAGGAGCCGGTGCCGAAGTCCGGGCCGGCGACCAGCACGGTGGCCCCTCGGTGCGCCGGCTGATTGAGCACGAACTCCGGGTCGCGGCGCCACGCCTCGAAGAGGCCGTCCTCGAAGCCGTCGCGGGTGACCTTCTTGAGCCAGTGGGCCGGGATGATCTGGTCGGTGTCCACGTTGCTGCGGCGCAGCGGGACGGCCCGGCCGGTGTGCGTGGTGAAAGCTTCCATGGTTCAGACTCCCGCGGGCGTAGGTACGTCGGCGCCGGCCAGGTCGGCCGGCGAGGCCAGGTGGCCCAGGACCGCGGTGGCCGCGGCGACCTGCGGCGAGACCAGGTGGGTCCGGCCGCCCTTGCCCTGCCGTCCTTCGAAGTTCCGGTTGGAGGTGGAGGCGGAGCGCTCGCCGGGGGCGAGCTGGTCCGGGTTCATGCCCAGGCACATCGAGCACCCGGCGTGCCGCCACTCGGCGCCGGCCGCGGTGAAGACCTTGTCGAGTCCCTCGTCGACCGCCTGCAGGGCCACCCGTACGGACCCGGGGACGACGAGCATCCGCACCCCGTCGGCCACCTGGCGCCCCTCCAGCACGGAGGCCGCGGCGCGCAGGTCCTCGATGCGCCCGTTGGTGCACGAGCCGAGGAAGACGGTGTCCACGGAGATGTCGCGAAGTTTCTGACCCGCCGTCAATCCCATGTATTCCAGGGCCTTTTCGGCCGCCAGGCGGTCCGAGGCGTCCTCGTACGAGGCGGGGTCGGGGACGGACGCGGACAGCGGCGCGCCCTGCCCGGGGTTGGTGCCCCAGGTGACGAACGGCGCCAGCGCGGAACCGTCGATGACGACCTCGTGGTCGAAGACCGCGTCCTCGTCCGTGCGCAGCGTCTTCCAGTACGCGACCGCCGCGTCCCAGTCCTCGCCCTCGGGCGCGTGCGCGCGTCCCTTGAGGTAGGCGAAGGTGATCTCGTCCGGCGCGATCATCCCGGCCCGGGCGCCCGCCTCGATGGACATGTTGCAGATCGTCATCCGCGCCTCCATCGAGAGCTTCTCGATGGCCGGGCCGCGGTACTCGATGACGTACCCCTGGCCGCCGCCGGTGCCGATCTTGGCGATGATGGCCAGGATCAGGTCCTTGGCCGTGACGCCCTCGGGGAGCTCGCCCTCCACCGTGACGGCCATCGTCTTGAAGGGGGACATCGGCAGCGTCTGGGTCGCCAGCACGTGCTCCACCTGGCTGGTGCCGATGCCGAAGGCCAGCGCGCCGAACGCGCCGTGCGTGGAGGTGTGGCTGTCGCCGCAGACCACGGTGGTGCCGGGCTGGGTCAGTCCCAACTGCGGTCCCACTACGTGGACAACGCCCTGCTCGACGTCGCCCAGCGGGTGCAGCCGGACGCCGAACTCCGCGCAGTTCTTGCGCAGCGTCTCCAGCTGGACGCGGGAAACCGGGTCCGCGATGGGCTTGTCGATGTCGAGCGTCGGGGTGTTGTGGTCCTCGGTGGCGAGGGTCAGGTCGGTACGGCGCACCTGGCGCCCCGCCTTGCGGAGGCCGTCGAACGCCTGCGGGCTGGTGACCTCGTGCAGCAGGTGGAGATCGATGAAGAGCAGGTCGGGTTCGCCTTCCGCGCGCCGGACGACGTGGTCGTCCCAGACCTTCTCCGCGAGTGTCCGTCCCATCGCTGTTCCCTCCGGCCGGCCGCATTGCCGGCCCAACTCGACTGTGTGCGCAGCCCAAGTCCCCATCTGCGGACGGTGCGCCGGGCCCTGGTCGAGGGCCGCCACTACAGATTGACGACTTCCCGGGGAAATTGAACTTGCGTTTCACAGTGTGAGACGCAAGTATCGTTGCATGGACAACTCTAGCGGCGTCGGCGTTCTCGACAAGGCAGCTCTGGTACTGAGCGCTCTGGAGTCCGGTCCGGCCACCCTGGCCGGGCTGGTCGCGGCGACCGGACTGGCACGACCCACGGCCCACCGGCTGGCCGTGGCACTGGAACACCACCGGATGGTGGCGCGGGACATGCAGGGCCGTTTCATCCTGGGCCCGCGGCTGTCCGAACTGGCCGCCGCGGCCGGCGAGGACCGCCTGCTGGCCACGGCCGGCCCGGTGCTCACCCACCTGCGCGACGTGACGGGCGAGAGCGCCCAGCTCTACCGCCGCCAGGGCGACATGCGCATCTGCGTCGCCGCGGCGGAACGGCTGTCCGGCCTGCGGGACACCGTCCCGGTCGGCTCCACGCTCCCGATGAAGGCGGGTTCCGCCGCCCAGATCCTCATGGCATGGGAGGAGCCCGAGCGCCTGCACCGCGGCCTCCAGGGCGCCCGTTTCACCGCGACCGCCCTGTCCGGCGTGCGCCGCCGCGGCTGGGCCCAGTCGATCGGCGAGCGCGAGCCGGGCGTGGCGTCCGTCTCCGCGCCCGTGCGCGGCCCCTCCAACCGCGTCGTCGCCGCCGTCTCGGTCTCCGGCCCCATCGAGCGCCTGACCCGCCACCCGGGCCGCATGCACGCCCAGGCCGTCATCGACGCCGCGGCCCGCCTGACGGAAGCCCTGCGCCGCGCCGGCTGACCTCCGCCGCCCCCTCCCCCGTCACCCCGCACATCCACCCCATACGCCCGCCCCGCGCGACGGCCCACCGTCCCGTGGGGCGGCGGCGCTCCGGCCGCAGCACGCGCCGCCCCCGAGGCCCGCGCCGCTCAGGCCCCCACGGCCGCCCCGTGAGCCAGCCGCTGCGCCGCCCGGTCCCCGCGCCGGCCGACCGGCACCACGCCGTACGCCGCCCCCAGCCCGTGCGGGGGCATCCCCACGTAGACGCTCTCGTGCGCGCCCGCCGGGACCACGTACGTCTCGTGCCAGATCCCCACCTTGCCGCGGCTGTTCCGCGCCCGCCGGTTGAAGGCCGCCCACGCGGGACGGTGCTCCTTGTCCCGGTCCTCCGCGTACGCGAGCAGCTTCTCCCGCGACTCCCAGTACTGCACGAGCCCGAAGTCGCGCGGCCCACTGAGAACGAAGCGGGACCCGAGCATCCCGGACGACGGGTCCCGCTCCAGTTCCCGCAGCATCTTCGGCATCGCGCGGAACACCGGCAGCCAATCCCGTACCGCGCGGTAACTGTTGATCCGCATTCCGATCAGGAAGACCACCACATCGCCGTCCGCGTCGGCGGTGACCCGCTCCGGAAAGACTTTCGCGCTCATCGCAAAACCCCCTGATATACCGCGCGCAAAATCCGCGCGCGACTGCACCACGACAGTTGGATAGCGGCACTATCCAACGAGCCCGTGGTTGGATAGTGCCACTCTCCAACGGAAGGCGCAAGGACGATGCGACTGGCCGAACTCAGCGAACGCAGCGGGATCCCGACCGCGACGATCAAGTACTACCTACGGGAGAAGCTGCTCCCGCCCGGCCACCGCGTCAGCGCCACCCAGGCCGAATACGGCGAGGAGCACCTGCGCCGGCTGCGCCTGGTCCGCGCGCTGATCCAGGTGGGCCGGATGCCGGTCGCCACCGCCCGGGAGGTCCTGAACGCCGCGGAGGACGAGTCCCTGGCGCACCACACCCGCCTCGGCATCGCCGTCTCCGCCCTCCCGCACGGCCCCGAGCCGACGGCGGACGACCCCGCTACCACCGCCGCCCACCACGAGGTCGAGGCGCTGCTGCACCGCCTGAGCCCGCCCCCGGCCCACGACGCGAGGGACTTGCCCGCCTACGGCACCCTGATCAACGCCGTCGCCGCACTCGCCCGGCTCGGCTACCCGCACGACGCCGCGCACCTGGCCCCGTACGCCCGGCTCGCCCGGGAGCTGGCCGTGACCGACCTGGACATGGTCGAGGCCTACGACACACCGGCGGAGCAGGTCGAGGCGGCCGTGGCGCTGACCGTGCTGTACGAACCGGTGCTGCTGAGCCTGCGGCGACTCGCCGAGGCCGACGAATCCCACCGGCGCTTCGGACGAGAGCAGGCAACCGATCCGAAGGAGCCGGACGCGAACCCCGCCTGAAAAACCGGGCGGTGCGCCACCGAAACCGGCGCGCCGCCCGCCGGAAAAATGACGAGCGGAATGCACCACCCCGACACCGTCTCGCACAAATCCGGCAACGAACGAAAAAGCCCTCCCATTCGGGAGGGCTTTTCCTTTTAACGTACCCCCGACCGGATTCGAACCGGCGCTACCGCCTTGAGAGGGCGGCGTGCTAGGCCGCTACACAACGGGGGCTCGCTTTTGCTTGGCGCTTCCTTACCGGAACCGCTTCCGCGCTGGGCTACCAGGACTCGAACCTAGACTAACTGAACCAGAATCAGTCGTGCTGCCAATTACACCATAGCCCATGGTGGTTTAAACCAGTACCCCCGACCGGATTCGAACCGGCGCTACCGCCTTGAGAGGGCGGCGTGCTAGGCCGCTACACAACGGGGGCCCTAGCGATCCTCACGTCGTCCGCTCCGGGAGCGACCCGAAGGGGACGGAAGGAAGGATCTGTACCCCCGACCGGATTCGAACCGGCGCTACCGCCTTGAGAGGGCGGCGTGCTAGGCCGCTACACAACGGGGGCTTGTTCCTGCTTTCCAAGAGATCGACTTACGGGATAATTCCCGCTTCGCCAAGTGATCTCTTGCTGGGCTACCAGGACTCGAACCTAGACTAACTGAACCAGAATCAGTCGTGCTGCCAATTACACCATAGCCCACCGAGACGCAACCCCCTGGTGGGGGTCTGTTCGGCTTGCGCTTCCTGGTCCGGCCTCTCGGCCCTCCCGGGCGGCGCAGAAAGAACATTACCCGATGGGGGACGGCGCTCCAAAACCGATAGTCGACCGCAGCAGCTCAGGGAGGTCAGCGAGGCTCCCGAGGCGCGAAACCCCACGCGGCGCCGCCCGTCCCTCACGCTCCGTTCCCGCGGGCCCCCGACGATCGATCCAGATGGAGCGCAGCCCCGCGTCCCGCGCCCCTATTCCGTCCATTTCGCGATGGTCCCCCACGTACGCGACCTGCTCCGGCGGCAGCCCCAGGGCATCGCAGGCGGCATGGAACGCCTCGGGAGCGGGTTTCGCGTGCCCGAGCGTGTCGGCGCACAGCACGGTCTGAAAGTGATCGCGTATCCCGAGGGCGCGCAGCTTCTGCTCCTGAATGCGACAGGAGGCGTTCGACAGCACCCCCTGCCGGACCAGGGGCGCCAGCTCCGCCAGCACCGGCCCGGCATCCGGGCACAGCGCCCAGGCCGCCTCGTACCGCGCCACATACCGCCCGAACCAGGCATCGGCCTCGTCATCACTCAGCCGCTCCCCCAGAAACATCCGGGCCCGCTCCCTCCGGTGCTCCTCGAACCCGAGCTCCCCGGCGACGAACAGCCCGAAGTTGACCTCCATCGCCTCCCGCCACACCTCCATCGCCCGCTCGGCACTCCCGAACCGCCCGAGCACCCCCTCGGCCTCGAAGTGCCGCAGCGCCCCGGCGCGGTCCGATCCGGTGTAGTCGAAGAGGGTGTCGTCCACGTCCCAGAGAACAGCGTTGATCGGCATGGGGGTGACGGTAGCGGCGGGAGGGCTGTGGGCGAAGGCCGGCGAGGGTTCCGGGAGGGCGGTGGCACTGGTCGGCAGCTCTCCCGGTGGCCGGGGCCGCTATTGCGGTATCCACTCAAGAAACGACCGTCGGGTTTCTTCCCGAATGCCGTTGATCGGCCGTGAATGCCCATGCGATATTCGCCGGACCGGCTCCGCTCTTTCCGTCCGGTCCGGGCCTGCTCTTCTCTTCGCGGCAAACGCCTCGGTTGCGGTCCGGTGCACGGACGAATGGTCGGATGCGCCGCGACCGAACAGCCGACGAGGCCGGCACGATCCCCTCACCGCTCCCCTCACCGATCTGGAGTGATCACATGCAGGTGGACGAGGACGCCTCCGCCGGCGTCGACGCGCGAGGGCTGCACGTCCGGGTCGGGGGCCGGGCCATTCTGCGGGAACTGGACCTGCGCGTCCCGCGCGGACGGAGCGCGGCGATCACCGGGCCCAGCGGCTGCGGGAAGAGCACCCTCCTGAGCTGCCTGTCCGGGTTGCTGCCGCCCTCACTGGGGGTCGTCCGCATCGCCGGACAGGACGTGACCGGCATACCGCCGGGGCGCCGGGCCGCACTCCGGCTGCGCACCATAGGCGTCGTCTATCAATTCGGGGAGCTCCTTCCGGAACTGTCCCCCGTGGAGAACGTCGCCTTACCGGCCCTGATGGCGGGCACCCCGGCCACCGACGTCTACGCCCGCGCCCGGAGCCTCCTTGCCGAGCTGGGGGTCGTCGCCGTGCAGGACGCGGAGACCGGCACGCTCTCGGGCGGCGAACGGCAACGCGTCGCCGTGGCCCGGGCGCTGATCGGCGATCCCCCCGTCCTGCTGGCCGACGAGCCCACCGGCGCCCTCGACGGGCAGGCCGCGAGCACCGTGGCCGACCTGCTCTTCTCCCTGCCCGCGCGGCACGGCTGCGCCCTGGTCGTCGTCACGCACAACCCCGACGTGGCCGCGCGCGCCGACCAGGTGTACGTCATGCGGGACGGCCAACTCCACGCGTCCGTAGGGGAGAAAGGCCCGGCCGCCCGATGACCACCGTGCCCTCGTCTCCGTTACTGGGCCGTACCGGTGGACGTCTGCGGCTGGCCCTGGCCATCGGCCGGCGGGCGGGGCGCGGCGCGGGCGGGGGTGTCCACCGGGCGTCCCTGGTGTGCGCCGCCGTGCTGTCGCTGCTGACGGTGTGGTTCCTCGCCGCCGCTCACACCGTCCACCAGAACCGCGACGACCGGATGACCGCGCGGAATCCCGTGCCGGTGGCCCAGGGAAGCCCGGTGTCCCAGGGAGACGCTTCGGCGGTCGCGCGGTGGTGGGAGCGGCCGGACACGGTCGGCGAACGCGGCGCGACGGTGGTCTACGTCCGGCCGCTCGTCACCGGCGCCCCGCCGCCCCCGGGCCTCCCTCGCTGGCCCGCGCCCGGCGAGTCCTACCTGTCCCCCGCGCTGCTCGCCGCCCAGCCCGGCATCAGCGACCGGTACGGGAAACTCGCCGGAACCATCCGGCAGGACGGCCTCGCCGACGCCGCCGAACTCGTGGTGTACGTCAATCCACGGCGACCGGACTTCTTCCGTGCCGTCGACGAACCCACGTCGTACATCCGGGGCTTCGGCAATCCCGACCGCCAGATGTTCTTCGTCGGCAGCCACCAATTCGACCGCGATATCGCGGAATTGGATGTGCTGATCGCGCTGATGGCGGCGCTGCCGTGCGCGGCCCTGGTGCTGGTCGCCGTCCGCAGCCGGGCCGAGACCCGGGATCAGCGGCTGGCCGTGCTGGACGCGCTGGGTGCCCCTGCCTCGACCCGGGCGCTCGTGCTGGTCGGGGAAGCCTGGGCGCCCGTGGCGGCCGGGACGCTGGCCGCGTGCGCCGCGCTCGCCGGACTGTCGCTGACCTCGCCCACGCTGCCGTTCACGGGGTACCAGGTCTGGTCGCGCGACCTGCTGAGTGCCGTGCCGCTGCTGCCTCTCCTCGGCTTGGGGGTGAGCGTGGGGCTGCTGGGGCTGACGGTGCTCGCGGGTGTCCGGCGCCCTCCGTACGGCGGCACCCGGCCCACTCGGCGCCGGGGTTATTCGGCGCGCCGCCCGCTCGTCCTGTTCGCGGCCGGGCTCGCCGTCGCGGCGTGGGGGGCCGAGTACCGGGGGGTGGCCGGGCGCCTCGGGTTCGTCACCGGTTCCGTGGTCGCCCTGCTGGCGCTGCCGTACGCGTCGGCCGCCCTCGCCCGGCTGCTCGGACGCCTCCTCGCCCGGACCGGGAACCGCGCGGGAGACCCCGTCCGCATCGTCGCCGGCCGCTGGCTGGCAGCCCGCCCGGCCGCCCTGGCGCGCCTGAGCGCCGCGCTCGTGGTGGGGCTGGGGGTCGTCACCCTCGGGCAGGTGCTCACCACGCAGTTCACCGGCCCGGCCGAGGAGGCGCAGGCGCGTTCGGCGGCGTCCGGCGGCGGGCTCGTCCAGATCCGCTCCCGCGACATCCCCTCCACGGCGGACGCGTTCGTCAACGCCCTGGGCAGGGACACGATCCTGCGCTACTCACCCGAGCCCCACACCCCCGAGGACGCCCCGAAAGTACGCCTGACCGGGACCTGCGCCGCCTTGCGCGCCCTCGGCGAGATGGCCTCCTGTCCGGACCGGCCACGCCCCCTCGGTGAGGTCTTCGCCCGCCTGACGCCCGCGGGCAGCGCCGTCCTCCGAAGCCGGGAGAACGACCTGCTGAGTGCTCCCGCGGGCTCGGTCTGCGCCTGCGGGGCTCCGGTGGGCGGGGACGCGGCGCTGTACGGGTTCCTCGTCGCCGACCACGTGGACGAGGCCGGGCTCGGACGCGTCAAGCAGGCCGCGTACGCCCATCTCATCGGCCCCATGACGGCGCTCCCGGGGCAGTCGTGGTCGCTGGGCGCCGCGGCAATGGCCGCGCAGATCCGCTGGCTCCTCGACATCGTGCTCATCGGCCTGGCCGCGCTGGCCGCGGCGGGAGCCCTGGGAGCCGCCGGGATCTTCCTCGAACAGGCCAAGGCCCTGGGCCCGCTCTCCGCCTTCCGCGTCGACCGCCGCTTCTACCGCGCCATCGCGACCTGGAACCTGGCCCTCCCCCTGGGCACCGTCGGAGCGGTCGGGGTGCTGGTCTCGATGACGCTGGGCGGCCTGCTGATCCACATGGGACGGGGCGGCTGGATGTCGGGCGCGCTTCTGCTCGTCGGGTTGGGTGGGGTGGTGTTGGCGGGGCTGGTGGTGGCGCTGTCGTGCGGGCGGGTGGCGGCGCGGCAGGCGAGGGTGTGGCGGCCTCGGGGGGATTGAGGGGCGGTGACGAAGCTGGGGCCGCTTTTCGGGCGGCCCCAGGGTTTGTCGGTACGGAGACGAGTCCGACGATCACGGATCAGGTCGGTGGCGGGGTCGCCGTCCTGTCGGCTTTGAGGACGCCGAGGAGGCCCCGTAGGTCGGCTTGCGAGAGGGTGAGGATGGTCTCGGGGTGGTCGCTTTCACGGAGACGGAGGGTGCCGTCGGGAGTGGGGGCGATATTTACGCAGTTGACGCCGTCGGCACTGAACGAGGACTTCTGCCATGCGTACAATTCTTGGCCCTCTCAGGTGCTTTTCGCGATCCGCCGGATAAAGTCTCGACTCTTCCCTGGAGGCAGCGCGACACTTTCCGTTCGGTCCAACACCACTCGGTAACGCTCCAGTTGCGCCTCAGCGAAGAGGTACTCACAACCATGGTCCGTATCCAGGGCAACCGTGCTGAGATGGGGTAGCAGACCGGCACCATAAGTGATCGACTGCCCGACAGCTGGGAAGTCGTTCGCACCAAAAGGGATGACCTGGACGGTCACATTGGGCCGCTCGCTCATCTCGATCAGGTGGAAGAGCTGCTGACGGGTGGTGTCAGCACCGGCGTACTCCAACCGTAGCGCCGCTTCGTGAATCACAGCCCTGTAGGGCGTCGGCGGATCGCTGTACAGGACGGCTTGGCGTTTCATGCGAAATGATGCCCGATGTTCAACTTCGTGAGGGCGAAGCACGGGCACACGACACCGGAGCACCGCACGGAAGTGCTCAGGGGTTTGCAAAAGCCCAGGCATCGACGCCACAACTGCCACACGGATTGCGGACGCATGGTGTTCAAACTCTGCCACTTCGACAACAGAAGCAGGCAGCAGTTCCCGGTACTCGTCCCACCACCCCCGTTCGCGGCGCCCTGTCATGGACACCAACGCCTCGACCAGCTCGTCGTCCCCGCAGGAGTAGCCACGGGTCATGGCACGTACACGGTCCGCGCTGACCCCATGCCGACCGGCCTCGATCATGCTCATGCGGGCTTGCTGAATGCCGATCATGGCGGCGGCGTCCGTCGAACTCATTCCCGCCCGTTCCCGCAATCGGCGTAGTTCGATCCCCAGGCGTCGCTGACGCAGCGTGGGTGGTCCAGTTGCGGCCACAGTTCGCCCTCCTCCATCCCTCACACGAGTGGAATACGGATACCCTCCGCCGATTCTGCATAGCCATATGCGATTTCAGATATAGCTATACCAGACGCCAACTCCCCCAGGAGTCAAGGAGGTTCGCCATGTCCACCGTATCCTCGTCCCTGCCATTCGCTGACCAATCCAGTAGTTTCGCGCAGGAAATCACCGCCCTCGTAACCGCCACCGCTCCCCGCCTCTTCGCCGTCGTCGAGGAGTTCACCGACGCGTACGGCGAGCGGGACGCGTACGTCGCCGCATGGGGTCTCGCCGACCGGGACGACCACGGCCCGGCTGACGACGCCGGACGGCCGGGTGGGCATGTCGCTGTCCTGCGCCGAGCGCGCGACGCAGATGTTCTCCGCCCGGGCGGAGGACGGCCGAGCCCACCTGGTGTGGGTCGAGACCGCTGAGGCGCCAGAGCGGGCGGCGCCGGGTGGCGGAACGCATCAGCTCGGATAGCACCTGGTTCGTCAACGAGCGCTGACGATCCGGTTGACCAGCGCAATCGGCTCTCGTCAGCGTAGTTGGCAGCCAACAAGAAGCCGTGCATATGGCTGCACAGACCCTGTGGCTGTCCCGCTGGTCCAGCCACAGGTGCGTTCAATTGATGGAACATTCATTGCCATACGACCACGAGCCGTACACAATCCGTGGCTCTCCTCCCTCACCCGCCCGCTGAGCCCTACCGTGGGCTCTGCTCTGCCATCACCTACCGGAGGTCCCCGGCCATGGTCATCGAAGTGGATCGGAACGCTTGTGAGAGAACCCCGGACGCCATTCGCACGGCCCTGCAGCGGCGGCCGGATTGGCTGCAGCTCTTCGAGAAGGATTGGCTCAGCGCCGCGGCGGATTTCAATCAGCCGGAGCTGGACCGGATCGTCGACAAGTGGTTCCCCTTCGCCTGCGCGTGCGCAACGCCCGGCTATCTGGACGAGGTGGAGCACATGGTCAAGCGCCTGGCCGAGGGTGACACGGAAGGCATGGTCTTCTGGGACGCCGAGGGCAACGCATACGACGCCGACAACAATCCCATCGACGCCGGCAGGTGCCCATGACCGCTTACATGATCAGGTATGTGGACCGCGCCGCGCAGCGGAAGGCCGCTCTGGGCGCCGTACAACGGGCCTCCTTGGAAAAGCTGGAGAAACAGCTCAGCCTGAACCCCGTTCAGCGCCCCTGCCCAGAGCAACCGGGACAACAGTTGGTCGGCCACGTTCGACGGGGGCTTCATTCAGTACGTGGTGTCGAACAAGCACATCGTGATCAACGTCATTGACCTGGTAGCCCTGTAATACGCTCACTCACCGTACGAAGAGGCGGGCCCCCCCGCCCGGGGCCCCCCCGTCCCCCGGCCCCCGGACGGCGTGAGCGGTAACCCCCCCCCCTCACCCACCCCCCCCCGAACCCCG
>NZ_JBEXNM010000086.1:15233-31833 GCF_040611095.1 Streptomyces sp. NPDC003077 | reverse complement strand
CGGCCGTGTGCCGGGGGAAGGGCGGCGGTCCTGCGAGGGGGGCCGGTCGGGTGGTTTCGCACCGGGGTGGGACGGGTGGTTGGGGGCCGTCTCAGGGCGGGTGGTCGGGGGCCGCCTCAAGATGGGCGGGTCCGTACCCGGGGGAGGGGCGGCCGGGCGGTCCCGGCACCGGCCGGTCGATCCCCCACAAGGCCGCGAGCGGGGCCCGTCCGGGCCGTCCACACGGCCCGGACGACAGCACCGGCGGGACCGCGCCCCGCCCCTCCTCCACCGCCCGCAGCAACCCGATGCGCGACCGCACCCCGAAGCTCGTGAACAGCTTGCGCAGGTGGTAGTTCACCGTGTGCGGGGACATCCCCAGCTCCGAGGCGATCTGCCGGTTCGTCAGCCCCGCCCGCACCAGCGCCACCACGTCGCTCTGCCGGTCGTTGAGCGCCGCGCACCCGGCCTGCGCCCCGCCGCCCACGGGCGGCTCGGCCGCCACCGGAGCGGCGGGCCGCACCCGGGCGGCCTCCTCCCGCAGCGCCCGGCGCAGCGACGCGGGCACCGACGCCGCGACGACCCGGCGCGCCAGCTCGTGACGGAAGGCGGTCCGCGTGCCGTCGCCGCCGACCATGCCCGTGGTGTACGCCTCCTCCAGCACCGGCAGCAGATCCGGCGGCGGAATCCGCAGCACGGCCGCCAGCACGTCCCACTCCAGGTCGCGTCCCAGCACGGCGGCCACCCGCAGCAACTGGCGGCACGGCCCGGAATACTCCTCCAAGGTGAGCGCCACCCGGGCGCGCAACCGGGCCGGCAACTCGTCCCGCACCAAGTGCGCCGCGCCGTCCGCGATCCGCACGCTGCCCTCCTCCAGCATCCCCCGCAGCAGCTCCACCACCAGGCGGGGATGCCCCGACGCGCTGCGCACCAGCGGCCCCAGGGACGCGGCGGGCGGCACCCCCAGAAGGTCGCAGGCCAGCTGCGACGCGGCCGGGCCGGGCAGCGGCCCGAGCGAGACCAGCTCGGTGTGGGCGCCCGCCGTCGGCCCGGCGGGAACCGGCCCGGCACCCCGGTCCCCCGGACGCCGGGTGACGATCCACAGCACCGGCGCGCCGTGCCCGCCGCCACGGAGGCCCGCCGCACCCGCGCCCTCGGCGGCGGGGTGCCCGGTACCGTCCGCGATCATCAGGACGGGGCGGGCGGCACTCGTCCGGCGCGCGGGATACCCGCCCCGGACCACGGGCGTGTGGCGGCAGCGCGCCCAGTGCTGCGCGCCCCGGCCTCCGGACCCCGGACCCGAGGGGCCGCCGGTGACGTGGAAGCCCATCCCGGCCGCCAGGCTCCGGCACGCGCACAGCAGACGGGTCTTGCCCACCCCGGGAGGCCCGTTGAGCACGAGGAGGGAACTGCCTCCCCGGCGCACGTACTCCAGGACCGCGCGCACCCGCGCGATCTCCGGCTCACGCCCTCGTAACGGTAAGTCCACTGACACGTCCGACACGAATGACCTCTCTCTCGCGCTCACGTGAACGACGGACGGCGCCCGTCACCGGACCGGATCGGTGGCCCACCGGCGGACCTCGGCCACGTGGAACCGGGGCGCGACGAACGCGGCGTCGCAGAAGGCGTGGCTCCCCGGCCCGCCGGCCGCCGAGCCGTGCAGGTCCGAGTAGACCGAGGACTGCGAGACGTAGAAGTCGCCGGTCAGGTTGAGCGAGAGCAGCACGCCCTCCTGGGCGCACATGATCTCAAGCTCCCGCGCGACCTCGGGCGAACGGGTGTGGCCCCCGACGCTCAGGCCGCCCCGCCGCCGCACCGCCTCGCGGATCAGCCCGATGCCCGCCGCGGCCGAGTCCACGGCGGCCACAAAGGCGATCGGCCCGGGCCACTCGGAGGTGAGCAGCGCGCGGTCCGCCTCCTCACGGGCGTCCAGCTCGACCACCGCCGGCGTACGGATCAGCGCGCCGGGGAACTCCGGGTGCCGCACCGCGCGGGAGGCCAGGGCCACCTTCGCGAGCGCACCGGAGGACGCCTCGGCCGCCCGGTCCGCCATCCGGCGGTCATACAGAGCGCCCAGCAGCTCGGCCGCCCGCGCGTCGTCCACCAGCAGCTTCTCCAGGGTGGCGGTCAGGTCCGCCACGACCTGCGCGAAGCTCTTGTGCCCCTCGTCCGTGGCGATGCCGTCCCGCGGGATCAGCAGGTTCTGCGTACTGGTGCACAACTGGCCGCTGTACAGGGCCAGCGAGAAGGCGGTGTTGTCCAGCAGCCCCCGGTAGTGCGCGGTGGACTCGACGAGCACGGAGTTGACGGCGGACGTCGCCGCGAACAGGCGGGCACCCGGAGCGTGGCGCGCCAGCCAGGCGCCGAACTCCGTGCCGCCGGAGTAGTCGATGACGCCCACCTCGGGGCTGGTGGCCAGTTCCCGGGCCAGCGGCTCGCCCGGCCGCTCGGGCGCCAGGCACACCAGGTTCGGGTCGAACCCACACCCGCGCAGCACCTCGCGGGCGATGGCGACGGTCAGGGCGAGCGGCAGCACCGCGTCCGGGTGCGGCTTGACCACCACGGCGTTGCCCGTCGCCAGGGAGGCGAACAGGCCCGGATAGCCGCTCCACGTCGGCACCACGCGGTTGCCGATCAGCAGGCTCACCCCGCGCGGCACGACGGTGAAGGTCTTGTCCACCGACAGCGTCCGGTCGCCGTACGGCTTCTCCCAGCGCCGGCGCGCGGGCAGCCGGGTCTGCTCCCGCAGGGCGACGGCCACCGCCTCCAGCCCCCGGTCCTGCGCGTGCACGGCACCGGCGTGGAAGGCCATGAGGAAGTTGTGGCCGCTGGTGTGCATGGCCACCTGCGCGAACTCGTGCGAACGGGCGTTGATCCGGGCCAGGATCTCGGCGCACACCACCGCCCGGTCCCTCGGGCACACGTCCCGCCAGCCGGGCAGCGCCGCGCGCGCCGCGCTGAACAGGGCGGCCGGGTCGGCGTGCGGGTAGGTGATGCCCAGCTCGAAGCCGTACGGGGACCGCTCGCCGCCCTCGGCGGGGGCCGGGCCGACCGTGCCGTCCCGGCCCGGCGTCTCCAGCGGGAAGGGCGCGCCGAGCAGGCCACGGAAGGCCCGTTCACCCTGGGCCGCGGCGTCCGCGCCGTAGGCGTCCGGGTCCTCGGCGTACGGGGTCCAGTGCTCGCGGCTGCGGATCGCCCGCAGCGCGCGGTCCAGCGTGTCCCGGTGCCGCCGCGTCAGGTCCTGAAGGACGGCGCGGTCACCTTCGTAGGGCGTGGGGGAGGGGGCGGGGGAGGGGTTCGGAGCGTGCATCGACGATCTCCTCGGTGTTCCGTGCGAGGCATGCGTGGGCGAAGGGAAGGAGCGGGGATCCGACCGGCCGCGTACGGGTGTGGGAACGGGCCGCGACGGGATATGGCGCGCGCCCCGGGGCGGGGTGGGTCCGGGGGCGGTGTGCGTTCGGTGGCGGGATCGGTTCGGTGTGGGTTCGGGGGTGGTGGCGGGATTGGTTTGGTGGCGGGATCGGTTCAGTGTGGGTCCGGGGTTGGTGGCGGTGTGCGTTCGGTGGCGGTATCCGTTCGCTGTCGGGATCGGTTCGGTGGCGGAATCGGTTCGCTGTCGGGATCGGTTCGTTGTGGGTCCGAGGGTGGTGACGGGATTGGTTCGGGTGGCGGTATGCGTTCGGGGGTGGCGGTATCGGTCCGGAGTCGGTGGCGGTATCCGTTCGGTGGCGGCATCGGTCCGGTGACGACGGGAGCGGGGGCGGCGGGGACCGGATGGGGCGCCCGGAGGGCGGGCACGCCGCTGGCGGTATCGGTGACGGCGTCTTGCGCGCGCTGCGCCGACGAGGTTCCGGCCACCCGGCCCGGTGGGGGACCACCGGGCCGGGCCGGACCGCCGGGCCGTCAGAGCAGGATCATCCGTAGCGCCGCCTCGTACTCCTCGGCGGTCGGCGGATCGTCCGTCAGCAGCGCGTGCATCAGCAGGCCGTCGAAGGTTCCGGCCAGCACCCGCAGCCGTACGGGGTCGGTGGTGTACCGGCGGCCGAACTCCGTGATCGAGTCCAGCCAGTTCCGGGTGCTGACGCGCAACTCCGGTCGGCGCGCGGCCAGCAGGAACAGTTCGTACTCCGCCAGCAGCCGGTGCGGAACCGCCACCGCGTCGGCCATGACGCGCGCCAGATCGCGCAGCCCCTCGGGGCCGCCGTCCGGCCCGGCCGCCCGCAGGCGTGCCGCGTCCTGCTCCATACAGGCGGTCAGCGCGACGGCCAACAGGTCGCCGATGCCCTTGAAGTGGTACGCGGCGGCGGTCGGCGGCTGCCCCGCCTCCCGGGAGACGACGCGGTGACTGACCCCCGCGATCCCCTCACGGCCGACGACCTGCAAGGTGGCCTCGATCAGCTCCCGCTTGCGCTGTTCGCCTTTGAGGCGGCGGCCGTCGGCGGTCGGGGCGGTCGGGGCGGACGGTTTGTTCAACGCTCGTTTCCCTCCGGGGATCGTCGGCAGCCGGAGCGTTCCCGCCGTCTGCTCGGATGGACGCGCCCGCCGCGCGGCCGTGTCACCGTACGGACGGATCCCGGCGCCGAGGTGCCCCTTTCGTCCGCGCGCTCGGGCACGGTGCCGCGCCCGGTCAGGACGAGGCCTTCCCGGCGTCCGCGACCGGCCGGCTGCCGTCCTTGACGTCACGGGTCTCACCGACCTCACCGGTCGCACCAGCCTCACCGGCCGACGAGGCTTGCGCCGCGGACTCCGCTGCGGCCCCAGGGGCCTCCTCGGGACGGCCCTGGCGGATGCGGTTGGTCAGCGGGCGGTACGCGACGAGCGCCAGCAGCAGCGTGGCGGCGCCCGCGACCATGGCCACCGCGAAACCGCCCATCGGTCCGAAGCGGTCGACCATGGAACCCGATACGGCCGCACCGAGCGCCGTGCCCACACTCAGGCCGGTGATCGCCCACGTCATGCCCTCCGTCAGCTGCCGGGGGGGCACGATCTTCTCGACGAGACCCATGATGATGATCATGGTGGGCGCGAAGAAGATACCGGAGAAGAACACCGCGACGGACAGCGTCGCCACATTGCCCACCAGCAGCAGCGGCAGCGTGGTCACCGCCGTACCGGCCGCGCCGAACGTCAGCAGCCGCGGCAGCGGCGTCTTCAGCTTCCGCGCCCCGAAGACCAGCCCGGCCAGGGCGGACCCCACCGCGTAGACGGACAGCACGATGCCGGCGCTGGCCGGCGCGCCCTGCTCCTCGGCGAACGCCACACTGACCACGTCGACGGTCCCGACGATGGTGCCGCCGGCGACCAGGATGAGCGCGAGCAGTTGCAGCGCCCCGATGCGGATGGCCGAGCCGCCCGCGCGCCCGCCGTCCTCGTCCACGTGCACGGGCGGCTCGGTGCGCTTCTGCGGGATGAACAGCAGGACGCCGATCGCCAGCAGCGCGGACGCGATCATGGGCCCGGCCTCGGCGAACAGGGATGTGGACAGCGCCACGGACAGCGCGGGGCCGACCACGAAGGTCATCTCGTCCACCACCGACTCCAGGGAGAAGGCGGTGTGCAGCTTGGGGGAGTCGCGGTAGACGTGCGTCCACCGGGCCCGGACCATGGCGGCCATGTTCGGCAGGGTGCCCGCCAGGATCGCGAACACGAACAACGTCCAGGCCGGCGCCTTGTAATGGGCGCACAGCAGCAGCCCGGCCATCGAGATGACACTCAGACCGGCGGCGGGTAACAGGACCTTGCTCTGCCCCTTGCGGTCCACGATGCGGGAGACCTGCGGCCCGCACAGCGCCATCGACAGGGTGAAGGCGGCGGAGACGGCCCCGGCGAGCCCGTACTCGCCGTTCATCTGGGACAGCATCGTGATGATGCCGATGCCGGTCATGGAAACGGGCATCCTGCCCACGAAACCGGCCGCCGAGAAGGCCACGGAACCGGGCGCTTTGAACAGCGCGCCGTAGGGATTGGCCACGAGCGGAACCTCCGGAACAGCACTCGAAGGGAAAGGACGGCGGGGAATGTCCGTCCCGAAAATTGAACACGCGCTTCAAATGAAACGATCGTTAGATTTGTAGCGTAGAGCACGGCCCTGGGGTCGTGTCAACGCGCTCCGGTACGGGGGGAGATGACAACTTCACGATCGCGTTGTGACGCCCCGTGAACGCGTTGTGAACGCGTTATGACCTCTCATGACACGGACGGGCCGACGCGCAAAGCAGGTGCGGACCGGCCGGAGATGCAGACCGGCCGGGGACGCCGAGCAGGTGCGGATCGGCCGGAGGGACAGACCGGCCGGGGACGCAGAGCGGGCGCGGACCGACCGGGGACACAGGCCAGGGCGGCCACGGCCACGAGCCTTCATCACGCCTGCCCTGCCCGCCCGGTCCACGTTCCTGCCCACCCGGTCCACGTTCCTGGCCACCTGTCCAACGCCTCTGGCCAGGTGGCTGATCCCCACCGCGACGGGTCGGCACCTATCGTGAGGAAGGTGGAGCACAGTGACGAAATCCGGCGGGCCGTACCGGAGTGGCTGCTGCCCGGCGAATTCCGCATCGGCGGCGACGGCACCCGGGCCCGCCGCACCCCGCGGGACTGGGCGGTCGACACCCTGACCTTCGGCGCCGCGGTCATGGTGGGCCTGGTGGTCTGCGGCATCGCCAAGAAATTCGATCACCCGTCGGACGAGTTGCTGGCAGCCGATCTGCTGCTGGGGGCCCTGTCCTGCGCGTCGCTGTGGTGGCGCCGCAGCCATCCGCTGGCCGTGGCCGTGCTGGCCCTGCCGGCCGTGGCCGTGGCGAGCAGCGCGTTCGGCGCGATCGTCGTGATCACCGTCAACCTGGCGCTGCGGCTGCCCTGGCGGCGCTCGCTCGTGCTCCTGGGCCTGTATCTGGTGGCGAGCCGGCTCGGCTCGCTGCTCCTGCCGGACACGGACGCGGACGGGTTCTTCGGCGTCGTCTTCACGCTCGCCTACTACCTGCTCTCCTTCGCCTTGGGCAGCACCCTGCGGGCCCGGCGGCTGTGGCTGCTGGCGGTACGGCGGGAGGCCGAGCTGGAGCGCGAGGAGCACGCCCGGCGGCTGGCCGACACCCGCCGCCGGGAGCGCGAGGCCCTGGCCCGCGAGATGCACGACGTGCTGGCACACCGCGTCTCCCTGCTGTCGGTGCACGCCGGCGCCCTGGCCTACCGGGCCAAGCAGGCCGCCAACGGCGACGGGCCCGGCCTGGACGGCACCGAGATCTCCCAGAGCGCGGAGGTCATCCGCGACAACGCGCACCAGGCCCTGGGCGAACTGCGCGACGTCCTGCTGGTGCTGCGCACCGACGGCGACGAGGACACAGAGACGGCCCCGCAGCCCCGCCTGGCCGATCTGCCCGGCCTGGTCGAGGAGGCCAGGGCGGCGGGACAGCGCGTGGACTTCCGCGACGAACTCGGCGCCCGCGGCACGGCCCCGCCCCGCCCGCAGTCCCAGCACACGGTGTACCGGGTGGTCCAAGAGGGCCTGACCAACGCGCGCAAACACGCCCCGGAGGCCGAGGTGACCGTACGGCTGACCGGCGAGCCCGGCTCGGATCTCACCATCGAGATCGGCAACCGCATACCCGCCGGGACGCCCGCGCCGCGGGTACCGGGGGCCGGAGCCGGGCTGACCGGGCTGGCCGAGCGGGTCCGGCTGGACGGCGGCCTGCTGGAGCACGGCGCTGACGGAGAGGCCTTCACGCTGCGGGCCCGGCTACCCTGGCCCGCGGAATGACGACGACGATGATCCGTGTGCTGCTGGTCGACGACGACCCCCTGGTCCGGGCCGGACTGACGATGATGCTGCGTGGCGCGCCCGGCATCGAGGTCGTCGGCGAGGTCGAGGACGGCGCGGGCGTGGCCGGGGCCGTCCGTCGGCACACCCCGGACGTCGTGCTGATGGACATCCGGATGCCGGTCATGGACGGGATCGCCGCGACCCGGGCGGTGGCGGACGGGACCCACGCGCCCCAGGTCATCGTGCTGACGACCTTCGACGCCGGCGGCCTGGTCCTGGAGGCGATGCGCGCCGGAGCCGCGGGCTACCTGCTCAAGCACACCGCACCGGAGGAGATCGTCGAAGCGGTACGCCGTGCCGCCCGCGGCGAGCCGGCGCTCTCCCCGGCGGCGGCACGCACGCTGATCGAGCACGCCGCGGCAGGCACCGACACCCGCGCCGAGCAGGCGCGGAACAAGCTCGCCACTCTCTCCGAGAGGGAACGCCAGATCGCCCGCGCGGTGGCCGAAGGGCTCTCCAACTCCGAGATCGGCCGGCGGCTCCACCTGTCCACCGGCACGGTCAAGGCCCATCTGTCCAGCGCACTGGCCAAACTGGACCTGGACAACCGCATCCAGCTCGCACTGCTGGCCCACGACGCGGAAGCCGAGTGATCGGCGCGGACGATGCGGGACGGAACGCCGGGTGATCACTCGCCGCATGTCCAGGCGCCGAGCGATGCGGGGCTGAGCGAACCCGGCCGAGCGAACCCGGCCGAGGCGACCGGACGGACTCTGGCCAGGTGGCCGACACGTCTGGTCGGTCGGCAGAGGCGGCGGCCGGCACGCCGTCCCTAGCCTCGGAGGAATGATGCAAGCTCGCAAAACCGCGCACCGATGGCGCTCGGTCCTCGCCCTGGTCCTGCTGGCCCCGCTGGTGGGCGAATACCTCCTGGGCAATACGCCGATCAGCGAAATCGGGGCGTTGCCCCTCTTCGTCCCGCTGTACGGCGGCGGGGCCCTGCTCGTCCGGGAAGTCGCACGGCGCACCGGTCGCGGCTGGCCGACGATGCTGCTGCTCGCGGCGGCTTACGGGTTGTTCGAAGAGGGCCCGGTCGACCAGATGCTCTGGAACCCCCACTACGGCGGCATCGACTTCGGCCTCGTCTACGCGGGGACCCATGTTCCACTGCTCGGGACGAGCGTGGCCCTGCTCCAGGACGTCGTGTCGATGCACATGATCTGGAGCATCTGCGTGCCGATCGCGCTCGTCGAGGCGTTCAGCCGCGATCCGCGGCGCCACTGGCTGGGGCGCCCCGGCCTGAGCGTGACCGCGGTGGTGTTCGCGGCGGGTTCGCTCTTCCTGGCCGCCATGCAGTACGCCGCCAATGACCGGTTCATGGCCTCGCCGCGACAGTGGACCGTCGGCGTGGTGCTGATCGCCGGCCTGATCATCGCGGCCTTCTGCGTCGGCCGACGGCCGACGCTCCCGTCCACCACGAACGCTCCTCTCCCATGGCGGACAGGATGCGCGGCCTTCGTCCTCACCAGCGTCTACTGGATCGGCCAGTCGCTGCTGAGGGATCACGTGCCCGACTGGATCATGGCCGCCGCCTGGTTGGCGCTGGCCGCGGTGGCCGTGATCGTGGGCACCGGCTGGTCCCGCCGCCGCGGCTGGGGAGCCCCGCACCGTACCGCCCTCGCCGTCGGCGCCCTGCTGACGTACGTATGGGTGGGCTTCACCCACGCGGCCGACATGGGCGTCCCGCTGGCCACCGCCCTGACCGGCAACGTCCTCTTCGGAACAGGCGCACTCGTCCTGGCCGCGGCAGCCGTCCGCTCGACCCGCCGGCACCAGGAGAGCCGGCACCTCGGTGCGCCGAGTGAAAGCCAGGCCAGGTCATGATCCGGTACCGCCGCTCGCACCGCCCGTCCGATGACTGCCCCGACGTCACTCCCAAAACGCTGCACTACGGTGACAGCATGAAATTTCGCCGGGACAGGTGCAAAACGAACGGGTCCTGGTGGCAGCAGTGCTACCTGCGAGGCGCCATCAGGAACAGGAGCGACACCTGGCCCGGCGGCGCCGGGAACCCGCGGCTCAGGGAGAAGCCCCTGACAGGCGAGAGGGAGAGCGAGCGCATCGCGCACGCTCATCCGTCCCAAGAGCGCCAAGCGACCGGGACACGAATAGCGCGTCGACCGGCCCGCGCCGTCGCGGCCGGGCTGGTGCTCGGCGCGCTGGCGGCCTGTTCGCCCTCGGCCGGTGCCACCGAAGCCACGTATGCGAGCGACTACACCGCCCACGAGCCCCTGCGCGTGGTGGGCTACCCGTCCACGGGTTCGCTGCGGGTGACGCAGGAGACCGTCTGGCGGATCGCGGACGGCACCGCCGAGCAGCTCGCGGCGCTCGCGACCGGCGACGGCTCCGAGAACGAGGCGCGAAAGACGGCCGACAACTGGATCAAGGGCTTCCGCAAGGGCGCCCGCGGCAAGGTCACGGCCGACTTCTACGACGAGGGCTCCGAACGCCAGACCGTCGTGCTGTACTTCCACGGCACCCGGCAGGTGAAGGAACTGAGCGTGCGTCTGGACGGCAACGCCGGCGAGGACGGCTGGCACGTCCTCATGCGCGAAACGACCCCCACCGAGGCGACCGCGGCCCCCACCTGGGCGCCTCCCACCCCCGGCGGCCTCGGTTCGACATCCACCCGACGCTGATCCCGGACCGGACCGTCACCCACCATCCGACCCTGTCGGCACCCGCGTCCCCCTGACACAGGCGCTCATGGCTGACGGCCGTACCGAACCGGGCCGCCCCCCGTGCAGATGAGGAAGGCGCCCCGGCCGTTCAGGTCGCCGCCGCCTCACTCCATCCTGCGCACGAAGACGTCCGTTACGAAGACGTCCGTTACGAAGACGTCCGTGAGGAAGACCTCCGTGAAGACGTCCGTGAGGAAGACCTCCGTACGGCCGTTGGTGCCCCCAGGCACGAAGCCGTCCGCGCCGTCGGCGAATCACCGGAAACGGTCCGCCCTGAGGCGTCCGCCGAGACGGTCCGCCGCTCCGTCGCACCGCGTGGTGAGAGTCGGACCGCGTGGTGAGAGACGACGGACCGCGTGGTGGGAGGCGGCCCCGGCCGGGCGATCGTCGCAGACGCGCGCGCAAGCGTCGACCGATGGCGCGATGCCCAGAACCCCGGCTACCTCCCGGCTACCGCCCTGCCGACGCGGGCGGCCCGCTCGGTGACGAACGCCCCCGGCCGCTGCCGCTTCCGACGATCGCCCGGCGGAAGAGGCCCGTGGCCTCGCGGGCGGCGAGGACGCAGAGCGAAGCGACGATGGACGCCCCGGCCGACTGGCCCAAGAGAGGGACGCGGCGCGGAGGACCTTCTCGTCGGGTACCGGGCGGCGGACCGGGGCGTCGGCTTCCCGGCGGCGGGAACGAATGCCGCACGGGGTGTGCCGTTCCGCGGAAGGGCGCGGTCGGCGTACGGTGCCCGGGTGCCCCTGCCCGGCCGGCACGAGGGTGGCCGGCGGCCCGGGCCCCTTCTCCCATTCCCCAGCCGAGGAAGGCGAAGCAGACGATGTCATCGGCGATCGTTGCACCCGCTGACGTCTGGGTGCTGGCGCGAGAGCACCCGATGGGCCCGCGGAAGGGGACCCGCGCACTGGTCGGCACGCTGGAGAAGATCTACGGTCCGCGCTTCGCCTGCTGGCACACCGACGAACTCCTCCTCGGCGTCCGGCGAGGCCGGCTCACGCTCCAGACCCTGGGCGGCGCGGACATCCCCCCGCCCAGGGTGGTCCTGGTGCGCCAGGCCCCCGGCTCCATGGCCCAGCACCGCGAGCTGACCCTGCTGCGCCACCTGGAACACCTCGGGGCCGTGCTGATCAACCCCCTCCCGGCCCACCAGCTGTGCGGCAACAAGATGTGGCAACTACAGGAGCTGGCCTCGGCCGGACTGCCGGTGCCGGACTCCCTGTCGTATGCCACCGCGCCCCTGTCCGGCGTGGTGCGCAGCCCCCGGGTGACGGCGCCGTGCGTGGCCAAGCCCGTCAACGGCCGCAACGGTACGGAGGTGGAACTGCTCTCGGACCCCGGCCGGCTGCGGGCCGTCGCCGACCGCCCGGCCCCCGACGTGCCCCTGATGTTCCAGGAATACGTGGCCGCCTCCCACGGACGGGACCTGCGCGTGATCGTCGTGGACGGGGAGCCGGTCGCGGCCAAGATCCGCTCCTCCCGGGACGGCGCCCTGGCCTCCAACCTCACCCGGGGAGCCTCCGCCGAACTGTGTCTGGGCCGCTACCCCGAGGGCCAGGCCCTGGCGGTCCGGGCCGCGAGAACGCTCGGTGCGACCATCGCCGGCGTCGACCTGCTCTTCACCGCCGACGGCGGGCACACCATCTGCGAGGTCAACGCCGTCCCCGGCTGGCTGCCCACGATGACCACGGTAATCCCCGCGATCACCGCCTACGTGGACAGAGTCCTGGCCTAGCCGACCAAGGATTCCCCGACCACGTCACCGGCTACTTCGCCCTGTGGCCGGAAGCATCTCCAAGCCTGTGATCCTCACCGTCGGCGCGCCCGCTCGGTGCGGGCCGATGGCGTAAACCAACGGCACGAACCGAGGGCTGTCGTCCGCGGTCGCGGCTCCGCCGTCGAGCACGTGCCTCGTCGACTCGACCATGGCGGTACCGATGTGTCCTGACCTGAGCCGTGTCAGGACGATGGGACGTTTGCTGCCAGGGCTTTCACTGAAGGTGAAAGGTGGCACTGTCCGGGACGGGCCCGGTGGCCGGCTTCGCCGGTGAGAACGGACAGCGTTCCCCGCACGGGGCGATGCTGTTCCTCGCTATTCGGTGATGTCGGGGTTGCCGGCCAGGATGTCCTCGCCGATCTGCCAGAGCCGGGGCAGGAACCGGGTGACCTCCGCGGCCCGCTGGACGAGGTCGCGGCTGGAGCCGATACCGAGGTCGGCGACGGCTGCGTGGAAGGCCGGGGCGAGGGCTTCGTGCAGTCGGGGAGCGTCGGTGGCCAGGATGGTGTGGCAGCGGGCGAAAGTCGCGATGATCCAGAAGGCGGCCTCGCGGTGGTCACCGGAGTCGATGAGGGCCTGGCTTCCGTCGATCGCGATCGGCCGCGCGGCGGGGGTGATGTCGCTGCTGAAGAGGAACGGGGTCCGCGCCACCCGGACGGTGGCGTCGAACGTCGCGGCGAGTTCGCGCAGATGGTGCTGGACGCGTTGCGCCGACAGGTGCGAAACGCCGAGGAGGCCCAGGAGCTCGGGATAGACGCCGAGGTGGCCGTACTCGGTGAGGACCTTGCGCGCGGCCGGGTAGCGCAGGCGGACGGTGGGGTTGCGCAGGGCGGCGGCGAGAAGCACGTGGCAGGTCACGCCGGTGGGGAACAGCCAGGCGGCCACCTGCTCGTGGAACGGCGCCGCGGTGTCGATGGCCGCGAGACGGGTTTCGATCCGGCGGCGGGCATCTTGGCATCGGCGGCGGACCCAGGGCCGAGCGGCGAAACGGGGTGAGACGTACGCGTGCAGCCTGTGCAGATGGCCGGTGGGGTCGTCGATGATCGTGTCCGTGCGGAAGCCGCCGGCCAGGTGGTAGGACGCGAGGACCTTGGGGGCAGAGGCGATCTCGGCCCAGGGCAGGTGACTGACCTCCAGCAGAGTGCCCCGGTAGCGAAATTTCCCCAGCTTGGCCGGTGGGCTGTCGGCGGCGGTGACGACGAGGATGTCGACGTCGGAAGAGGGTGGCAGCTCGGCGTCGTCCGGCAGCCCGACGGTCGAGCCACTGAAGTACGCGCCCCGGTAGTCGGCATCGGATTTGGCATGCCGGGCGACCCACTGGACCGCGGCGGAACGCGCCGTCCCCACCTTCATAGACACATTCCTCCTCGTGACGGGTGCAAGACCTTCATTGTTCCGGTGCGCTGTGGCTGGTGGGAAGCGATGCCGAGTCGCCGTGCCGCTTCGGTGGGCGGTTGGGGAACAGCCTCGCCGGTGCGGCGAGGCGAACAGACCGGTGAGCACGACAGCTTGGGGGCAGGCGGTCGACTTGCTCCGCGCATCGGAGGGACGGCGGCGATCGCCGAAGGGGCCCTTGCCGAGGGCAGGACGTCGAGCCGGCGGTCCCGCCTCTGCCGAAGCGACGGGCCGCCGGCCATCGGTGATGGGTACGTGCGCAGGTGGCCTCGGGCGTCGAGGTGGCCCAGCGCGGTGGGGAACGGATCTTCCCCGGCCGTGGCACGGCCCGTGTTCGAACACCGGCCGTCCCGCTTGACGGCGGGAAGGAAGGGACACGAGTTGACGGCGGGAAGGAAGGGATACGCGGGCACGGGCCGAGGACATGACCGGGTGGTGTTCGTCTTCCCTGGTCAGGTGCCGGTGTACGAGCTCCCCGGCCCTTCCCGACGCCGTCGCGGCACCACAGCGGCCCGTCGCCATGCGCCAGCCCGTCCGCGGCAGCGATCCGATCACACCGACCGTCCCGGAGATCCGCAGCCTCCTCGCCCTCGCCTTCACCCCACCGGCCATGACGGCCGCCAGGCTGCCGCACCGGTCCAACCAGCGCCGACGCCACCGGACAACAGCCCCCCCGCAGCCACTACGGCAGACGAACCGCGGACGGACCGCCAACGGACCGCCAACGAACCGCCAACGAACCGCCAAAGAACCCCCCCGGACCGATCACGAACCCCACCCGCAGTACTAGGAAACGGCCCGCCGAGGAGGCGGAAGCTGTCGCAGCAGCTCCCACAGCGGACGCGACCCCGCGGCCCACTGCCCCAGCAGCTCCCGGTCCACGAGGTGGATCCGCTGGCTGCGGGCCCACGGCACGGCCGTGGAGGTCACCCGGCCGTTGGTCACCAGCACCACGACATCCGCCCGGTGAAACTGGCGCGCGGTGCCGTTGAGGACCTGGAGGTCGGGCACGCCGACCGCCGAACCGGCCAGACCACGCCTGCGGTGCTTGCACTGCAGGACCCACCGCCGGCCCGACGGGTCGGTGCCGAAGACGTCGCAGCCGTTGTCCCCGCGCCCGCCGCGCTTCTCCGCGGTGCAGCCGTCCCGGATCATCAGGTCCCGGACCGCGTACTCGAACTGGTCGTAGTGCAGCGCGTCCAGCTGCTCCAGCGTGTAGCGCAGCGCCGCCGCACGAGCGCGGGCCCACCGCAGCCGCTGCCGGTGCCCGTGCAGCCACGCGCTCCCGACCAGGACGCCGAGCACACCGATGACGATCAGCACCCACCAGTGCAGGACGAGCCACTGGATCAGCGCCGCGAGGGCGCCGAGGCCCAGCAGCGCGACGAGCACCAGTGGCCCACCCGCCGACTGCTTCCGCCGACGGCGCGAACTCCTCCGCACCGGCCTGCGCGTCACCGCGCGCCCCCTGCGGGATGGGCCGGGGCGGTGACGGCCGGCCGATGGCCCGCCGTGCCCTTGATGTGCAGGCCGCCCTCGGACGCTCCCCAGATCAGCAGCACGATGACGACCATGATGGTCAGTTGGCGCCGTGACCCCGGCGCCGACCGCGAGTGGGCCGAGACCTGCGTCCCGTCGCGGCGTGTGTAGCGATCGATGAACGGCATTGCCGCCCTCCCCGGTTATGACGGTCCCCGCGTCAACTCCCCATGAGAGCAGGCGCCACTGACAAACGGGCCTGAACTGCGGTAACGCGCTCGTCCAGTGAAAGTGCGAGGGGCACGGCCGGAGTTCTTCGGCTGCGTCGTGCACCCGGGAAGAGCAGGACCGGCCCGGCCAAGGGTGCGGCGCCCCCGCCGCGCCCAGCAACCCCGCCCGGTACCGCCGTCTCCCTCGCGCGTCCGCCGGCGCCTCGCGGGCCTGTGCTCGTCACTCCGCGCGTGGCGCGACCGTCACGGCCGTTTGCCGCCGCCCCGGCCGGACCTCCCTCCCTGTCCGTGATCGCCGTGCCGGTGGCCTCGCAGCCGGCGAAGTCGAACGTCAGACCGGCGAAGGTAACGATCACACGCGCGCAGGCCCTGCCCCGGGGACCCCGCAACGCTCCCACGACCAGTAGGCTCATGCCTAAACCTATTAGGAAAATGGTGTACGGTTATCGTTGAATAGGAGGAAGGTTATGGTGAGAGCAGGATTGACCCCGGAGCGTCTGACCCTGGCCGGGGCAGAACTGGCCGACGAGGTCGGTTTCGACCAGGTGACCGTCTCGGCGCTCGCCCGGCGGTTCGACGTGAAGGTCGCGAGCCTGTACTCGCACCTGAAGAACTCCCAGGAGCTGAAGACCAGGATCGCCCTGTTCGCCTTGCGGGAACTCGCCGACCGGGCCGCCGACGCCCTGGCCGGGCGGGCTGGCAGGGACGCCCTGGCCGCTTTCGCGGATGCCTACCGCGACTACGCCCGGGAGCACCCCGGGCGCTACGCCGCCGCCCGCCTTCGGCTCGATCCCGAGACGGCCGCCGCCAGCGCCGGGGTGCGGCACGCGCAGATGACGCGGGCGATCCTGCGCGGCTACGACCTGCCGGAGCCGGACCAGACACACGCGGTGCGGCTGCTGGGCAGCGTCTTCCACGGTTACGTCAGCCTGGAACTGGCCGGGGGCTTCGAGCACAGCGCCCCGGACGCGCAGGAATCCTGGGCCTGGGTCGTGGATTCCCTCGACGCCCTGCTGCGGAACCGGGCCACCTCCTGACGAGACGAGAACCGCGACGGCCGGAGGCGGACCGCCATCCCGGCACTGCCACTCCGGCGCCGCCACTCCGGCGCCCACGCATCCGCACCCGCCATCCCGGCACCGCCACTCCGGCACCGCCACTCCGGCACCGCCACTCCGGCACCGCCATCCCGGCATCGTCACCCCGGCACCGCCACTCCGGCACCCACGCATCCGCACCCGCC
>NZ_JBEXNM010000086.1:0-15134 GCF_040611095.1 Streptomyces sp. NPDC003077 | reverse complement strand
CGGCACCGCCACTCCGGCACCGCCACTCCGGCACCGCCATCCCGGCATCGTCACCCCGGCACCGCCACTCCGGCACCCACGCATCCGCACCCGCCGGACCCACAGACCAACCGGCTGAAGCAATGAACACGAGGCACGACATGATCACCACCCCCGTCACCGCCGACCTCCTGCGGGGTTACCTCGACGTGGAAGCGACCGCGCACGGTCTGCTGCCGCACCGGCTGCCCGCCCGGGCACGCCGGCAGATCCCGGACGACCAACTGGCCGTGGTCGAGGCCCAGCCCTCAGGCGTGCGGGTGGTCTTCCGCACCCGGGCCACCACGATCGAACTGGACACGCTGCCCACCAAGCGCGTTTACCGAGGTCTCCCGGCCCCGGCGGACGGCGTCTACGACCTGCTGGTCGACGGCCGTCTCGCCGCCCAGGCCACGGTGGCCGGCGGCAATGTGCGCACGATCACCGACATGTTCACCCAGACCTCCGAACTGTCGCCGGGGCCTGCCGGCACCGCCCGGTTCACCGACCTGCCCGCGCGGGAGAAGGACGTCGAGATCTGGCTCCCGCACTCGGAGATCACCGAGGTGATCGCCCTGCGCACCGACGCCCCCATCACGCCGGCGCCGGACAGCGGGCGCCGGGTGTGGCTGCACCACGGCAGCTCCATCAGCCACGGCTCGAACGCCACCCACCCCACCGCCATCTGGCCGGCCCTGGCAGCCGCCCACGGCGGGGTGGAACTGGTCAACATGGGGTTCGGCGGCAGCGCGCTGCTGGACCCGTTCACCGCCCGTGCGATGCGGGACACCCCCGCGGACCTGATCAGCGTCAAGATCGGCATCAACATCGTCAACGGCGACGTCATGCGCCTGCGCGCCTTCGGCCCCGCGGTCCACGGCTTCCTCGACACCCTCCGCGAGGGACACCCGAGCACGCCGCTGCTGGTCGTGTCCCCCATCCTGTGCCCCGTCCAGGAGGACACGCCCGGCCCCCTCGCCCCCGACTTCGACGGCGGCACCCTGCGCTTCAAGGCGACCGGCGACCCCGCCGAACGCGCCGCCGGGCGCCTGACCCTCAACGTCATCCGCGACGAACTCGCCCGCATCGTCTCCCAGCGGACGGCCGACGACCCGAACCTGCACTACCTCGACGGCCGCGACCTGTACGGCGAGGCGGACTACGCCGAACACCCGCTCCCCGACGAGGTGCACCCCGACTCCGCGGGTCACCGCCGCATCGCCGAGAACTTCGGGCGGCTCGCGTTCGGCGACGGCGGCCCCTTCGCCGCCACGGCCGGCTGACCGCCGTGCCCCTCTCGCCGTAGGCGAAGGAGGCGGTCGAGTACGCGCCGCCCGCCTCCTTCGCCGTCGGCCATCCCCAAGCCGTACAAAATCGGCCATCCGCCAGCCGTACGAAGCGAGCGCGGCCCGTTCCCCGGGCGAACGGCCGCGTACCGCCGGGCCGCGCCCGGCAACGCCGCAGCGGCCCCCGTCGGCCCTCGTCGGTCCCCGTCGGCCCCAGGACCGACACGACGGCGATGGCGACGGCCACGCAGGCGGCCGGAGGTGACGCCGAGCGCGAGCAGGACGGCCCGGGGATGGCGCAGCACTCAGGCAAGCGGACCCCTCCCCGAGGGCGGCGATGCGCGCACCCGGCGAACGCGAGGAACAGCGGGCTCGCGGCCCGGAATACCCCGCCCATCGCGACGTCGTCCTCGGTGACGGGCCGGGCCGTATCCGACGCGGGGGGGAGGCAAGGCCGGTGATGGCTGTGCGCGTGACTGCGGGCTCTGGTCCACTTCGTGTGGTGCGGTCACACGCCGTTCTCCCTCGGGTCGTCTGCTGGGATGATCGCCTCATGTGTCAAGCTGGGGGCTGGGCCTGTCATGAGCGAGTGGTCGCTGGAGGTGCTTGAGGTCCTGAAGGCTTCCGGATGGACGGCGGGCAGGCGGGTCGACACGACCGGCTGGCGGTCCATGTTCGAAGCGGTCGGCATCGTCATGCACGACGCTGCGGAGAGGTTTCTCCAGGAGTTCGGAGGGCTGACCGTGAGCATCGGTGGGCCGGGAGTCAACCGTGCCCGGGAACCATTCGAGCTGGACCCGGAGCTGGCTTGGGGGGAGGATGACCGGTTCTCCGAGTGGAGCGTCTTCTTGGGGAGACGTCTCTTCCCGCTCGGCGAGCTCGATCACGGCCGTTTCTTTCTCGGTATCGATGAGAGCAGTGAGACCTACCTTGTCGAGACCTGGGTTGCCAGTTTCGGGCCAATGCCGCACGCCCTCGAAAACCTGATCCTCGGCGTGATGCCCCGCAGGATCGATGACGATCACCGGCAGTCGGATTAGGCCCGCCGACATAGTCATTTGGCGAGCAGGACGTGCTTGCGGAGGAGCTCGAATCCTGCGCGACCGAACGTCTGGTGCTTGCATCTTGATTCGGTTGACATGGCCCTCGACGACACCGGAGTTCCACGGTTGGGAGAGTCCGGCGACGACGGCGTCTAGGTCGCGTTCGAGGTGGTGGGCGAACCGGTTAGTAGCTGTGCCATATCCCCTGATCAGTGACTGTCTGTGGCGGGTGGGCAGGTTCGTTCGCTAATGAGGCGGGATGGGTGGGTGTTCGAGTGAGGGTGGCTTGATTCGGTTGCCGGGTGGGGGACTTTCGGTCGGCTGAGGTGACCACGGGGACAGCAGCGGACCCTGTCGAGTACGAGCGGGCCGGAGCTTCCCCGGCCGGTGGAGTGCCGGCCCTTCGGCCCGTCCGGGGGTGAGAGTCGTGACCCAGTCAGTGGGCAGTGTGCTGCGTGACCGTTTCGAGGCACTGGTGACCGAGTCGCTCAGGCTGGTGCAGGTGAGACCCGCTGCCAGTTCGCGCTCGACGACATCGCCCTGGAGATAGCGCCGTTGCGTACGCACGGCGGGAACATGGCGCTGGCCGAGGGCGAGGACCTGGGGGCGGAGGACTCGTTACGCCTGTTCACCGAGGCCGTCGGGCTGTCCTTCCATCACCAAACGCACCCCTGCCCAGGTCTGGGCCGGCATCCGCTACCTGCGCAAGTTCGCCATCCGAGACGGGCTCCCCCCGGTGACCTACCACCGCACCGACGGTTTCCAGCTCTCCGAGGACCCCGAGGTCTGGATCACCTACGAACGCGCGGTCTTCACCATCGAGCTGACCCGCATCACCAACTTCATCGAGGCCGCCGTCGGCCCGCACGCCAGACGGCTGCCCCAGGACGAGTGGGCCCGCCTGGTCCTCGAACAGCTCGGCGGGGTCAAGGCCACCCTGGAAGTCCTCACCCGCATGGAACGCTGACATGACCCGCACCCACCCCGAGGCCTCGGCTCCGCGCGAGCGGCACTACCCCAGCGACACCACGGAGCCGAATGGGCCATCCTCGAACCGCTGCTGCCGCCACCGGCCTGCACCCAGCCCACCGGAGGACGACCCGAGAAGCACCCCCGCCGCAACGCGATCGACGCCATCCGGTACGTGAACGACAATGGAGTGAAGTGGCGGGCCGTGCCGGTCGACTTCGGCATCCCCTGGCGCACGGTTTTCGGATTTTTTTCAGCGTTGGCGGGACAGCGGCGTCTTGGCCCGCCTCCATGCCGAGCTGCACGAACGCGTCCGTGTCCACGACGGGATCAACCCCCGCACCGTGGCGGTGATCCTGGATTCCCAGTCCGTCAAGGGCGCCGAGACGGTGGGAGCGGCCACCCGCGGCTTCGACGCCGGAAAGAAGATCAACGGCCGCAAGCGGCACCTGGTCGTCGACATGCGCGGCATGCCGCTGGCGGTCATGGTCGCCCCCGCCACCAACCGCGACGACGCCCCGGCCCGAGACATGCTCTTCCGCCTCCGCCTCACCCACCCGGAGGTGACGGTCGCCTGGGCGGATTCCGCCTACGGCGGCGACCTCGTCGGCTGGTCGAAGTCCTTCCTCGGCATCACCCTGCACCCCGTCCCCCGCCGCAAGGACCAGGACGGCTTCGCGGTCCTGGCCAAGCGGTGGCGGGTGGAGCGGGCGTTCTCCTGGATCATGAGAGCCCGAAGAAACGTACGGGACTACGAACGCACGATCTCGCACAACGAGGCCTACCTCACCTGGACCATGATCACCCTCATGGTCCGCCGCCTCACCCGGCCCCCACGGCCACCCCGCACCACCTCCCGCCCCGTCAAATCCGAGGCGGCGGTGAGGCCTCCCAAGCCCATACGCCTGCGGCTGTACCCGCACACCGTTCGCCTCGCAGCCGCGGCTCTCCACTGACCAGCAGCTGACGCCCCGGTCTGCTCCGGGGCTCTTGTCAGCGGGCGGTGCCACACTCCCGGGATGCACAACGATTCCTTGAAACTGCGCCAGGTCACCTCTCCCCGCACGGTCGACGCCCGGCTCCGCCAGGCCCTGATCAACTGCTGGGTCGACGTCACCAACGCCGGCGGGGCGGCCGGCTTCCCGTTTCCGCCCATCGACGCCCAGCAGGCAGCCCCCGCTCTCGACACCATCATCACCAGCCTCGCCCCGGATACCTGCCGTCTGCTGGTGGCCCTGGTGGAGGGCGAGGTGGCGGGATGGCTCAACATACGACGCGACCCCTTTGCCCTCATCGCCCACTGGGGAACGCTGCATCATGTCCAGACACATCCCCGCGTTCGCGGCCGCGGTGTCGGTGTCGCGCTGATGGAACGCGTCCGCCAGGTCGCCCGGGACGAGATGCGCTTGGAGCACCTGCACCTAACCGCACGCGGCGGAGTGGGGCTGGAAGACTTCTACGGGCGGCTCGGCTGGAAAGAAATCGGCCGCTGGCCCGACGCCCTCCGTCTTGCCCCTGGAGATGATCGCGACGAAATCCTCATGCTCCTCGCACCCCTCTGACGGGAACGGGCTCGCCAGGCGATGCGGGGCTTTGCACGGTGACCGCTGTCGTCACCCCTGAACGGTGGATGGCCTCCCAAAGACCGCTCGCCGCTTCTCCCTCATAGGTCCCGCCTGATCACCACAGGCAGTCACTGATCAGGGGATATGGCACAGCTACTTAAGACTGGGCAGGCCGGTAGCTGCTCTGGCTGATTCGATCCACTCTGGCAGTTGGTCGCCTTGCAGGTCGGTGACCATGTGGGCGAAGGTCCGCACGTGCTTGGCAAGAACGTCCAGCTCGGGGCAGTTGGCCAGCACGGCCTTAAGCTGGATCCGGTAGCTCTCGACCAGGGCGTCCGGGTGGGTCAGGAGCCAGCGGGTCACGGCGCGGGCCGATGGCGGCTGGGGGCCGACCGGCTGGGGTTTGCCGCGCAGAGTCCTGCTGACGTAGTCGCGAACGTTGCCGTAGCCGTCTGGGTAGCCCTGCTCTCTGCTCTCCTCCCACAGCTTCCAGGCGTTGGTGCAGCCTTCTTGCCAGCGCAGGTCGAGGTGGGGCTTGTAGGCGTCGAGCTTGGTCGCCCGGCTTTGCCGCTGGCCAGTGAACAGCTCCTCCGGTGTGGCGGCCCGGGAGAAGCGCAGGATCGTGTTGAGCGTCATGCCGAGCTGCCGGGCGACGGACCGCTTGCTGTGGCCGGCGGCGAGGAGCGCGTGGATGGTGGCGTGCTTGGCGCGGGTGCGTTCGGCGAACCGGTGGCCGGTCGGCCAGGGCGATGACGCAGTCGGCTCCGCCTCCTTTGGTGGATCATCAGGCGGTGCTGGTGTGAGGTGCAGGCAACCGCGGTGTCGGTAGACGCACTTCTCGGCGGCTTCGCCCAGGTTGTGCCAGAGGTGCCACCGGTCCGCGATATGTATGGCCTGTGGGGCGCCACGGGTCGCGCCCCCGGCGAAGAAGGGGGCTCGATCTCGGCAGACGATCTCGATGCCGGGCCTCTCGGCGAGCCAGGCCGCCAGCGTGTCCGCCTCCCGACCCGGCAGGAGATCGATCGGGCGACGTGTCTCGACGTTGACAAGCACAGTTCCGTAGACGTGGCCCTTGCGCTGGGCGTACTCGTCCACGCCGACCACGCGAGGCTCCGCGACGGGAGGTTCGGGCAGCGAGGCGATCAGCCTCAGCAGGGTATTTCGACTGACCAGCGCTCCGAAGACGTCCGTCATGCGGGCCCCGGCCCGGCCCGCGAGCGCGAGGCCGATCGAGATGAGCGTCGATCGCAGCCGTTCCGTCCGCCGGCCGAACCGGCGGGCGAGCCCCGGCACCTGCTCGGTGAAAGTCTTGCGCGAACAGGAGCCCTCCGCGCAGACGAACCGGCGCACCCTCAATGCCACCACGACGGACTTGCCCGCCGTCGGTAGATCGTGAGGGAACCGCAGATAGGAGCCGTGTATTCGCCCCGACAAGTACCCGCAGCCAGGGCAGGTCGCCTGCCGAGCAGTGCTCAGGGCCTCGATCCGGACGACCATGTCGGTTGCCTCGACCGACTCCACCAACACGTTCTCCAGCGAGGGGAACAGCAACTCATCAAGTTCCGGCCTTACTTCGTTCACGGCGCAGCACTGTCGGCCACACTGCACACCGACCGGGCGATTTTCGGGCTATCTCAGCCAGCCTCACGAGGAGATCGACAGTCACGCTACGTACGCGACCACACGAAATGGACCAGAGCCTGACTGCGGGGGCCGTTCAGAAATGACTGAGGGAGTCGCCACCTGATCGAATTTCCGATGTCAGCTCCTTGCGACGCCACTTGGAGGCGTGCGACGGGACTGCGAGGTGTGCTTCTCCCGCCGGGGGTCTCCTGGATAACTCGCAGGCGAAGGCCGAGTTGTGCGCCGATGGCTACGTCCGCGTCTGGTGCGCAGGGGTGAGGAAGATGCGGTCGAGGCGGTAGGTGAGGACCGCGGCGGCGGATTCGGCGCTGCGTTGGCCCACCAGGACGCTGGTGCCCAGACCTGCGGACATGGCCAGCAAGCCGATCGCCTCCGTGTGCGGATCCGTTCCGGGCCGCAGCTGCCCGTCCGTCGCCGCCTGTGTGAGCAGCTTGGTGACGGTCGCCTCGGCGGTGTCGGGTTCCTTGATGTACGGCTGGGCCGCGAGCGTCTCGTCGGTGATCGCCAGGACCGCGTAGGAGGTGTAGAGGTGGTGGAACACCCGGCTTTCCTCGTCGGTGGGCAGCGCTGCCCACAGCAGGGCCTCGACGATCGCGCGCGGTCCCGGATCGTCCCCGGCGGCCCGGACGCGGGCGGCCACCCGCTGCCCGAAGCGTTCCGTGAGGTGCCGCAGCCCGAACAGGAGCAGCTTCTCCTTGGTCTCGAAGTAGTACTGCACCAGCCGCAGGGACACTCCTGCCTCCGTCGCCACGTCACGCATCCCCACCGCGTGAAGGCCGAGTCGCCCGGAGGCACGGACCAGCGCCTCCGCGATCTCGGTTCGGCGTTCCGCATGGTCCACCCGCTTGGGCACGATCCGTTTCTCCACTTCCACAAGCCGACACGGTCGAGGCTGCGTCCCAGCCTCGCATTGGTACAGCCGTACCATAAACGTGGTACGTTCGTATCACGAACCACTTCGGTCCCTCGGAGGCAGCCGTGCCCGAATCCGTCCCGCGTCCCCCGGCTGATGTCGGCCGCTACCTCAGTGACGCCTTACGCGAGCGGCACTTCGCAGCGTGCGACGCGGTCTACGCGCTGGGGGCCACCGCCTCCGCGGAGCAGACGGTGGAGACATCCTTCGGCACCACGCACGTCTACCGTTACGACCCCACCGATGAGGCCGCCCGCGACCGCACCCCCATCGTCCTCCTGCACGGCGCGGGCTCCTGCTCGGCCATGTGGTACCCGAACACCCCCGCACTGAGTGCCGCGCGTCCGGTCTACGCGCTCGACACCCCGGGGGATCCCGGCCGCAGCGTGCAGCGCCTCCCGATCCACCAGCCCGAGCGCGCCGCACAGTGGCTGGACGAAACCCTGGCCGGGCTCGGACTCGACCAGGTACACCTCGTCGGCTCCTCCTACGGCGGCTGGCTCACCCTGAACCAGGCACACCGCAAGCCCGCACGCCTCGCCTCGGCCACCCTTCTCGACCCCGGTGGCCTGGAGAAGGTCGGGCTGCGCTTCTTCGTCTGGATCTTCCTCAGTTTCTTCGCCACCTTCGCCCCCCAAGCGCTGCGGCCCCGGCTCGCGGCCTGGCTCGACCAACCCGTACTGGTCGTACCGGAACTGCGCGCCATGATTCAGGCCGGCAGACGCGCCTTCCGCATCCGCCGCCCGGCACCACTGCCCCTGTCCGATGCCGAACTGGCCGGCATCCGCACGCCGCTGTACCTGGTGATCGGACAGCGCAGCCTGTTGCTGCATCCGCAGCGGCAGGCCGAGCGCGTTCCCCGGCTGGTACCGGGCTCCCGGGTCGAGATCGTCGGCGGCACAGGCCACGGGCCGCAGATAGACCATGCCGCCAGAGTGAATCACCGCATGCTGGACTTCATGGAGTCCGTCGGACGCGACCAGACGAAGACCGGCGAACGGAAATCCTGAAGCCGCGACCTCACGGCGACCGGCAAGGGATGCCGTCGGCTCGTACCGGCGCCCACAAGCCGACTCGCTGCGGTCACGTCACAGAAAGCGGACCAGACCCCGAAGCGGCCGGCCCAGCCACCGGACCGCACGCACGAGCCGACCGCGAGCGCCACCGCCGCGCGGGAAGCGGTCTTTCCCGCCACGAGACCCCGCCAGCCACGAGACCCCAGCAACCACGAGACCCCAGCAACCACGAAACCCCAGCAACCACGAAACCCCGCCCGGCACGAGACCCCGCCCGGCGAGACAGCCCTCAAGCCGCTGGGACGCCTCCGGCCGTAGACGTAGGTACCGCCGGAGGCGGGGTGGCGGGCCCCGGGCCGAGCGGAGGAGGTGGCATCGCACAGGCGACGACGGCCGCGAGCGCCAGACCGATCGGCACTCCGCAGCCGGGTAAGTCCCACATGCTCATCGCCCTGGGCACCGAGGCCGCGATGGAGGGTCTGACCTGACGGTCTTCCGCTAGAAGGGCGGAGTTCCACCGAGATCGACCGCGTCCCCGTCGACCCGCACGCCCCGACGTCCTCCCACACCTGGCGCCCGAACAGCCCCGCCTACGGGGCGCTCACCCGGCTCGCCGCCGAGTGTGACGGCGGCGCCGTCCTCGTCGCCGGTGCGACCGGAGATGTCGTCCGGGCGCGTCAGGCAAGCGGAGCCCGACGGCCCCCGCTGCTCGCGGACCGGGCTGACCTGAACGGCTGTCGTGGCGCGCGGGGGGCGACGGGCTCCCGGCCGGATGGAGCCCGCAGCAGCACATGAGGCGGCCCAGGCGGAAATCACCGCTCCCTCTGGGGAGTGGCCCCATTGCTGCGGACGGCCCGTACCTCGTGACCGATGTGCCCGCCGCTGGTGTGCTGGGGGTGGAGCCGGGGGAGCGTGCCACCCGTTTGTCGGCGATCCCGGCCCTGTCGGTGCGCACCACACCGGTGCGCGCTCCAAGGCGCGCGACTCCGTGGCTTCCGGCTCCGCGGCTGTCGATCGGTATTCGGTGATCGGCGTTCAGTGTTCGGCGTTCGGTGTTCGGTGTTCGGCGAGGTGACCGGCCTGTCGTCCGCGGGCGGATCACCGGCACACGAGCAAGTCCGGCACACAAGCAAGTCCGACGCACGAGTACGAGCACGAGCACGAGCAAGGAGGCCGTCATGGTCAGTACCCCGGACAAGACGCTCAGAGGCAAGGTCGCCTTCGTCGGCGGCGCGTCCCGCAACCTGGGCGGCCTGATCAGTACGACGCTGGGCGCCGAGGGCGCGCGGGTGGCCGTGCACTACAACAGCGACTCCTCCCGGGCCCAGGCCGAGGAGGTGGTCGCGCGGATCGACGCCGGGCCCGGTGAGGCGTTCGCGATCCAGGCCGACCTGACGCGGGTCACCGAGGTCGAGCGGGTCTTCGACGAGGTCGTGAACCGGTTCGGAAAGCTGGACTACAGCATCAACACCGCCGGCATGGTGCTGAGGAAGCCGCTCACGGAGATCACGGAGGAGGAGTACGACCGGATGTTCGCGGTCAACTCCAAGGCCGCGTTCTTCGTGATGCGCGAGGCCGCCCGGCGGATGGCCGACGGTGGGAAGATCATTACGATCGTCACCTCGCTGCTGGCCGCCTACACCGGCCTGTACTCCCTCTACGCCGGCAGCAAGGCCCCGGTCGAGCACTTCGCCCGCGCCCTGTCCAAGGAACTGTTCGGCCGGAACATCTCCGTGAACAACATCGCCCCGGGCCCGATGGACACCCCGTTCTTCTACCCCGCGGAAGACGACGACTCGATCGCGTTCCACAAGTCCTCGGCGATGAGCGGCGACCTCACCAAGATCGAGGACATCGTTCCCTGGGTCCGTCACCTGCTGACCGACGGCTGGTGGGCCAACGGACAGACCCTCTTCCTCAACGGCGGCTACGCCACCCGCTGAACCGGCCCCCAATACATCGGACCATTGGCGCCACCTGCACTACGCCCCGCGGCTGCGCCTGGACGCCGGCGGGCCGGGATCACGGACCGCCACGTCGGCGCACGCCTGCTCGTGGCGAGGTGCAGGTCGCTGTGCCGCTGTGCCGCTGTGCCGCTGTGACGCTGTGACGCTGTGACGCTGTGACGCGCGAGTCTGCCGTCGTGATCCGGCACCGCCGCCGTGCCGTATGGCCAAGGAGCCACCTGCGTCACCCGGAGGATCGTCTTCGCGTCCGCGGCGGCAAAGGCACAGCGTTCGAGGCGCTTCGCGGCTCCTCCGCCGTCGTGGCTGCCAGAGGACCAGAGGGCCAGAGGACCAGAGGGACAGCGAGGACTGCCTGCGGGCTGTGACGCCATGGCCGGGAGGGCCGGGAGCCGACGGACCTGCGAGCGGCTGGTGGGTGCTCAGAGGCGCCAGGAGCGGATGCGATCGGCCGCGTCGTATCCGTCGGCGTGACCGGCGTCGATGTCGCGGGCGAGGTCGATCAGCGCACCGTAGGGCGGGGCGACGGCCTCACCGGCGGCGTCCATGTAGGCCACGACGAGCGCGGCGCCGTACAGGGCGTTGCGGGCCGGGAGGGGGCGCAGCCGGATGACGGCGTGCATCAGGGCAGCCGCGCGCCAGGCGCTGTCGACGGTGACGCCGACCTGGGGCGTGTTGACGCGGTGCCGGGCGACGGCCGCGACGAGGTTGGAGAAGTCGTGGACCGAGGGGTGCTTGGGCAGGACCTCCACCTGGCGCTCCAGGAGCCAGCGCAGGTCGATGTGGAGCTCCACTCAGACCGCCCGCTCCGGAACGCGGGTGGTGTCCGGGCCGACGGGGGCGTCGTCGGGGAAGGCCGCGTCGAAAGCGGCCCCGTTGTCGGCGACGAATCGGCGGAAGACCTCCGCGGCGCCTTCCAGACGAGGATCACGGACCGCGTTGTGCGCGGCCTCGGTGATCAGCGCGGTCACCGTGGTGCCCGCGGCCTCGGCACGCTCCTGCAACTGAGCGTGGAGCTCCTCGGGCACCCGGATCGTCACAGACTTCGACATACCGCCGACCGTACAGCAGCACGTACAGCACCCACAGGGAAACGACGAACCCGGCCCCCGACGAAGCCGTGGACCGCCCGCCGCGGTCATGAAGCGGGTGCCGATGTTCCGCGGCCGATGAGGCGGCGGGGGATTCCGGCGAGCCGGAACGACCGACGCGCGACGCGTTCCCGAGGGGGAGTCCGTCCGCTGGTGGCGCTGGGGGAGGCCACCCGAAAACCCCGAACAGTCCTGCTGTGTGATGCCCTTGGACGCGGCCGGATACGGATGGGGGGTGTCTGTGGACGGGAACCGGTTCGTTGGCAAGGTCGTGATCGTTACCGGGGGCGGGTCCGGCATCGGTGCCGCGACCGCGTATCGCTTCGGACGTGAGGGCGCCGCGGTGGTCGCCGTCGGGCGGAGCGAGGACCGGCTGAAGGAGGCCGCCGCCGACGCCCCCGCCGGTGCGCGCGTCCTCACCCGGGTCGCGGACGTCTCGGAGGAGTCCTCGATCACCGTGTTGATCACGGACGTGGCCGAGGAATATGGCCGACTGGACGTGCTGGTCAACAACGCGGGTGGCTGATCGCAGGGGATGGAGGCGTCCGACGGAGACGGCCCGTCCGCCGGGCACGCCCAGGTGTTCATGAGACGACCGGGCCGCGCCGTCATGCAGCACCGTCATCCAGGGGCTCCCGGCCCGGCATCTACGCCACGGCCGCCCCGAACCGCAGCCGTCCGCGCCGACGGACCCGGCCCCTCAGCCGCTCGCGGAGGAATCGCGGCCGGGCGACGCGACATACTCGGACCAGTTGGCGACGTCCTTGCGGGCCGGTGCCTTGATGTCGGGATCGATGCCGCAGTCCGAGAACTCCTCGGTGATCCGCTCCTCGCCCTTGGAGGTCCGGTCCCTCTCCTCCTCCTTGGCGATGAGGCCGTCCTTGTCGACATCGACCCTGGCTCCCAGCCTCCGGCACGGCGGCCCGTCGCCTCGGCGCCCTGGACGGCCTGTCGACGGGCCTCCACCGGGACGCTCCCCGCTGCGGAGAAATCCCGGGAAGCCGCCCGGGAAGGCTCGGACGAGTGTGAGGCCCCCTCGGTGGAATGTGTTACATCATGCGCGTTGACCTGGGCATCATGGCTCCCGAGCAGGATCAACGACAGGGGGAGGCGGACAGTTGCCCGGCCTGATGGACTTGGCGTACACCACGGCCGGCGGTGTGGTGGGCGCCGCCGTGACCACCTACATCGCCAGGAATCACGAACGTCGTCAGCTTCGCGCCGCCGTCATGGAGCAGCTTCAACGCGTGTGGCTGGTCCGTGCCGGGGTGTGTGACATCGTGCCGCACCGCGCCGGACGCCCCGCCGCGTACATGGTGGGGCGTCAGCTGTCGGCCACGGGCGAACTCGGGCTCTCACCCGTACTGGAGGACGGCAGTGACGCCGAGCGTGCGCTGCGCGAAGCCGTCGCGGGTCTGGTGGTGGCGGCGCTCTCGGCGGGCATACCGCGCAGGGTCCTGGACTTCGCGGGAGGCGGCGAGGAGCGCGCCATGCAGTGCGAACTGATCCGGCTCGTCGACCTGCGCGTCGGCGGGGTGCTGGGCGAGTCGCTCGACGAGCTGACGTCCCTGTGCGCCGAGTATCGGGAGGCAACGGCCCAACTCCTGCTCCAGGCGCTGTGGCACCCCTGGCAGATCAGATGGCGTATGCGCGCACGCGTCCGGGCACTCCGCACAGCGGTGGAGGCCCTGCACCACAAGCAGCAGGAAGCCGTATCACTCCTGACCCGATCACCCCGCACCCGCACTCTCGCCCAGCAACTCGCCGCCGCCCTTCCGCCGAACGCCGACGAGTCCGGGTCCGCGGCCTCGTGACGTCATGGCCCGCACGTGCTGTCCTTCGGCGGGGAACCGGAAGCGGACCATGAAGACCTCTGGTGGCTGCTGCGAGACGCGGCGCTGCCGTGCCTGCCGTGCCTGCCGTGCCCGAATGGTGTCGCCGTCCCACCTGACCCGCCGCCCCGCAGTACGAAGTTCCGCGGGGGCCAAGCCGTGGCAGTTGAGGGGGCCGGTGTGGGGCACTCGTTCCATGGCCCGTGAGAATGCCGAAAAGGACGGAGGGGGCATGGAGGAAGGGACGGCAATATAAGTCCCTTTCAGCCTCTTTTCCATCATGGAGCCCGATGAGCCTGGCGGGCCCGATGAGCCTGGGTCCGACGAGCCCGGTGGGCCCGACGAAGACCAGGAGGGCGACGATGGCCGACTGGTCCGAAGATGCGCGCCGCCGGTGGGGACGGCGCCTGATGGCCCGTACGTACCAGCCGGGCCGGATGCGAGCGTCACACTGCGGCACGGGCCACTCCGCGCCGGACATCCGGACCCGGAGCTGTCCCGGGCGGTGCTGTGCTGGATGGTGCTGAGCTGGACCGGCGTGAAGTGGGAACTGGTCAAGGTCGTACCTGACTCCGCAGCCGCCAAGCGGCTCATGCGCTCGCGGAAGGCCGGGCCCGAACCCTGGTGAGCCGGTCCCGGTCGGCGCGGCCGGGCAGCCTGACACCGCAGCTCCAGGCGCTATGGCTGGGGAAGGGAGGGAGTTCGGGAGCGCTCGGCTGCCGGTGCCCACTATCGAGCAGAGCCGGGCGGAGCTGGGCAGATCCGGGCATGCCTGGGGGTGCTCAAGCCGGAGGCGGTGCGGTACGCGGTGGCGCTCAGGGCGCTCCGCGCGTCCCGGGGGCGTCATCGATATGGACGTCATTGATATGGACATGCTCAAGTCGCCGGACTAGTCTCGGACTTGGTCTAGACCGCATTCGGACGTGTGTCCTCCGGTCGTATCCGCGCTGCCGCCTCGTCCTCACCGTTCGACCCGGCAGTGTGCCCGGCGCGCGTTCGTCCCATCCGCAACCCCGGACCACGGGAGCACACCATGCGCAGGAAGCTCACCTCGTTACTCCTCGGCCTCGGCCTCGCCGGTACGGCCGTCCTCGCCACCAGCGGCAGCGCCCAGGGCCACGGCTACACGAACTCGCCCGTCAGCCGCCAGCAACTGTGCGGCAACGGCACCGTCCGAGGCTGCGGACAGATCCAGTGGGAGCCGCCGAGCGTGGAGGGGCCCAAGGGATTCCCCGCGCGCGGCCCCGCCGACGGGCGCATCTGCGCGGGTGGCATCGGGCGCTTCTCCGAACTGGACGACCCGCGAGGCGGCAACTGGCCGGCCACCAAGCTGACCGCCGGTCAGAGCTACAACTTCACCTGGCGGATCGCCGCCCGTCACGCCACCACCGACTTCCGCTACTACATCACCAAGGACGGCTGGGACCCCACCAAGCCGCTGACCAGGGCCGACCTGGACCTCCAGCCCTTCCTCACGGTGCCCTTCGGCGGCCGTCTGCCCGGCTCCACGGTCACCCACGCCGGCGTCCTGCCCCAGAAGACCGGCCGCCACCTCATCCTCGGCGTCTGGACCATCGCCGACACCGGCAACGCCTTCTACGCCTGCTCCGACGTGACCTTCTGACCACGTTCCCGGGCCGGGGACGCGCACATCGCCACCGCCCCCACCCGCCCCGGCCCAGCAGTCGCACACCGGCACCCGGCCCGGGCCAACACGGTGCCCGGCCCTTAACCGGCCCGGGCCGGGTCGGGCCGGGGTCCCCCGCGTGGGCCTCGTCTTGGGCGCGCGCTAG
>NZ_JBEXNM010000085.1:0-31855 GCF_040611095.1 Streptomyces sp. NPDC003077 | reverse complement strand
TGTGGTTAACCCGAATTTTTCACGTGAAACGGCGCCCGGAAATCTGCCCCACCCCGGGCGCGCCCGCTCGACGCACGCCCGGGGACGACGGGGCCCGCCACAGCCCCGGGGCGGCAAACCACCGTCCCCGGCTGCCGCCCCGGAACACCGGAACAGCGGGGAGGAGGAAGCGGGCCCGACGAAGGGCACCGCCCTATCGCCCCCTGCCCCGCTCCCCGTACCGCACCGGCTCGCCCGACACGGCGGCCCCGTGCCCCCCGAACCGCTCCCGCTCGCCGGGATGCCGGAGCGGTTCCGCCGCGCCGGGCAGCTCGCCGCGCCGCGGGCCGTCCAGCGCCGGGACGTGGCGGGTGGTGAGCGCGGGCGTGTGCGGCAGCGGGTCGTGCCGGATCCGGTCCGCGGGCAGCCGCGCCGTACCCAACTGCCTCACGAGGGCGCCGACCATCGCCGGCGGACCGCTGACGTAGGCCTGGTGCTCGGACCAGTCGCGATACCCCACCACGGTCTCGGCCAGCCTCCCGTACGCGGCGCCGCCCGGGGCCCGGTCGTTCACCGGAGTGACGCGCAGCCACCCGAACCGGCGCTCCAATACGGCCGGCGACTCGGAATCGTACGAGCCGGAAGCGTCGTCGATGCCCAGGAACAGGTGCACGCTCCGGCCCACCGACCGCCGCGTGGACAGCTCCTCCAGCAGCGCCTTGACGGTGGCCCAGCCGGTGTCGGCCGCCACCAGGAGCAGGTCCCGCGGGAGGGGATCGTCGAGCGTCATCGTGCCGCCCGCCGGTCCCAGCCGCAGGACGTCACCGGGCCGGGTGTGCGAGACCAGGGCCTCGCTCACCCCGCCCACCCCGACCTGCCGCACGTGGAACTCCAGCTCACCGTCCGGCCGCGGCGCGCGGGCGAGGGAGTACTGCCGCCACGCCTGCGGCAGTAAGGGGGACTCGACCGACGCGTACTGCCCGGCCCGGTACGGATAGGGCTCGTGTGTCCGCACCCGCAGCACGGCCAGGCCCGGACGGCGGATCTCGTGCGCGGTGACGGTGGCCGGCCAGTCCGCCGGCTCGCCGATCGCGGCCTCCGCGCCCCGCACCATGGCGGCCACGGCGAACCGCAGCATCCGCACCCAGGCGGCCTCCATGGCCTCGTTCCAGTGGGGGCCCGCGGAGCGGCGCAGCGCGGCGCACAGTGACGCCTCGAACGCCTCGTAGTGCGCCGGCCGCACGCCGAGCTTGCGGTGGTCGCGGCCGAGGCGGGTGAAGACCTGTGCCACCTCGTCCGGGTTGTGCAGGTTCTCGATCAGGTACCAGAAGATCTGGCCGAGGTGCCGGCGCTGGAAGTCCATCGACTCGGGGAACAGCGACCGCAGGTAGGGCCACTGCGTGAACATCACGTCGTAGAGGTCCGTGATCAGGTCGTCGAAGGGCGTGACCAGTTCGAGGTACCGGGAGATCAGTTCCTGATCCGCCGCCCCGTCGTACGCGGCCTCCCCGTCGTACTCGGTCTGGTCGCCCTCCGTACGCTGCCCGGGTTGCAGCAGCTGCCGGCGCAGCCGCATCGCGTCGTGCCGGGCGAGCAGGGCGTGGTAGTTGCCATTGACAACATTCACCGCTCAGCAACTCCTCAAGGGGGTGGCGGAACCGGCTTTCCGACCTCCGACTCCGGCCCGTCCACAGGGAGGGCAACGGGGAGTATGGCACCCCCTTGCCATGCCCAAGGGGCCCCGTTCACCTGGGCCGTTCGGCCCTGTGCAAGATCCTCTGAATGGTGTGGGATACCGCCGGGGACGGGTGTGCCCGACGCGTATCCGGCCGCCCGGGCCGCGCCGTAAGCGCACGCCGTTCCCCGTTCGCCGACGCACACCACACGACGCGGCCCCTCACCACGGCTCGACGCGACCCTCTTCACCGCAGCCCGACGCGGCCCCTCACCGCAGCCCGACGCGACCCCTCACTGCGAATGGCCGCGACTCACCGGAAGCAGTACGAATCCGACGACGCGTCCCCGCCCTGCAGCCGCGTCTGGTGCACCCGCCGCCCCCGGAACTCCTCCCCGCGCGGGAAGAACCGCTCGTCCACCGACAGCCCGCCGCCCTCCGTGTCCGCGTCCAGCTTGACCAGCCACGGCCGGATGCCCTCCGGGTAGAACTGCGCGTCCCACGCCCCGTACAGCGAGTTCGTCAGATAGACGCGCCGCCCGTCGCGGCTCAGCTCGACCATCTGCGGCCCACCGGTCAGCGGCTCGTCCGGCGCGGCGGGGTGCGGCACACGCCCGGTGATGCCGCCCAGCCGGACGGAGGCGGTGTGCCGGGGCCGGAACGGGTCGCTTACGTCGTACTGGTGCAACTCGCCCGTCCCCCACGCCGACACGTACAGCCAGCGGTCGTCCACCGACAGGTTGATGTCGGTGATCAGCGGCGGCACGGCCCCGAACGGCCGCAGCGCGGGCGGCAGGGTGTCCGGGTCGGCGGGCTCCGCCGGGATCGTGACGACCTTCCGGACGGAGAACTCCCCGGCGTCCCCGTCCCGGTGCCACAGCCACACCGATGCCGACAGGTCCTCCACATTGACGACGACGCCGGCGAACCCCCACGACGCCATCGGGTCGTGCGCCGGACGGAGCTCCAGCACCATCTGGTGCTCGTCCCCCAGCTCGGCCCGCTGCACGTGCCGCCCCGTCTCCAGGTCCCAGAAGTGCAGCGCGTGCCCGTACTTGCGGGCCAGCAGCAGCTCGGGGTCCACCCCGTTCTCGACCATCGACGGGGTGCCCCACTCACTGGTGACACCGACGTTCTGATTGAGGTGCCACCACACGTCGTACGCCATGTGCTGCGGGCCCCGATCGGTCTCCCAGGGCCGCAGCACCTCGAACGTCTCGTGATCCAGCAGCGCCACCCCACCCGGCCCGTCCGCCCCGTAAGCCCCACCAAGGCACGACAGGAAGACACCGTCCGGCCCGCAGTGCAACGTATGCGGCCGGGAGTACCCCGCCTTCGCCGCCAGCTCCTCCGCCTCGACGACCTTCACCAGACGCGGCCGGACCGGATCCGGCCGCGTGTCGAAGACGTGCAGACGGGACGAACGCAGCCCCGGCGCCAGTAAGTAACGCCGATCAGGGTGGTGGTGCCCGGCGTGCGCCAACGCACTGGAGCACGCGTTCCACCCGAAGTGGTGCAACTCGTCCCCCAGCCCCGGCACTTCGGCCACATTCACCACCCGCCCGTACGAGCCGGACGCCGGATCGGTGTCCACGGTGAACAACGCGTCCGGCCGCCGCCCGTCCGGGTCGAAACCGACGACGTACGCGAGCCCCTCGGGCGGCGCGGCGACGGCGTCGGCGGGGGTGCGGTAGAGGGTGGGGTCGGCGTCGTGGTGCTCATGTCCGTGGTGCTCGTGATCGTGCTCGGTCGCGGTCATGCGCCCTCCTCGGCGTACACAGGCGCCGGGCCCACCACTCGACGACCGCCACACACGCTTCGGGGCGCACCGGGCGGCCCCGCGCAGCCGACCCCGCGCCGGGGAAGCGGTACGGGAGCGAGCGTGGCACAGGGGGTGGGTGGGGGAAAGAGGGGGCCGGGTCAGGGCTCCTCAATCGGAACCGACCTCGGCCCCAGCCTTCCGAGCGGGAGATGCCTACTACCGCAGGGGCGTTATCAGGCCAAATAGGGTGCCAGGAATTTTGCGGCAATACACCACTTAAATAGCGGTGCACCCGAAAGTGCATGCAGCGCAAAATTACTCAGTCCGGGATGAATGCCGTCAACCGCTTCCCTCAACAAAGAGGGAAACCAGCTCCCCCTTCACAGCATCTGCACGTTCTGTCCCTTTCGGGGTTACGGTTCGCTGAAAAACACCGACGTTTGTGCCGCTGCGCAGAGCGAGTCCGAGATGTCCGGACGCGCACCCGGTGCGTACGCGCGGCCGGGGAGTACACATGCAGGAGATGGCCAAGGGAGCGAATGTCGGCCTGGCCGACCTGAGCGACGACGCCGGATCGGTCGTCGTAAGTCTCAGTTGGAGCAGTTCGACGGGGGACGGTGACGCGGATGTGTCCGTCCTTTTGCTGGATGAGAACGGCAAGGTGCGCAGCGACGCCGACTTCTATTTCTACAACAACCCGACCGCGGCGGACGGCAGCATCCAACTGCTGGGAAAGGCTCCCACCGATAGCGGTGAAGAGGACCGCATCAGTGTGGACCTGACCGCCATGCCCGAGGACGTAGCGCGCCTGGTGATTGCGGCCAGCCAGTACGGCAATACCCGCTTCGGCGACCTGCACGATCTACGGATGACGATTGCCGACCGCTCCGGTGAGAAATTGCTCGGCTTTTCGATTGACGACGCGAGCTCAGAGACCGCGTTCATCTTCGGTGAGCTGTACCGGCGCGGTGACGGCTGGAAGTTCCGGGCCGTCGGTCAGGGCTATGAGTCCGGCCTGGAAGGTCTGGCCACCGACTTCGGCATCGACATCGACGATGAGGACGCTGAAGGTACTGAGGAACCGGGAAGTCTGAGTACGCCCTCCGTCGGAGCACCGTCCCCGACGCCTGCGGACGTGTCGCCTGCCCCGAGCGCCACACCGCCGCAGGAAAGCGAGCCCGCGCAGCAGCTCACGGACGAGACAAGCGTGCCGGAGCAGGGAACGACTCAGGCTCCCCAGCCTGCGACAGCAAAGGCACGGCGGCCCCGCACCGCCAAGAAGGTGACCCTCCCGAAGACGCCCAAGAAGTCACTGGCCGAGAATGATTCCTGGCAGGCGGCGCGCTTGTTCCCCGTTCCCTCACTCAAGAGCGACAAGGAGCGGGAACTGCGGGCCACCTCCGTGCTCCTTTCCGTGATGGCGCAGGTCCCGGAGTTCGGGCGCCGGCTCACCGCCCAATACGGCGCCCCGGCCGGTCGTATGCAGACCTTCACCGAAGTGTCACTGCCGCACGGTGACACCCCCAAGCGCCCGGACGGAGTCATCCGCATCGAGCGAGCCGGGAAACTGTGGACGGCGCTCGTCGAGACCAAAACGAACGGCAACTCGCTCAAGTCCGAGCAAGTACAGCACTACATGGACATAGCCGCTCGGCGAGGCTACGAGGCCGTGATCACGCTCTCCAATGACGTGGCGCTGGAGGGCAGCACACTTGTCGACGTCAAGACCGACGGCCAGCGCAAACACAAGGTCGCCCTGCGGCACCTGTCCTGGGCCGAGGTCGCCCACGAGGCACAAATGCTCATCCGGCATGAGGGCGTGGGCAACGCCGCGCACATGTGGCTTCTGCAAGAGCTGCTGCTCTACCTGCAGCATGAGAACTCCGGCTGCCACGGATTCCAGAACATGGGGCCTGCCTGGGTCCCGGTGCGCAATGGCATCGACGACGAGACCCTGTGCCCGGGTGATCCCCGCGCCGTGGAAGTGGTGGAGAGCTGGGAACGCCTCATTCGCCAGGTCTGCCTGCGCCTGGGCGGTGAGCTCGGCCGGAAAGCCCTGCCCGTACAGCGCGCCGGACGCGGCACCGATCCGCAGACCCGGCGGTCGGCCCTTGCCGACCAGTTGTGCGCGGACGGCCGCCTCACCGCGGAGATGAGGATCGACGGAACGAGCGGCATCATCTCGATCACCGCGGACCTGCGCACCGGCAAGCTGCGTACCTCGATCGATGTTCCGGCGCCAGAGGGCAGCTACCCCCTCGCCACCGCCAAGCGGCTGATCAGGGTACTGGCCGAGGCCCCGGCGGACCTCCACGTCGAAAGCCTCACGGAGGCCGGCAACGGTCCGCGCGGCACCTTGGAAAAACTGCGACCGGAGCCCGGCGATCTGTTGCCCAAGGACGGTGCCGTGATCACCGGTTTCCGCTTGTCCCTGTTCAAAGGCATGGGCAACACCCGCGGCAACACGGAGTCCGGTTTTATCCGCAGCGTCGACAATGCCGTCGACCGCTTCTACACCACCGTGGTCGCCCATGTGAGCGCTTTCCAACGTCGCCCGGGGCGTCGAGGAGACTGACCTCCGTCGTTCGGCAGGCCAGGCGTTCACAGGCCGGTAGTGGACAACGCTCAGTACCCCATGAAGGCCGGTACTGAGCGAACCTCCGGCCTGGCCACGTTCTCCGAGTCGGGTCACCGGCACGTCCCCGAGCCGCGTACCGCCTTGTGGCGGTACGCGGTTCTGTCGTCCAGTCACCCCGTGCCCCTCCCTCATAGGTGCCGCAACGCCATAGGGAGCCGACGCCTCGTCCCACTGCACGGGCAGCACCGTCAGATCGGGCGTCGCGTAGTCGTCCGGGTCCTCCGGCATGGCGACCGACGACATCTCGTACGGGGCCAGGTCCGGGGGCAGATGGGGTTCGATCCGGACCCGCAGGCGGCGGATGGTGTCGGCGTGCTTGCCGCGTCTGGCGGGGGCCATCACGAGGCTGCCTTCGATGATCTCGACCCGCAGCCCGGTGGAAGCCTCGATGCGCTCGGCGACCTCGCGCAGGTTTCCGGGGCGCGGGCGCGGCACGGGCAGGGCCTTCACCGTCCACCTTCTTGTCGGCGGCCGTCGATCATCACGGTACCGGGCCGAGTCGTCGGGACGGCAGGTGAAAGCGGAGCCCGCACCACCCCGTGCACACGGGCCCGGGGGAGCTTACGTCAACGCAACCGCATCGACACGTCAACACGAAAGGCCGGTACGAAAAACCCCCTGACCACGTTTCCGCAGGTCAGGGGGTCTAACGAGAGTGGAGCCTAGGGGAGTCGAACCCCTGACATCTGCCATGCAAAGACAGCGCTCTACCAACTGAGCTAAGGCCCCGTCGCCCAACAGACTACCCGGTGCCCGGGAGGTTTCCCGACCGGGTATCGCCGGGACCAGGCGCTCTCCGTAGGATGCTCCGCGAGATTCGCGGCAGCGAAGCGCGACTGGGGAGACAGGGGAGAGTCCATGGACGCAGCACAGCAGGAAGCGACCGCCCGCGCTCGTGAATTGCAGCGGAGCTGGTACGGGGAACCGCTGGGGGCGCTGTTCCGCCGTCTCATCGAGGACCTCGGGCTCAACCAGGCCCGGCTGGCGTCCGTTCTCGGGCTTTCGGCGCCCATGCTGTCCCAGCTCATGAGCGGGCAGCGGGCAAAGATCGGCAACCCGGCCGTGGTCCAGCGCGTCCAGGCGCTCCAGGAGCTCGCCGGGCAGGTCGCCGACGGCCGGGTCAGCGCCGCCGAGGCCACGGAGCGCATGGAGGAGATCAAGAAGACGGCGGGCGGGTCGGTGCTGAACAACACCACGCAGACCACGTCCTCCACGGGGGCGACGACCGTGCGGCGCGTGGTGCGCGAGATCCAGTCGCTGCTGCGGTCGGTGTCCTCGGCCGGGGACATCATCGAGGCCGCCAACACCCTGGCGCCCACGCACCCGGAGTTGGCCGAGTTCCTGCGGGTTTATGGCGCGGGGCGGACCGCGGACGCGGTGGCGCACTACGAGAGCCACCAGAACTGAGCCGACGAGGCCGGCAAGGCTGAGCGGGCAGCCAAGTCGCAGGGGGCTTCGGAGCTGAGGCGCTAGGTCACCACCACGGGGGACGCGGAGCCGGGCCGGCCGGGTACCGGTGGACGCACGGACCGGAGACGCACGCACGGGGGACGCGCACGACCCGGCGGACCGGTACGGGCGGCGGCGCGACGGACGGACGCACATCGGGCGGGAAGTGCCATGGGTGAGATCTTTGCCGGTCGGTACGAGCTGGTGGACCCGGTCGGGCACGGCGGCGTGGGCGCCGTCTGGCGCGCCTGGGACCGGCGGCGCCGCCGCTACGTCGCCGCCAAGGTGCTCCAGCAGAGCGACGCGCACACGCTGCTGCGCTTCGTACGGGAACAGGCCCTGCGGATCGATCATCCGCACGTCCTGGCCCCGCGGAGCTGGGCCGCCGACGACGACAAGGTGCTGTTCACCATGGACCTGGTGCGCGGCGGGTCGCTGGCCCACCTGGTGGCGGACTACGGGCCGCTGCCGCCGCACCTGGTGTGCGTGCTCCTGGACCAGTTGCTGGCCGGGCTGACCGCCGTCCACGCGGAGGGCGTCGTCCACCGGGACATCAAACCCGCCAACCTCCTCCTGGAGGCCACCGGCACCGGCCGCCCGCACCTGCGCCTGTCCGACTTCGGCATCGCCATGCGCAAGGGCGAGCCCCGCCTGACCGAGGCGAACTACGTGGTGGGGACGCCCGGTTACTTCGCCCCCGAACAGATGCTGGGCGACGACCCGGACTTCCCCGCGGACCTCTTCGCCGTGGGCCTGGTCGCCCTCTGCCTGCTGACGGGCTCCAACCCGGACGCCCAGGCCCTGATCGAACGGTTCGCTCACGAGGGCACCCCGCCCGCCCCGCAGGAGGTCCCCGAACCGCTCTGGCAGGTGCTGGCCACCCTCCTCCAGCCGGACCCCCGCCACCGCTTCCGGACGGCCATAGGGGCGCGCAAGGCCCTTCTCGCGGCGGCCGAACTGCTGCCGGACGCGACCGTCGAGGACGAGATCGTGGAGGTTTTCGACCACATCGGCCCCCTGCCGACGGGCTTCGGCCCGGACGGACCGGTCGGGAGGGGCGGACATCGCGGCCCGGCCGCCGTGGAGGAGTCACAGGAATCGCACCCGTCCCCCTCCGGGGCTCCCTTAGGGGGCGCGGCGCCCGGTTCGGCACCCGCCCCAGCAGAAGGGAACGGGCCCGGCTTCCCCGTCGGCGCCCCACAGGGCGCGGTCGGCGCAGGCCACGGGGGCCTCGTCGTTCCGAGCGGGATCAACGCAGGTCACGCGGGCGCCGTCGATCCGAACGCGGGCCGTGCGGACACGGGGAGCCCAGGGGCACACACTTCTTACGGGGACAGCCCGGCGCACCGGCACGTACCGCCCGCCCCCTACGGGAACGCGTCCCCCACCGGCAGCTTCCACCTCGCCCCACCGGCCGCCGCGCCCCCCACCCCACAGACGCCTCCGCCGCCGCTCCCGACGGCGTCCGGCACCGCGCCCCACACCACCACCCGCCCCTACACCTCCGGGCACCCCCCGCTCCCCGCCCACGTCCCCGGCCCCGCAGCCGAGTCGCCCGAACCACGGCGCCTCGCCGGCCCGCCCGCCAAGGTGGCCGTCCCCGTCCTGATCGTCGCCCTCCTGTGCATCGCGGCGGGCATCTGGGCCTTGAACGTCTCCTGACGCACCACCGGGGCTTCACCTCCGCCGCCGCGCCACCACCGTCCAGCTCCCCAGCCCCACCAGCAACAGCACGCCCACCCCGATCCCCGACCACCCCAGCACGCGCAGCGGGCGGTTGGGCGCGGAGCCGCCGGACGTCGTCGGCGCCCCACCGGCCAGCGCGCGGTCACGCGGCCCGACGGAGAAGTCGTCCGTCTTCCGGCTGTACGCGGGAGCCGGCTCCGGGCGCCCCTCCAGGCCCACCCGCAGCGTCAGCCCGACCCCGTCCGGGAAGTAGCGGGCCGCCTCCGGGTGCAGCGAGACGCCCAGGTAGTACCAGCCGGCCAGGCTCGTCGCGGCCACCTTGCCGACCGCGTGGAAGCGGTTTCCGTACTCCACCGGCGCCGTGTACGCCCGGGCGGACGCCGCCCTGCCGTCGTACGGGACGAAGTCGGCCTCGCCCACCGCGCCACGGGCCGGGTTGAACACGCTCAGCCCCAGGGCCTGCGTCAGGAACTTCTTCCGCCCGCCCGCCGCGGCCGGCAGCTCGGCGCTGACGTTGAGCCGCTGGCCCCAGTCGACGGGCACCCGGTAGAAACGCGTCCGCCCGGGGACGATCTCGTCCCGCCACACCCCGCCTCCGACCGCCCCCGCGTCGTTGAAACCGGTGCCGCCGGACGCCTGCGCGGGCGTCCCGGTGGGCGCGGCCGGCGGCTGGGTGCTCCACGCCCCGGGGGACGGCCGCTCGGGCGCGGCGCCCTTGAGCCCCGGCTCAAGGAGGAATGCCAGCTCGATGGGCCACGCCGTTGCGTCGGCCGCGACGCCGGATTCCTCAGGACCGTTCCCGGGCACCACCCGGCGCGTCTCCTTCCCCTCCCGCTCGACGACCAGGAGGTACGAGCCCGCGCCCTGGCACACCGTCCGGCGGTCGTCGATACGGCGCGCGGCGTAGTCGGCGACGGGGTACGCCATGCCGTGCCCCCGGTAGGACGCCCGCCCCGTCCGCCCGCACGTCCGACCGCGGCCGTCCCGCAGGTCGATCTTCAGGGCGTCGGCGTAGTCCGTCACCCGTGTCCCTGGGGCGGGCGCGGCCACCGCGGAGAGATACGCGCTGGAGCGGTCGTCCAGCGTCAGGCTGTAGTGCTTCTTTTCGCCGCGCTTGATGGTGTCGGTGTAGGTCCCGGGAACGATCCGCGGCGCACTGGCAGGCAGAGCCGCGCCCCGCACGGGCCTGGCGCCACTCGCCCTCCGGTACGCGCCCGCCCCACCGACCGAATCCCCGGACGAACCTCCGGACGAAGCACTGACCGGAGCACCGGACGACGACCCCCCGTCCGAAGCCCCGGACGAAACGGAAGAGCCCCCTGGAGAGGACAACGAGGACACCCCCGCAAAGCCCCCCACAGCGCCCCCCGAAGCCCCTGACGCCCCTGCCGCCACCCCCGGCACCAGCACCACCACCGACGCCAGCACCGCCACGACAGCGCCCCGGTGACCTCGCCTCGCGGCGTTCCGATGCCCTCGTGCCATGTCCCTGGTTCCCCTCGGTCCACACCCACCACATGCCGGACGGACGGATTCGCGACTGCAAGGAAATGATGTGCTCCTGCGAATCGGCCACGGCCCCGGCGTCACACCCGCCCCCGCTCCTCGCCTCACTCTCCCCCGTACACGACCCGCGCACGCCCCGAACCTCACGCGCCCCGCGCACCCCCGAAACCCACCCACGCCGGCGCACCCTCAAAAACGCGCGCCCCGACCACTGCCCCACACGCACGAGACCCCGGCCGCCACTCTGGGCGACCGGGGTCTCGGACGAACTGTGTGATGCCTCAGGAAGTCGAACCTGCGGGCACGGAGTCGGTCGCCTCCGTCCACAGATCCTGCTCGGCGCGATCCGCCTGGATCTGGCGGTACACGAGGAGCCCGCCGATGGCGGCCAGTGCGACCAGGAGAAGCTTCTTCACCGCGCGACCTCGTCTTTCGTTGACGTAGGGGACCTCTGGGGGCCGATGATACACACCGGTCGATATCGATCGGTGATCTAGGGGCGGGTCAACTTTCCACCCCTGTAGACGAGTCAGCCACCGCGCACACACCGCCGCAAACGAATCGGCCCGGCCGGAGAATTCTCCGGCCGGGCCGATCGCGCTGGTGGGGCTAACAGGACTTGAACCTGTGGCCTCTTCCTTATCAGGGAAGCGCTCTAACCGTCTGAGCTATAGCCCCGCGCTGCACCGAAAGATTAGCGCACTTCAGAGCGGTTCCCAAAATCGGTGCCGCGCGCCGCCCCCGAACACCGATCCGACACCGGCCGGCCCGCCCCCGATCACCCATCCGTCCCTCGTCCCCCGGACACCCCACGCCCGGCACCGGGCCCGGCTCGCAGCCCGCACCCGACTCCCCCAGCGCCACGCCGCCGGGTCCCGTCACACACCGCCCCCGGGCACCGGGCCACCCACAGCCCGGCTCACCCCCACCCAGCGGAGCCCTCGAACTCACTCGTCCTCGGCCAACGTCAGCTCCACCCCGCCCACGAACCCGGCCGACAGGTTGTAGATGAACGCCCCCAGCGTGGCCAGGGCGGTGGCCAGCACGACGTCGATGACGGCGATGATCGCCGTGAACATCAGGACGTTCGGGAGGGACAGGAAGGCTTCCAGGTCGAAGCCGCCGCCGTCGCCGGAGCCGGTGGCCTCGCTGATGGTGCCGCCGACGGCGGTGAAGACGCCCATCGCGTCCATCACCATCCACAGCACGCTGACGGCCACGATGGTGCAGATGCCCAGGGCGATGGACAGCAGGAAGCTGACCTTCATCACCGACCAGGGATCGGCCCGGGCCACCCGGAGCCGCGCCTTGCGCGTACGCGGGGTGGTGCGGGCGCCGGTGCGCGGCCGGCGTACGGACTGCGCGGCGGCGTCCTGCCCCGGGCGGTAGGCCTGCGGCGGCTGGTAGGGCTGTGCTCCCTGGGAGCCACGGGGCGGCTGCTGCGCGTAGGGCTGTCGGGTGTCGGTCACGGTTCCCCCCTCGTGGGAGCCCTCCTTGCGGGGGCCGCCGTCGGTAGCCGGGCCGCGGGAGCCGTCCTCGGCTGCTCCGCGCGCTCCATCATCGACCGCGGCGGGGGCGCCGTCGACCGCCACGGCGCCCCGGGAGCCGGAGCCCGCGCCCTTGGGGGCGGCACTGCGGCCCTTGGAGCCGGCACCCCCGCCCTTGGGTGGGGTGCCGGCGCGGCCACGGGCGCCGTCCTCCGTCACGGTCGCGGTTCCGGACGGGGCGGGTTTCCCCGGTCCCCGGTCCTCCGCAGTGGCGCCCGTGGCTTTCCTCACGACCTACTCCTCGCGCTACTCCGCCGCGGGCTCACCGCCCCCGGCCACCGCGGGCTCGGTCGTCCCGGCCTCGTCGGCCGGCGCGTCCTCGTCGACGCCCTCGACCTCTTCGGCCTCACGACCGGCCTCGGCGTTCCGAGCGATGCCCACGACGGCATCGCGCTTGCCCAGGTTGATCAGTTGGACGCCCATGGTGTCACGGCCGGTCTCCCGTACCTCGTTGACCCGCGTGCGGATCACACCACCGGAGAGGGTGATCGCCAGGATCTCGTCCGTCTCCTCGACCACCAGCGCGCCGACCAGCGAACCGCGGTCCTCGACGATCTTGGCGGCCTTGATGCCGAGACCGCCGCGGCCCTGGACGCGGTACTCGTCCACCGGCGAGCGCTTGGCGTAGCCGCCGTCGGTGGCGGTGAAGACGTACGTGCCCGGGCGCACCACGTTCAGCGACAGCAGTTCGTCGCCCTCGCGGAAGCTCATGCCCTTGACGCCGGAGGTGGCGCGGCCCATCGGGCGCAGCGCCTCGTCCGTCGCGGTGAACCGGATGGACTGGGCCTTCTTGCTGATCAGCAGCAGGTCGTCCTCGCTGGAGACCAGCTCGGCGCCGATCAGCTCGTCGTCCGTGCCGTCCTCGCGGGCGCGCAGGTTGATGGCGATGACGCCACCGGAGCGCGGCGAGTCGTAGTCCTTCAGCGGCGTCTTCTTCACCAGGCCGGCCTTGGTGGCGAGGACGAGGTACGGCACGGCCTCGTAGTCGCGGATGGCCAGGATCTCGGCGATGCGCTCGTCCGGCTGGAAGGCCAGCAGGTTGGCGACGTGCTGGCCGCGCGCGTCACGCCCCGCGTCGGGCAGCTCGTAGGCCTTGGCGCGGTAGACGCGGCCCTTGTTGGTGAAGAACAGCAGCCAGTGGTGGGTGGTGGAGACGAAGAAGTGGTCGACGATGTCGTCTTCCTTCAGCTTCGTGCCGCGCACGCCCTTGCCGCCGCGCTTCTGGGAGCGGTAGTCGTCGGTCTTGGTGCGCTTGACGTAGCCGCCGCGCGTGATGGTGACGACGATGTCCTCTTCGGCGATCAGGTCCTCGACGGACATGTCGCCCTCGAAGGGGACGAGCTTGGAGCGCCGGTCGTCGCCGTACTTCTCGACGATCTGGGCCAGCTCGTCGCTGATGATCTGCCGCTGCCGCTCCGGCGAGGCGAGGATGGCGTGGTACTCGTTGATCTTCTGCTGGAGCTCGTCGTGCTCGGCGGTGATCTTCTGGCGCTCCAGGGCGGCCAGGCGGCGCAGCTGCATCTCCAGGATCGCGTTGGCCTGGATCTCGTCGATCTCCAGCAGGCCCATCAGGCCGTCGCGGGCGATCTCGACGGTCTGGCTGCGCCGGATGAGGGCGATGACCTCGTCGATCGCGTCCAGCGCCTTGAGCAGGCCGCGCAGGATGTGCGCGCGCTCCTCGGCCTTGCGCAGGCGGAAGCGCGTGCGGCGGACGATGACCTCGATCTGGTGGCTCACCCAGTTGCGGATGAAGGCGTCCAGGGAGAGGGTGCGCGGCACGCCGTCGACCAGCGCGAGCATGTTCGCGCCGAAGTTGGTCTGGAGGTCGGTGTGCTTGTAGAGGTTGTTCAGGACGACCTTGGCGACGGCGTCCCGCTTGAGGACGATGACCAGCCGCTGGCCGGTGCGCGAGGAGGTCTCGTCGCGGACGTCGGCGATGCCGCCGATCCGGCCGTCCTTCACCAGGTCGGCGATCTTCTGCGCGAGGTTGTCCGGGTTGACCTGGTAGGGCAGCTCGGTGACGACCAGGCACTGGCGGTTCTGGATCTCCTCGACCTCGACCACCGCGCGCATGGTGATCGAGCCGCGGCCGGTGCGGTACGCCTCCTCGATGCCCTTGCGGCCCACGACCAGCGCGCCGGTGGGGAAGTCGGGGCCCTTGATGCGCTCGATCAGCGCGTCCAGCAGCTCCTCGTGGGAGGCGTCCGGGTGCTCCAGCGCCCACTGGGCACCGGCGGCGACCTCGCGGAGGTTGTGCGGCGGGATGTTCGTCGCCATGCCGACCGCGATGCCGGCCGAGCCGTTGATCAGCAGGTTCGGGAACCGGGCCGGCAGGACCGTCGGCTCCTGGTTGCGGCCGTCGTAGTTGTCCTGGAAGTCGACGGTCTCCTCGTCGATGTCCCGGAGCATCTCCATGGACAGCGGCTTCATCCGGCACTCGGTGTACCGCATGGCCGCGGCCGGGTCGTTGCCCGGGGAGCCGAAGTTGCCGTTGGAGTCGACCAGCGGCATCCGCATGGACCACGGCTGCGCCAGACGGACCAGCGCGTCGTAGATGGAGGAGTCACCGTGCGGGTGGTACGTACCCATGACGTCGCCGACGACGCGGGCGCACTTGTAGAAGCCCTTCTCGGGCCGGTACCCGCCGTCGTACATGGCGTACAGGACGCGGCGGTGCACCGGCTTGAGGCCGTCGCGGACGTCCGGCAGCGCGCGGGAGACGATGACGGACATCGCGTAGTCGAGGTAGGAGCGCTGCATCTCCGTTTCGAGCCCGACGGGCTCGACGCGCATGCCCACGCCTTCGATGGCGGCGGGCGCTCCGTCCGGGGCCACGCCGTCGGGGGTCACCGGGGGGACGGCGGGAGTGTTCTCGTCGGCCATTGCTGTGTTGGATCCTTTCGGGCTGCGGCTGTTCTACGGGCCGACAGGGCTCAGATGTCGAGGAAGCGGACGTCCTTGGCGTTGCGCTGGATGAACGAGCGTCGTGCCTCGACGTCCTCACCCATGAGCACCGAGAACAGGTCGTCCGCGCGGGCCGCGTCGTCCAGGGAGACCTGGCCGAGGACGCGGTGGTCGACGTCCATCGTCGTCACACGCAGCTCCTCGGCGTTCATCTCGCCCAGACCCTTGAACCGCTGGACGGAGTCGTCCTTGATCCGCTTGCCGTTCCGCTTGCCGATCTCGATGAGCGCGTCGCGCTCCCGGTCGGAGTAGGCGTACTCGAAGTCGTCCCGGCCCCACTTGATCTTGTAGAGCGGCGGGCGGGAGAGGTAGACGTGGCCGGCCTCGACCAGGGGCCGCATGAAGCGGAAGAGGAAGGTCAGCAGCAGGGTGTTGATGTGCTGGCCGTCGACGTCGGCGTCCGCCATCAGGATGATCTTGTGGTAGCGGAGCTTCGAGATGTCGAAGTCCTCGTGGACGCCGGTGCCGAACGCCGAGATCAGCGCCTGCACCTCGGCGTTCTGGAGGATCTTGTCGACCCGCGCCTTCTCCACGTTCAGGATCTTGCCGCGGATCGGGAGGATCGCCTGGTACTGCGGGTTGCGGCCGGACTTGGCCGAGCCGCCCGCGGAGTCACCCTCGACGATGAAGATCTCGCACTGGGTGGGGTCGTTGGACTGGCAGTCACTCAGCTTGCCGGGCAGCGAGGCCGTCTCCAGCAGGCCCTTGCGGCGGGTCAGGTCGCGCGCCTTGCGGGCGGCGACGCGGGCGGTGGCCGCCTGGATGCCCTTGCGGATGATGTCCGCGGCCTCGTTGGGGTTGCGGTCCAGCCAGTCGGTCAGGTGCTCGTGCACCACGCGCTGGACGAAGGTCTTGGCCTCGGTGTTGCCCAGCTTCGTCTTCGTCTGGCCCTCGAACTGCGGCTCGCCCAGCTTGACGGAGATGATCGCCGTCAGGCCCTCGCGGATGTCCTCACCCGTGAGGTTGTCGTCCTTCTCCCGCAGCAGCTTCTTGTCACGCGCGTAGCGGTTGATCAGGCCCGTCAGCGCGGCGCGGAAGCCCTCTTCGTGGGTGCCGCCCTCGTGCGTGTGGATGGTGTTCGCGAAGCTGTAGACGCCCTCGGTGTACTGGGTGTTCCACTGCATCGCGACCTCGACGGAGAGCATCCGCTCCTTGTCCTCCGCCTGGATGTCGATCACCGTGGGGTGCACCGTCTCGCCCTTGCGGGAGTTCAGGTACGTCACGAAGTCGACGATGCCGCCCTCGTAGTGGTAGCGGACGGAGAGGGGCTTGCCCTCCTCGTCGACGTGGGCCGCGCGCTCGTCGGTGAGCTGGATGGTCAGGCCCTTGTTGAGGAACGCCATCTCCTGGAAGCGCCGGGACAGCGTCTCGAAGCTGTACTCGGTGGTCTCGAAGATGTCGCCGTCGGCCCAGAACGTCACCGTCGTGCCGGTCTCGTCCGTGGCCTCGTTGCGGGCCAGCGGCGCGGTCGGCACGCCCAGCTTGTAGTCCTGCGTCCAGCGGTAGCCGTCCCGCTTGACCTCGACGGCCACCTTCTGGGACAGCGCGTTGACGACGGAGACGCCGACGCCGTGCAGACCACCGGAGACCGCGTACCCGCCGCCGCCGAACTTGCCGCCCGCGTGCAGGACGGTGAGCACGACCTCGACGGCCGGCTTCTTCTCCGAGGGGACGATGTCCACCGGGATGCCGCGGCCGTTGTCCACCACGCGCACGCCGCCGTCCGGCAGGATCGTCACGTCGATGGTGTCGGCGTGCCCGGCCAGCGCCTCGTCGACGGAGTTGTCGACGACCTCGTACACCAAGTGGTGCAGACCGCGTTCACCGGTGGATCCGATGTACATGCCGGGGCGCTTGCGGACCGCGTCCAAGCCTTCGAGGACGGTGATCGCGCTGGCGTCGTACGACTGCTTCTCGGAGGAGTCGCCACTGACGCCGGCCGGAACCCCCTCTGCAGTAGAAGCCGTGATGTTCTCGTTGAGGTCGCCGGAGTCGGCCACGAAGCGCCCTTTCTGGCACAGCACGAGCCTCTCCGTGCCTGTGGTGGCAGGTGCCCCATGAGTGGCAGGCGGGAGTGGCCGCGTCGTTCGTCATGTTCCGCGAGTGGGCGGGATTATCTCCAGTCTACCGGTAGCGCCGACACTAATGGGGGTTTGCAGGCGCCTGAGTCGTCACGTGCCGCCCTCAACCGCCATACGCCGCATCCCCATATCCGAGGAGGGCCCCCAGGACGCTCACGCCCGCACTCAGCGCTTCGGGGTGTCAACCTTCGGAGACCGTGAGCGGGGTCTCACCCGCCCCACCCGTAGAGCGCGGGCCCGGCCGTCACCGGCGGCGCCACCAGGCGCGTCAGCCGTACGTGTCCCCGGGGCCCTGACTGCCGGGCGCGCGCAGCGGTCCGTACCGCCGGGCCGGGCCTCCCGGGCCCAGAACCTTGATCATTTTGACCGTACCGTGGCCCAGATCCTGGTTCAGCCGGGCCACCACCTGCGGCGCCAGCAGCCGCAACTGCGTCGCCCACGCCGTGGAATCGCAGACCACCGTCAGCACCCGGGACTGCTCGTCGTACTTCTGCGGCTCGCAGTGCTGCGCCACCTCCGGCCCGACGAGCTGCGGCCACCGGCCCATGACCCCGCCCACCGCCGCCGGGGTCTCCCAGCCGCGCTCGGTGATCAGCCGGTTGATCGCCGCGCCCAGGGGCAGCGGATCGCGGCCGTCGGCGCGCGCGCCGGAGCGCAGACCGCCGCCTCGCCGGGCCTGCTTCTTCTGCTGCGCCGCGGCGCCCCGCGCCCGCGCCGCCTCCTTGGCCGCGAACAGCGCCTGCCGGGCCAGGTCCACACCGGAGAGCTGGGGCGGCTTCGACGTGCCGGACGGCTCGGCTTCCCGCTCCGGCTCCCCGCTCACGCTTCCATCCTCCGCACGACGCCCTCGGACACCGCGTACCGCGCGCCCACCAGCATCCCGGGCACGTCGTCGTCCACGGCGGCCGTCACCAGCACCTGCTCGCCCGGGGCCACCAGCTCCGCCAGCCGCTCCCGGCGGCGCGCGTCCAGCTCGGCGAACACGTCGTCCAGCACCAGCACCGGTTCGTTGCCCTCCGCGCGCAGCAGGTCGTACGAGGCCAGCCGCAGCGCCAGCGCGTAGGACCAGGACTCGCCGTGGCTCGCGTACCCCTTGGCGGGCAGTTCACCCAGCTTGAGCAGCAGCTCGTCGCGGTGCGGGCCGACCAGTGTCACGCCCCGCTCGATCTCGCCACGGCGCGCCTCGCCCAGGGCCGCCAGCAGCACCTCGTACAGCTCCTCGCGCGAGGAGACCCCGGCCATCGCCTCGCCCGCCGAACCGCGGTACTCCAGCGCCACCGGCCCGCCGCCGGGGGCGAGCTGCTCGTACGCCTTGTCCGCCAGTGGTTGCAGCGAGGCGATCAGATGCAGGCGCTGGGCGAGCAGCTCCGCCCCCGCGCGCGCCAGATGCTGATCCCAGACGTCCAGAGTCGACAGGTCCATCTGCCTGCCACCGTGCCGCCGGGCCAGCGCCGCGGTCTTCAGCAGGGTGTTGCGCTGCTTGAGCACCCGGTCGTAGTCCGAGCGCACCCCCGCCATCCGCGGCGAGCGGGCGGTGACGAGCTCGTCCAGGAAGCGGCGACGCTCGCCCGGATCACCCTTGACCAGCGCCAGGTCCTCGGGCGCGAACAGCACCGTGCGGACGATGCCCAGCACGTCCCGCGGCCTGACCTGCGAGGACCGGTTGATCCTGGCGCGGTTGGCGCGCCCGGGATTGATCTCCAGCTCGACGAGCTGCTGCCGCTCGCCCTGCACGACGGCCGCCCGGACGATCGCCCGCTCGGCGCCCATCCGCACCAGCGGCGCGTCCGAGGACACCCGGTGGCTGCCCAGCGTGGCCAGGTAGCCCACGGCCTCGACGAGGTTGGTCTTGCCCTGCCCGTTGGGGCCCACGAACGCCGTGACGCCCGGTTCGAGCGGGACCTCGACCCGGGCGTACGAGCGGAAGTCGGCGAGCGAGAGATGCGATACGTGCATGGCGCGCCGACCTCCCCCGGCCGCGGTGGGTTCACGGCACCACCGCGGCGATGCCTGCTGTCCTGATGACGTCGCGACGCCGCCCGCGCGGGGCGGCGGTCGCGTCACTTGCCGGCGTTCTCCACCGCGTGGCCACCGAACTGGTTGCGCAGCGCGGCGATCATCTTCATCTGCGGCGAGTCGTCCTGGCGGGAGGCGAACCGCGCGAAGAGCGAGGCGGTGATCGCGGGCAGCGGCACCGCGTTGTCGATCGCGGCCTCGACGGTCCAGCGACCCTCGCCGGAGTCGGCGGCGTAGCCCCGCAGCTTGTCCAGGTGCTCGTCGTCGTCCAGCGCGTTGACGGCCAGGTCCAGCAGCCAGGAGCGGATGACCGTGCCCTCCTGCCAGGAGCGGAAGACCTCGCGCACGTCGGTGACGGAGTCGACCTTCTCCAGCAGCTCCCAGCCCTCGGCGTAGGCCTGCATCATGGCGTACTCGATGCCGTTGTGGACCATCTTGGCGAAGTGGCCGGCGCCGACCTTGCCGGCGTGCACCGAGCCGAAGTCGCCCTCGGGCTTGAGCGCGTCGAAGATCGGCTGGACCTTGGCGACGTTCTCCGCGTCACCGCCGTACATCAGGGCGTAGCCGTTCTCCAGGCCCCAGACGCCACCGGAGACACCGCAGTCGACGAAGCCGATGCCCTTGGCCTTCAGCTCCTCGGCGTGCTTCTCGTCGTCGGTCCACCGGCTGTTGCCGCCGTCCACGACCACGTCGCCGGGGGAGAGCAACTCGCCCAGCTCGTCGATGGTCGACTGGGTGGCCTGGCCCGCCGGGACCATGACCCACACGACCCGCGGGCCCTGCAGGGCGTCCACCATCTCCTTGAGGCTGTTCACGTCAGCCAGGTCCGGGTTGCGGTCGTATCCGACGACGGTGTGGCCAGCGCGGCGGATGCGCTCACGCATGTTGCCGCCCATCTTGCCGAGACCGATGAGACCGAGCTCCATCACAGACCCTCTTTGCGCATAGTCGTTGCGATTAGTACCTGAGTACGAGCCTACGCCCGGGATGCCGTGCACACCTGTGGGCTCAGGCGCTCATCGGCCGATGGCCGTACGCACGGCGGCCGACCCCTCGTCCCCACCCTGTGGACGGGACGCCGGAGCCGGCCGCCGACCGGTCAGCCCGAGAGGCGGACCGGCATGATCAGGTACTTGTACGCCTCGTCGGCCTCGGCGTCCTTGGCCGGACGGCCGCTGAGCAGCGCGGGCTTGGTGGAGGTCGTGAAGGAAAGCTGGGCGACCGGGGAGTCGATGGCCGACAGGCCCTCCAGCAGGAAGCCCGGGTTGAAGGCGATCGAGATGTCCTCGCCCTCCAGGTCGGCGTCCACCCGCTCCACAGCCTGTGCGTCGTCGCTCGACCCGGCCTCCAGGATCAGCACGCCCTGCTCGAAGCTCAGCCGGACCGGAGTGTTGCGCTCGGCCACCAGCGCCACACGCTTGACCGCCTCGACGAACGGCGCGGTCTCGATCACGGCCACGGAGTTGAACTCGGTGGGGAAGAGCGTGCGGTACTTGGGGAGGTCGCCCTCCAGCAGGCGGGTCGTCGTACGCCGCCCGGCGCCCTCGAAACCGATCAGGCCCTCGCCGGCGCCGGAGCCCGACAGCGCGATCGTGACGGAGTCACCGCTGCTCAGCGACTTGGCGGTGTCCAGCAGCGTCTTGGCGGGCACCAGCGCGACGGCCTGGGCGTCCGGGTTCTCCGGCTTCCACAGGAACTCGCGGACGGCGAAGCGGTAGCGGTCGGTGGAGGCCAGGGTGACGGTGTCGCCCTCGATCTCGATCCGGACGCCGGTGAGCACCGGGAGCGTGTCGTCCCGGCCGGCCGCGATGGCGACCTGCGACGCGGCGGCGGCGAACACCTCGCCGGGGACGGTGCCGGTGGCGGTGGGCATCTGGGGCAGCGCCGGGTACTCCTCCACAGGCAGGGTGTGGAGGGTGAAGCGGGAGGAGCCGCAGACCACGGTCACTCGTACACCGTCTGTGGAGATCTCCACCGGGCGGTTGGGGAGCGCGCGGGAGATGTCGGCCAGCAGCCGGCCGGACACCAGGACGGTGCCCTCCTCCTCGACCTCCGCCTCCACCGAGACCCGCGCCGAGACCTCGTAGTCGAAGCCCGACAGGCTCAGGGCGCCGTCCTCCGCCTTCAGCAGCAGGCCCGCGAGGACGGGCACCGGCGGACGGGCCGGGAGGCTCTTGGCCGCCCAGGCCACCGCCTCCGCGAGTACATCGCGCTCCACCCGGATCTTCACCGGAAACCGCCTCCTGCTGTTGCTGGCTTGCGCCCTGCTGGCCTTGTTCGTCGGCTGGGTAGCCGCCTGAACAGTTTGACGCACACCACCGACAGCCGTTGCTGCTCGGGGTCAAGTCGAGCGAAGGGGCGGACGAGGCCCGTTCCCCAAGTTGTGCACAGCACCCGATTCGAGAGGAAGTCCCCGGTAGATAACCGTGGTCGTAGTAGTAGGGCCTGTGGAAACCGTGGACAACCATGTCTGCGCAGCTCAAAGCCGCTTTTTTGTCCACCGGGGCTGTGGGTGGGACCCGTGGATAAGCGGGCCCACCTGTGGACCGGCAGAAGTTCTGCACACCCCGCCCACAGGCAGAGGGCACTTCTCCCCAGTCCTGTCCCCAGCTTTACCCCGGTTCCCCACAGCCCAATCCCGTACCGCGGTGTGACGCCTTTCACTCGCGTCGGTGAGTGCGGGTGTCGCGTTGCCGAACAGTGGACAGGGGTGTGGAGAAGTGGCTCCGAGGTGGGGACAACCCCCCTCGGGCTGTGGGCACAGGCGTCCCCTCCGTGGACAACGGCCTGTGGGTACCGATGTGGAAATCTTTTGTCCACACCCTGTGGAGAAGAGTTGACCACAAATGCACAGCCCTCTGACCTGCGCAGACATGGTTCCCGGCCCGACGCCTGTGGACGCCGGATGAATAACTTCCCAGTCCCCAGGGTGTGGACGGAAGATTCTCCCCACATCTGTGGAGGGCGGCCGTAACCAGGGGTGGAAATCGAACAGCGCGGAGGGCGGGAGAGCGGGCCGGACTCGGTGGCGGGGGCTGTCGGAGAGCGTCGGGGTCGGCTGCGGGCGCTGTCGGGGACGCGGACGGCGGGTCGGAGGCGGCTTGCGGGAGGCGTCCACCGGCTGTGTACGGCCGGCGGGGGCGGTCGGCGGTTCGCGGGGTGAGGGGCGGGCGCTGGGGGCGCGGTGTCGGTGGGGCGAGCACGGCGGGGCTTGCGCGGACGGGGACGAGTCGGCGAGCTGGGGGTGCGGGACTCCGCGGCAGCCTTGGCTGCGGGTCCGCAGGTGGCGCCGTCATCCACGGGCTGTGGATCCCTCGGCTCACCGCTGACGCGCCTTGGACGGATCCCTGGGCGGACGTGTACGGCGGGCCCGGACCGGCGGCCCAGCCCTCGACGGCGCGCGGACGGCTCTTCCTCCGGCGGCCCGGGGCCGTCCGGATCCTGACGAGCGCGCGGTCGGCCGCCGGCCGCGACGCGCCCCGCTTCATCCGCATCCGTCCCGGAACGCGCGCCCGCCGCCCATCAGGCCGGGCTCAGGCGTTCTTGATCCGGTTGGTCAGCTCGGTGACCTGGTTGTAGATGGAGCGCCGCTCCGCCATCAGGGCGCGGATCTTCCGGTCGGCGTGCATGACCGTCGTGTGGTCCCGGCCGCCGAACTGCGCGCCGATCTTCGGCAGCGACAGGTCCGTCAGCTCGCGGCACAGGTACATCGCGATCTGCCGGGCCGTGACGAGCACGCGGCTGCGCGAGGACCCGCACAGGTCGTCCACCGTCAGGCCGAAGTAGTCGGCGGTCGCCGCCATGATCGCGGTCGCGGTGATCTCGGGCGCGGCGTCCTCGCCCCCCGGGATCAGGTCCTTCAGCACGATCTCGGTCAGGCCCAGGTCCACCGGCTGGCGGTTGAGCGAGGCGAACGCCGTGACGCGGATCAGGGCGCCCTCCAGTTCGCGGATGTTGCGCGAGATGCGGGAGGCGATGAACTCCAGGACCTCCGGCGGCGCGTTGAGCTGCTCCTGCACGGCCTTCTTGCGCAGGATCGCGATCCGCGTCTCCAGCTCGGGCGGCTGGACGTCGGTGATCAGGCCCCACTCGAAGCGGTTGCGCAGCCGGTCCTCCAGGGTGACGAGCTGCTTGGGCGGCCGGTCACTGGAGAGCACGATCTGCTTGTTGGCGTTGTGGAGCGTGTTGAAGGTGTGGAAGAACTCCTCCTGCGTGGACTCCTTGCTGGCCAGGAACTGGATGTCGTCGACCAGGAGGATGTCCATGTCGCGGTAGCGCTTGCGGAACGCGTCCGCCTTGCCGTCGCGGATGGAGTTGATGAACTCGTTGGTGAACTCCTCCGAGCTCACGTACCGCACCCGCGTCCCCGGGTAGAGGCTGCGCGCGTAGTGCCCGATGGCGTGCAGCAGGTGCGTCTTGCCGAGCCCGGACTCGCCGTAGATGAACAGCGGGTTGTACGCCTTGGCCGGTGCCTCGGCGACGGCCACCGCCGCGGCGTGCGCGAAGCGGTTGGACGCGCCGATGACGAAGGTGTCGAAGAGGTACTTCGGGTTCAGCCGCGCGGTGGGCTCACCGGGGCCGGGCGCGGGTGCCGGCTGCGCGGCGAGCGGGCCGGGCGCGCCGCTGGGCGCGGGCAGGTGGCCGCTCTGCCGGCGTTCGGACGGATCCTGGTGCTGCACGGAGTCGTACGGGGAACGGGGCCCCTCGCCGTGCTGGTGCTGCGACGGGGCGGAGCCGCCCGGGCCCTGCGTGCGGTAGTCGTCCTGGGGTCGCTGGCTGTGCGGCCGGCCGTGCGCGGGCGGCGGGGAGGCGTAGGGGTCGCGCTCCGGGAAGCCGCCGAGCCGCTGCTGCTGCCAGCCGTAGTCCTCGTGCGGGGCGCCCATGCCGCCCGGGTGCTGCGGCCAGGCGCCGGGCTCGTGCCGGGGCTGCTGGTACTCGGGGTAGACGGGGCGCACGGAGGGCAGCTCGTCGTTCTGGTGGCCGTAGGGCTGCCGGTTGTCGTACGCGTCGTAGCCCTCGTGCGGGGGGCGGCCGACGGCCGGGGGCTGCTGGTGCTGCGGCATCGGGGCCGGCGGCTGGGGTGCGGGGTCCTCGGCGGAGTCGTCCACGGTGATCGCAATGCGGATCGGACGGCCGCACTGCTGGCTCAGCGCCTCACCGATCAGCGGTGCCAGCCGCCCTTCGAGCACACCCTTGGCGAACTCGTTGGGCACGGCCAGCAGCGCGGTGTCGGCGACCAGGGCCAGCGGCTGGGTGCGCTTGAGCCAGTCCTGGTCCTTGGGCTTGAGGCTGTCGCTCTCCGCGCGTAGCAAGTGGTCGAGTACGCGTGGCCACACTGCGGCAAGATCGGCAGGTACGTCAGCCACAGGGGGCACGCTCTCTCACAGGTCCCACGAATGTGTGATTCTCGGGACGGGCGGGAAGGAATCGGGGTTCAGCAACGGTAGTCAGCACGGGCGGGGGGATTCAAGTCGTTGTCCACAGCCTGTGTACAGTGTGACCCGGCGAGATGCTGGTTTGACCGGATGAGGCCGCCCCGCGTACCGTAACCAGGTCGAGTTGTCGATGGCTGCTGCCGCCTGCCTCCGATGGGCAAAGATCGCGCTCTGGTGATCGTGTAGCGGTGCACTCGGGCGTTGCGAGCTACTCGTGGGCGCACGGTGACAGCCAGTCGACACCCCACAGTCGTCCCTGACGGCACAAGCATTTCTGGAGCCCCCGAGTGAGCAAGCGCACCTTCCAGCCGAACAACCGCCGTCGTGCGAAGACCCACGGCTTCCGTCTGCGTATGCGCACCCGCGCCGGCCGCGCGATTCTCGCGTCCCGCCGTGGCAAGGGTCGCGCGCGCCTGTCCGCCTGAGCAGCCACGATCTAGGTCCATGACGTGCTGCCTACCGACAATCGGCTGAGGCGGCGCGAGGACTTCGCGACCGCGGTACGCCGGGGACGCAGGGCCGGGCGCCCGCTCCTCGTCGTTCATTTCCGCAACGTCGCACCGGACCCGCACGCGGCGGGGGGATCCGTTCCCCCGGCGCGTGCGGGTTTCGTCGTGAGCAAGGCCGTCGGCAACGCCGTGACCCGCAACAAGGTGCGGCGCCGGCTCCGCCACCTCGTGCGCGACCGGTTGGACCGGCTGCCCGCCGGTAGCCTGGTGGTTGTACGGGCGCTGCCCGGTGCGGGTGACGCGAGCCACGACGAGCTGGCGCGCGACCTGGACACCGCGTTGCGGCGGCTGCTGGGTGAGGTTCCCCACACCGAAGGGCAGGGGAGGGCGCCACGATGAAGTTTCCGCTGCTGCTGCTCATCAAGCTGTACCAATGGACCATCAGCCCGCTGTTGGGTCCGGTCTGCAAGTACTACCCGTCGTGCTCGCACTATGGCTACACGGCCATCGACCGCCACGGCGCGGTGAAGGGGACCGCGCTGACGGCTTGGCGCATCCTGCGGTGCAACCCGTGGTCGCTCGGTGGCGTCGACCACGTCCCTCCCCGGAAGCGCCCGGTCTGGCATCAGCGGCTGAGGAGCCGTATGGGCGGGGCCGCCGTCCCTGAGCCTGCCGTACAGCCCGAGACTCAGCCCAACGCCCAAGGAGCCTGATTCGTGGACACGATCCTGAATCCTCTTTACTACGCCGTTTCCTGGATCATCGTCCAGTTCCACTCGTTCTACAGCCTGTTGTTCGACAGGAACAGCGGCGCGGCGTGGGGTCTGTCCATCGTCTCGCTGGTGGTGCTGATCCGTATCTGCCTGATCCCGCTCTTCGTGAAGCAGATCAAGGCGACGCGGAACATGCAGGCGCTCCAGCCGAAGATGAAGGCGATTCAGGAGCGCTACAAGAGCGACAAGCAGCGCCAGTCCGAAGAGATGATGAAGCTCTACAAGGAGACGGGTACCAACCCGTTGTCGAGCTGTCTCCCGATCCTGGCGCAGTCCCCGTTCTTCATCTCGCTGTACCAGGTCCTGAACCACATCGCGCAGAACAAGATCGTCGGTGTCATCGACCGGCCGCTGCTGGAGAGCGCCCAGCAGGCCCACATCTTCGGCGCACCGCTGGCCGCGAAGTTCATGGACAGCGCCGAGAAGGTCGAGAGCCTGGGCGCTTCGCTGACCAACGTGCGCGTCGTCACCGTCATCATGATCGTCCTGATGTCGGCGTCGCAGTTCTACACGCAGCGCCAGCTGATGACCAAGAACGTCGACCTGACGGTCAAGACGCCGTTCATGCAGCAGCAGAAGCTGCTGATGTACGTCTTCCCGATCATGTTCGCCGTGTTCGGCATCAACTTCCCCGTCGGTGTCCTGGTGTACTGGCTGACCACCAACGTGTGGACCATGGGCCAGCAGATGTTCGTCATCCGCCGCAACCCGACCCCGGGCAGCCGTGCCTACACCGAGCGCCAGGAGCGCCTGCGGGCCAAGGGCAAGCTCAAGGAGGACCCGGCCGAGGCCGAGTCTCGCAAGGCCGCCGAGGAGGCGCGCCAGAACCGGCAGCAGCCCAAGCGGCAGACGAAGTCCAAGCGCCAGACGCAGCAGCCGGCGGCCACCGGCGGGGCGCAGCGCCGGGCGCGGGCCGGTTCCACGGCCAACGGCGACTCCGGAGGGTCGTCCGTCCAGGACGCCGTGAAGAAGCCCTCGCTGGAGAAGAAGGCCCCGCAGGACAGCAAGCCGAAGGGCGGCTCCGCCTCAGGCTCCCGTAACGCCAAGTCCGGACAGCGCAAGGGCCAGCAGCGGCCCAAGCACCCGTCCAAGAAGTGAGAAGGAGTCCTTCCGTGACGGACACCACCCCTGCCGCCGAGGGCACCGACACCCTGACCCGCCTGGAGCAGGAAGGGGAGATCGCGGCCGACTACCTGGAGGGTCTGCTGGACATCGCGGACCTCGACGGTGACATCGACATGGACGTCGAGGCCGACCGTGCCGCCGTGTCGATCATCAGCGACTCGACCAGCCGCGACCTGCAGAAGCTGGTGGGCCGGGACGGCGAGGTGCTGGAGGCGCTGCAGGAGCTGACCCGCCTGGCGGTGCACCGCGAGACCGGCGACCGCAGCCGCCTGATGCTGGACATCGCCGGTTTCCGGGCGCGCAAGCGCGAGGAACTGGCGGAGCTGGGTGCCAAGGCGGCCGAGGAGGCCAAGGGCACCGGTGAGCCGGTGAAGCTCAAGCCGATGACGCCGTTCGAGCGGAAGGTCGTGCACGACGCGGTGGCCGCCGCCGGCCTGCGCAGCGAGTCCGAGGGCGAGGAGCCGCAGCGGCGCGTGGTGGTCCTCCCGGCCTGATCAGCCCCGTTGGCAAAAGGTGTGGCCCCGTCTGCTCGCAGGCGGGGCCAAAACTTGTCAGCCTTCTGTGTGAACCCGGGGTGTGCGGACCGCGGTGCCGAGGCACCCGGACCCCGCCCCATCGACCAGTCCAGCAGTGCAAAGGAAGGGCGGTTTCCGTGACGGAGGAAGCGGCGGAGCTCCCGTCGGCGCCGGAGGCGGCGCGTGAGGTGTTCGGCGAGCGTTTCCCGGACGCGGTGCGGTACGCCGAACTGCTCGCCGACGCGGGCGTGCGGCGGGGCCTGATCGGTCCGCGCGAGGTGCCCCGGCTGTGGGAGCGGCACCTGCTGAACTGCGCGGTGCTCTCCGAGGTGGTGCCGGAGGGCGTCACCGTCTGCGACGTGGGCTCGGGCGCCGGGCTGCCCGGCATCCCGCTGGCGCTGGTCCGGCCGGACCTGAAGATCACGCTGCTGGAGCCGCTGCTGCGGCGGACGAACTTCCTGCTCGAAGTGGTGGAGCTGCTCGGGCTGGACCACGTGACGGTGGTGCGCGGCCGGGCCGAGGAGGTCATGGGCAAGCTGCCGCAGGTGCACGTGGTGACGGCGCGTGCCGTGGCGCCGCTGGACCGGCTGGCCGGATGGGGCGTTCCGCTGCTCCGGCCGTACGGGGAGATGCTGGCGCTCAAGGGCGACACCGCGGAGGAGGAGCTGAAGGGGGCCCGGGCGGCTCTGAGCAAGCTCGGGGTGGTGGACACCTCGGTGGTGCACGTCGGTGAGGGCGTGGTGGATCCGCTGTCCACCGTCGTGCGGGTCGAGGTGGGGGAGAGCCCGGGCGGCGTGCGGTTCGCGGCGAAGCGCGCGAAGGCGGCCCGGCCGAGCCGGGCGTCGCGGGGGCGGCGGCGCTGAGGCGCGGCCTCGCGCCGTGTAGGGGCTGTGGGCCTGCCGGGCTGTGATGCGCCGGAGGCGCTGGATCGGCGTGGCGCCTGCCTCGGCGTGCGCTGTACTCCGTTAAACCCATCAATACGCGTGTCGCGGACAAATCGGGCACCGCGCTGGCATCGTGTTTCACGTGAAACACCGTTCTCTGCTGCACGGAATCATCAGTCGCGGCCGGGCGGCTGCTGCCGCACCGCGTGACCGCCACCCCGGACGGGTTACGGATGTATCCACAACGGGGGGTTCATCCACAGAAGAGCGGACCTCACTGGTTCATGAACCTGGAAGCATGGCAGGCTCTGAGCACTGCGAGCCTGATGTCGAGGAGAGTGAATCCGTGCGGTCCGACGCCAATATCGCGGGACCGATGACCGACCCGGTCCCCGGTCCCCGTAGTGAGTCACTCGGGGATGATGTTTCACGTGAAACGTCGCCCCCTCAGCTAGCGGTGGACACCGTCGGCCGCACGGGTGTAGCGCTGCCCAGACCCGAGCAGACGCGGGTCATCGTGGTGGCCAACCAGAAGGGCGGGGTCGGGAAGACCACGACCACCGTCAACCTGGCCGCCTCGCTGGCCTTGCACGGTGCGCGGGTCCTGGTGGTCGACCTCGATCCGCAGGGCAACGCGTCGACGGCTCTGGGCATCGACCACCACGCCGAGGTTCCGTCGATCTACGACGTTCTTGTGGAGAGCAAACCGCTGTCCGATGTCGTCGTGCCGGTGACCGATGTGGAGGGGCTTTTCTGCGCACCCGCCACGATCGATCTGGCCGGAGCGGAGATCGAGCTGGTCTCGCTGGTGGCGCGGGAGAGCCGTCTGGACCGGGCCATCAAGGCGTACCAGCAGCCGCTGGACTACATCCTCATCGACTGCCCGCCCTCGCTCGGTCTGCTCACCGTCAACGCACTGGTCGCCGGTGCGGAGGTGCTGATCCCGATCCAGTGCGAGTACTACGCGCTGGAAGGCCTGGGCCAGCTGCTGCGCAACGTCGATCTCGTGCGGGGGCACCTGAACCCGGAGCTCCACGTCTCGACGATCCTGCTCACCATGTACGACGGGCGGACCCGACTGGCCTCGCAGGTCGCGGAGGAAGTACGGAGCCACTTCGGGAAAGAGGTGCTGCGCACCAGCATCCCCCGGTCGGTACGGATCTCGGAAGCCCCCAGCTACGGGCAGACGGTCCTCACCTACGACCCGGGTTCCAGTGGTGCGCTCTCCTATCTGGAGGCGGCCCGGGAAATCGCCCTGCGCGGAGCATCGGTGGCCGGTGGCCACGGGCTCAGCGTGAACTATGAAGGACAGCACAGGATGCCGGAGGGGACTCAGTGAGTGAACGACGTAGGGGGCTGGGCCGCGGGCTCGGTGCGCTGATCCCCGCAGCGCCACAAGGCCCTGATGCGACATCGCCGACGTCGGTTCCGGTACTGGTACCGGAGCGCGGCGTGGCCGCGGCCAAGGTGACCTCGCTCGCGGGGAACGGTGTTTCACGTGAAACAGGGGTGCCTTCGGTGGAGCCGCTCCAGGAGGTGGCCGGGGCACACTTCGCCGAGCTGCCGGTCGATGCCATCAAGCCGAACCCTCGGCAGCCGAGGACGGACTTCAACGAGGACTCGCACGACGAGCTGGTCACCTCCATCCAGGAGGTCGGGCTGCTGCAGCCGGTGGTGGTGCGTCCGACCGGGCCGGGGCAGTACGAACTCGTCATGGGCGAACGCCGGTGGCGGGCGTGCCGGGCAGCCGGCCTGGAGCGGATTCCGGCGATCGTCCGCGCGACGGGTGACGAGAAGCTGCTGCTCGACGCCCTGCTGGAGAACCTCCACCGGGTGCAGCTGAACCCGCTGGAAGAGGCGGCGGCCTACGACCAGCTGCTGCGGGACTTCAAGTGCACGCACGACGAGCTGGCGGACCGGATCGGGCGCTCCCGCCCGCAGGTCTCGAACACGCTGCGCCTGCTGCGGCTGTCACCGGAGGTCCAGAGCAAGGTGGCGGCCGGGGTCATCTCCGCGGGGCACGCCAGGATGCTGGTGTCGGTGGAGGGCCCGGAGGAGCAGACCCAGCTCGCGCGCCGCATCGTGGCCGAGGGGCTGTCGGTCCGGACGGTCGAGGAGATCGTGCGGATGATGAGCACCTCCCCCAAACGGTCGGGCAAGGCCAAGGGGCCGCGGGCCGGGACGCGCATGTCCCCGGCACTGTCCGACCTGGCTTCCCGGCTGTCGGATCGGTTCGAGACCCGGGTGAAGGTCGACCTGGGCCAGAAGAAGGGAAAGATCGTCGTCGAGTTCGCCTCGATGGATGATCTGGAGCGCATCCTGGGCACCCTGGCACCCGGTGAGGGTCGTGTCCTGGGGCTCACCGAGGAGAGCGAAGAGGACTGAGCCGGGCTCGCAGGGCGGGGCGTGTCTTCGGGGAGACCCGGAAACACGCCCCGCCCTTTGGTACCCGGAGGCCGTGGACCGTCGCTACGATGCGATCGGGTATGGCGCGCGTCCGTTGGGGAGGGGCCATGCGATCGGTGAGCCGCGGTGGGCTGGTGGCGGCGGGGTTCGGTCTCGGGGCCGTCGGCGGATTCGTCGGTGGCCTGCTCAGAGAGCGGGACATCCGGGCCGCCTCACGCAGTGCGGCGAGCGAGGGAAGTGAGGACCTGGCTTCATGGGCCGTCGGCTCGTACCGCTCACACTCGACAACCTTCCGGATCTCCCCAAGCGCTGCCGCTCCTGTGTCTTCTGGGAGCTGGATCCCGTCCGTGGTGAGGCCGCGGTAAAGGCCTGCCGGACCGAGCAGGAGAAGGAAGCCTGGATCTCCTCCGTCCTCCTGGAGTGGGGGTCGTGCGGGCGGGTGGTCTATGTCGACGACGTCCCGGTGGGTTTCGTGCTCTATGCACCACCGGCCTACGTCCCGCGGTCCACGGCCTTCCCCACCAGTCCGGTCTCCCATGACGCCGTCCAGTTGCTGACCGCGTGGCTGAGCCCCGCCTACCAGGGGCAGGGACTGGGCCGGGTGATGGTGCAGACCGTGGCCAAAGACCTCATCCGGCGTGGCTTCAAGGCGGTGGAGGCGTTCGGAGACGCCCGCTGGGAGGAGCCGGCCTGTGTGCTGCCGGCTGATCATCTGCTGGCGGTGGGCTTCAAGACCGTTCGGTCCCACGTCCGGTTCCCGCGCATGCGGCTCGAACTGCGGACCACGATCTCCTGGAAGGAAGACGTGGAACTGGCGCTGGACCGCTTGCTGGGGGCCGTACAGAAGGAGCCCGCTCTCCGGCCTCTGTGAAACGGGACCTATGTTTCACGTGAAACAGCCCGCCATGTGTTTCACGTGAAACAGTGTCCGGATGTTTCACGTGAAACGCGGACGGGCCCGCCCC
>NZ_JBEXNM010000084.1:0-33171 GCF_040611095.1 Streptomyces sp. NPDC003077 | reverse complement strand
CCTCCCCCGGGGGGCGGGGGCCGCCCCCGGGGGTTTCTGCGCGGGGGCGACCGCGTGGGGGGCGGGGCCCGGTTCCTGTCGCCCGGGCCCCCCGCCCCCCCCAGCTCAGCGCCTCACCCCCGCCCCTTGTCTCCCACCCGGTCCACCCCCGTGACCAGCACCGCCACCGTCAGAGGCGCCCCGGCCGCCGCCGCGACCGCTTCCCGCACCCCGAGCGCCACGTCCAGCGCCCGCCGCCGCGCGGACACGGCCACCTGCACCAAGGCGTGATCCCCCTCCCGCCGCACCCCCCGGGACGGGCCGCCCAGCGCGGGCGCCGTCCTGGTCACCCCCGGGACCCGCCGGATCGCGGCGATCAACGCGTCGGCCGACGCCCCGGAACCGTCCTCGTCCCGGGCACCGTCCGCCGCCGAGCCCTCCGGAGGCTCGTCCCCCTCCCCTGGCCCGTCCTCCTCCGGCAGCTCGTCCAAAAGCTCCGTCATCCGCAGGTCGACGGCCGCGACCACCAGCCCCAGGCCGTCTCCCGCGCAGGTCAGCAACGTCTCGCGGAGCAGGGCGGCGACCGCGGGGACCGGGCGGGCGGCGGTGGCGGCGAACTCCGCCTCGACGCGCAGCGGACCCGGCGGCAGGGCGCTGGGCGGGGGCGGGACGGACGGCTCCGGGGCGGCGTCCGGGTCGGCGAGGGAGAGCCGGAGCGCGTCGACGCGGACGCCGGTCAGCGGGCGCGCGGCGGCGCGCAGTGCGCCGGCCGCCGCCCGCTCCGTGATCCACGCCCCGTCCGCGGGACCACCCAGCGGCAGGATCCGGCCGATGCCGAGCTGCTGCCGGACGGCGTGTACCAACTGGTTCGCGGCCACTGGCCGTCACCCCTTTCCCTACGGTCCTCCCACCCTGCCGCACGCCCAACGGACCGGCAGGGCGACCCACCCGAACGGCCCCGCCGCGTGCACTCCTCTGCCGCATCCCCGGAGCGCGCCGGGGGAACCCCACCTACTGTGGTGAACGGAGCGGGGTGACCTCTTCCCCTCGCGCACAGGGACGATTCCTCCCCTCAGAAAGGGATGATCGGCGATGAGCGACACCGCACAGCGCAACCAGTCCGACCCCTCCGGCCGGGAGTCACAGGGCGAGGGCCAGAAGACTTTGGGCGGGAAGCGGGGCGGCGGCGACCCCGGGTCCCGGGGACGGACCACCATCGCCGACGGCGTCGTGGAGAAGATCGCGGGGCTGGCGGCGCGCGATGTGGTGGGCGTGCACGCGATGGGCGGCGGGTTCTCCCGCACCCTGGGCGCGGTGCGCGACCGAGTGCCCGGCGGGGGCGGCGCCAAGGCCGTCACGCGCGGGGTGAAGGCCGAGGTCGGCGAGACGCAGACCGCGCTGGACCTGGAGATCGTCGTCGAGTACGGCGTCTCCATCGCGGACCTGGCGCGCTCCGTGCGGGAGAACGTGATCTCCGCGGTGGAGCGGATGACGGGCCTGGAGGTCGTCGAGGTCAACATCGCGGTCAGCGACGTGAAGCTGCCCGACGACGAGGACGAGGACGACGAGGACGAGCGCAAGCTCCAGTGACGGCGATCGCGGGGCCGGGCGACGACGAGCGCGAGGTCCGGTGATGACGAGCGCGGGCCCCGGTAGGACGGGGCCGGCCGACGGCAGCGAAGGAGCGCGGTGATGAACATGGCGGTGGTGGGCCTTTTGGCCGGGATGGCGCTGGGCTTCGCCGGATACTTCGGCGGCTTCGGCGCGTTCGTGCTGGTGGCGGCGCTGGGCGCCATCGGCTTCGTGATCGGGAAGTTCGCGGACGGGGACCTGGAGGCGGGCGAGTTCTTCCGCAGCCGCTCCGGCGACCGCGACAAGCGGCGGTGAGGCCCGGTGGCGACGGTGTCCCCGCCCGCCGCCCCGTCCGTCGCGGCGGGGGAGCGCGGTTCGACGCGGGTCGCGGACCGGGTCGTGGCGAAGATCGCCGCGCAGGCGGCCCGCGACGCGCTGCGTGACGCCTCCACCGCCGACACCGACGCGCACGCGACGGTGACCGTACGGCGCGGCGTCGGCCGGCCGCACTTCGGCGAGGCCCGGGTGCGGGTGACGGTGGAGCTGGGCTACCCCTGCGACATCGGCGCCCAGTGCGGCGCGGTGCGCCGTCAGGTCGCCGACCGGGTGCGGGTGCTGGCCGGGATGGAGGTGCCGGAGGTGGCGGTCCAGGTGGAGCGGCTGCTGACGCCGCAGTGGGAGCGGTCGGGCAAGGGGCGCGTGCGATGAGCGACGCCACCGAGGGCCCCGAGGGCCCGGACACCCGCCGGCTGCCGACGCTGGACAAGGACGACGGCGGACAGGGGCGGGACGGCGGACCCGGGCGCGACGGCGGCGGGTCGAGCGCCGCCCCGCCGGAGCGCGCCGAGCCGGACCGTCCGCACGAGGTCGTCGACAACGGGGGCAAGCGCGGCCGTTTCTGGGGGACCCGGCGGGTCCCGGCCGGTCTGGTGGCGCTGGTGCTGCTCTGTGCGGCCGGGCTGCTGCTGTACGACGTGGCCGCGGTCCGCGCGAACCGGCCCGCGATGTCCTGGCGCAAGCGGCTCGCCGACGAACTGGCCACCCGTCATCTCGACGACGTGTGGGTGATCACCGGCGCCGCCGTCGCCATGGCCCTGGGGCTGTGGCTCCTGGTGCTGGCGCTGACGCCGGGCCTGCGCCGGGTGTACGCGATGCGCCGCGGCTCCCCGGACGTCCGCGCCGGGCTGGACCGCTCGGCCGCCTCCCTGGTGCTGCGCGACCGGGCGATGGAGGTCCCCGGCATCCAGTCCGTACGGACGTCGGTGGGCCGCCGCAAGGTCAAGGCGCGGGCGGTCTCCCACTTCCGCGAACTGGACGAGGTCCGGCACGACTTGGAGACGGCGCTCGCGGACGGGCTGCGGCAACTCGGGCTCGCCCGCCGGCGCTCGCTGTCCGTGAAGGTCCGGCGATCGGCGAAGGAGTGAACGGACGATGCACAAGGTGCTCAGAGCGGTCAACCGCGTCCTGCTGGCCCTGATCGGCCTGATCCTGCTGGGCGTGGGCGCCTCGGTCCTGCTCGGCGGGCTGGACCTGCCGCGGCGCTGGCACTTCGGGATGCCGGACCACTGGCCCTGGACCCGGGCCGGCGATGTCCTGCTGAGCGACCACAACCGGACCCGCTGGACCGGCGAGGGCTGGTGGTGGCCGGTCGTCATCGCGGCGCTGGCCGTCGTCGTGCTGCTCGCCCTGTGGTGGCTGCTGTCGCAGTTCCGGCGGCACCGGCTGGGCGACATCCTGGTGGACAGCGGCGACGGCCAGGGCGCGCGGCTCCGCGGCCGGGCGCTGGAGGACGTGCTGGAGGCGCAGTCCGGGTCGCTGGAAGGCGTGGAACGCTCCCGCGCCCTGCTCACCGGCCGCCGCCGCGAGCCCCGAGTCCGGATGAACCTCACCCTCGCCCCGCACGCCGACCCCGCCGACGTCCTCACCCGCGTCTCCGACGAGGCGCTGGCGGGCGCCCGCCGCTCGGCCGGGCTGGACCACCTGCCCGCGGAGGTCCGTCTGCGGGCGGTCAAGCACCGGGCGGGACGGGTGCTGTAGGGGCGGGCCGCCTCATCGGACGGTGGCCGGTCTCCGCGGACCGGCCACGCGCGAGCCCGGATGCGCGTGCCCCCGTCACCGGACGAGGGCCGACCTCCATGGGGCGATCGGCGCACCCGGACCGACCGCCGCGGACGCGTCACCACACGCGACCCGAAACCCGTCACCCGCCACCGCACCGGACCGCGCGCGGGGGCCGCCGGTCCCGGTCGGGCTCCCCGCCCCGGCTCCGCCGCTACTCCCCCAGCCCCGCCAGGTCCCGCAGCCGCCGGGCCTGGGCCGCGCGCTCGGCCGCGCGCTGCTCCTCGTACGTACGGGAGACCGCGCCGGCCAGCAGCGCCTTCGTCTCGATCACCGCGTCACGCGGCGCGGCCAGCAGCGCCGCCGTCAGGTCCGCCACCGCGCCGTCGAGGTCGGCGGCCGGGACGACGAGGTTGGCCAGGCCGATCCGCTCGGCCTCGGCCGCGTGGACGTACCGGCCGGTGGCGCAGATCTCCAGCGCCCTGGCGTAGCCGACGAGCCCGACGAGCGGGTGGGTGCCGGTCAGGTCCGGCACCAGCCCCAGGCTCGTCTCACGCATCGCGAACTGCGCGTCCTGCGCGCACACGCGCAGGTCACAGGCGAGCGCGAGCTGGAAGCCCGCCCCGATCGCATGTCCTTGGACGGCGGCGACGGACACCAGGTCGTGCCGTCGCCACCAGGTGAACGCCTCTTGGTACGCGGCGATCTCGGCGTCCAGTGCCTCGTCGGAACCCCGCGCGAGGTCGAGGAACGACGGCTCGCCGTCGAACCCCTCGGAGGTGAACGCCTGCCGGTCCAGCCCCGCGGAGAAGGACTTGCCCTCGCCGCGCAGCACCACGACCCGTACCTGTCCGGGAAGCAGCGAACCGGCCTCGGCGAGCGCCCGCCACAGGGCGGGCGACTGCGCGTTGCGCTTGGCCGGGTTCGTGAGCGTCACCGTGGCGAGCGCGTCGTCGACGGTGAGTCGTACGCCGTCCTTGTCGAGCAGGGTCATGGAGCGCCTCCGAGTCAGCCGACCGCACTGGTGTGCGTAAGTGACTGAACAGTAACCACCCGGTGCTCCGCATGAGCGGCCGGGTGGTCACTGTCTTTCCCGGAAGCGCGGTCCGCCCGCCTCGGTCAGGCCGAGGCGGCCTTCTTGCCCCTGGTCGCTCCGCCGCGACCGCGCAGGGTCACACCGGATTCACTGAGCATCCGGTGAACGAACCCGTAGGAGCGGCCGGTCTCTTCGGCCAGCGCCCGGATGCTTGCACCGGAGTCGTACTTCTTCTTCAGGTCTGCCGCGAGCTTCTCGCGCGCGGCGCCGGTAACCCGGCTGCCCTTCTTCAGAGTCTCGGCCACCCGTGCCTCCTCATGGGAAGTGCGCTCTGGACTCTCATGATCACCCCTCTCTCGCTTCCTGGCCACCCATTCAGCAAGGTCGGTGGGACATCGTTTGCCGCCGGGTACGCGGAATTGACGCCGGGAATTGAGGATTCCGCACCCCATCCATGCTCCGTCGAACCACAGAGCACAGAGAAAAGGCAGGTCAGGCCGTATACGGTCATATGACAGCGGGTCGGACCGGGGGGTAGGGACCCGACTTCGCAGGCTCGCCGGGGTACGAGCCGTTCTCACTCAGATGATGGATCACCCGTCGGCCGAATGATCCATACGGTCTTGATCGGATCGGCGTCTGGGCGGCATTCCGGACACGTAAGACACTTCGGAGCCCCGGGGGCGTATGCCCACCGGGGCTCCGGAATCGCCGCTTCGGAGAACCGCTGCCTGGGCAGGCCGCCCCGAAAGGCGGATCAGGCCAGCGCCACCAGGTCGGCGTACTCCTGGCCCCACAGGTCCTCGACGCCGTCGGGGAGCAGGATGATCCGCTCGGGCTGGAGGGCCTCCACGGCGCCCTCGTCGTGGGTCACCAGGACCACGGCGCCGGTGAAGGTGTGCAGCGCGCCGAGGATCTCCTCGCGGCTGGCCGGGTCGAGGTTGTTCGTCGGCTCGTCAAGAAGGAGGACGTTGGCGGAGGAGACCACCAGGGTCGCCAGGGCCAGACGGGTCTTCTCGCCGCCGGAGAGCACTCCGGCCGGCTTGTCGACGTCGTCGCCGGAGAAGAGGAAGGAGCCCAGCGTCTTGCGGATGTCGACGAGGTCCATGTCGGGCGCGGCGGAGCGCATGTTCTCCAGGACCGTGCGGTCCGGGTCCAGGGTCTCGTGCTCCTGGGCGTAGTAGCCCAGCTTGAGGCCGTGGCCCGGGCGGACCTCGCCGGTGTCGGGCTTCTCCACGCCCGCCAGCAGGCGCAGCAGCGTGGTCTTGCCGGCGCCGTTGAGGCCGAGGATGACCACCCGCGAGCCCTTGTCGATGGCCAGGTCGACGTCCGTGAAGATCTCCAGCGAGCCGTAGGACTTCGACAGGCCCTCGGCGGTCAGCGGGGTCTTGCCGCACGGCGCCGGGTCGGGGAAGCGCAGCTTGGCGACCTTGTCGCTGACGCGCACCTCCTCCAGGCCGGCCAGCAGCTTCTCGGCGCGGCGGGCCATGTTCTGGGCGGCGACGGTCTTCGTGGCCTTGGCGCGCATCTTGTCGGCCTGGGAGTTCAGGGCGGCGGCCTTCTTCTCGGCGTTGGCGCGCTCGCGCTTGCGGCGCCGCTCGTCGGCCTCGCGCTGCTTCTGGTAGAGCTTCCAGCCCATGTTGTAGACGTCGATCTGGGACCGGTTGGCGTCCAGGTAGAAGACCTTGTTGACGACCGTGTCGACGAGGTCGACGTCGTGGGAGATGACGATGAAGCCGCCGCGGTAGGTCTTCAGGTAGTCGCGCAGCCAGGCGATCGAGTCGGCGTCGAGGTGGTTGGTCGGCTCGTCCAGGAGGAGGACGTCGGAGTCCGAGAAGAGGATGCGGGCCAGTTCGACGCGGCGGCGCTGACCGCCGGAGAGGGTGTGCAGCGGCTGGCCGAGGATGCGGTCGGGCAGCCCCAGGCTGGCGGCGATGGTGGCGGCCTCGGCCTCGGCGGCGTACCCGCCCTTGGTGAGGAACTCCGTCTCCAGGCGCTCGTACTTCTTCATGGCCTTCTCGCGGGTGGCGCCCTTGCCGTTGGCCATCCGGTCCTCGTTCTCGCGCATCTTGCGCAGGACGACGTCCAGGCCGCGGGCGGAGAGGATGCGGTCCCGGGCGAGCACGTCCAGGTCGCCGGTGCGCGGGTCCTGCGGGAGGTAGCCGACCTGGCCGGAGCGGGTGACCGTGCCGGCGGCGGGGATGCCCTCGCCGGCCAGGACCTTCGTCAGGGTCGTCTTGCCCGCGCCGTTGCGGCCCACCAGACCGATGCGGTCGCCCTTGGCGACGCGGAAGGACGCGGACTCGATGAGGACACGGGCGCCGGCGCGCAGCTCAAGGCCGGAAGCGGTGATCACGGAAAGACTCCAGGGCAGGGAAGGACGGCGGAAACGGCGGAAGGACGGTGCGGAACGCGGCCCGCGTGACACACCCGCCGCACAAGCGGGGCCGCGGGCGGCCTTCGCCGTCTAATGCCCGAGAAGAATTGCCATACGAACCAGTCTAACGGTGGCCTGCAACCGGATTTCCGGGGTGGTCGGCGGCACCGCGGGCAGCGCGGAGGAGACGGTGGCCGGGCGGTCGCCGGCGGTGTTGCCCAAGGGGGCGCGTCCGGGGGCGATCCGGCCGAAGGCGTCGACGGGGACGATCTCGGCCGTCCACGGCACCGCCTCGTCCGGCGCCGGGCGCGGCCCGGTGGCGCGGCAGGGCTGGGCGATCAGCAGGACGGCGGCGCGGCGCAGGAAGCGGTGCGGGGCGAAGGCGCAGCCGGGGCGGGCGGGCAGCACCCAGCGCAGGTCGCCGTCCGCCGTGCGGTAGGCGGTGATCCGGCCCGGGGTGACGACGGCGAGCATCCGGGCCGCGGGGTCGAGCGGCTGGAGGACGCCGGCGCCGCGACGGGCGGCCGGGCCCGTCAGCCAGTCCGCGGACTCGGGCACGCCCCGGTGCCAGCGGACGGTCTCGTGGGGTGTCTGCGGGTCGTGCTGGTGGCGTTCGGTGCGGGGGGTGCCGTGGGGCGGGACGGTGTGGGGCGGGAGGCCGTCGGCTGAGGCGCCGTGGGGCGGGACGGCGTGGGGCGGGGCGCCGTGGGGCGGGAGAGCTCCGGCTGGGGTGTCGTCGGCTGGGGCGCCGTGGGGCGGGACGCCGACGGTTGGGGCGCCGTGGGGCGGGAGGCCGACGTCCGTGAGCAGGCCGTCGCTCCAGAGCGTCCACGCGTGGCCGGCGGCGGCACGGACGACGAGGGGGTGGTGGCCCGGGCGGACGTACGTCCAGCGGATCCCGCCGCCCCCGGGCGCGTACGCGCGTACCGCCCGGCCCGCGACGGCCAGGCGCGGCGGGCGGTGGTCGGCGGTCTCCGGCGCGGCCGGGCCGAGGGTCAGACGGTCGCCGTACGGGCGGGCGGCGACGCGGTGCTCGTAGACGGCGCCGGCCAGGGGGACGGTGACGAGTGCGGCGAGGAGGAGGGGGAGGAGCAGCCGCGGGGGCCCGCGGCGGGCCGTCCTCATGGGGCCGCCCCCTTCGCCCTTCGGGTGGTGCGTTCAGGTGCCGTTCACGTGTCGTCGTACGGGGCCGGGTGCCGGGGCCCGGGGGCCGGGCGATCCCGGTCCGGACGCTGGGGCCCGGACGATCCCGGTCCGGGGGCCGGGCGATCGGGGTCCGGACGCTGGGGCCCGGACGGTCGGGTGCGGCGGTCCGGCCCGGCCGTCCGTCCGCGTTCTCCCGGGGGCGCACAGAACATGGCTGGTCAGCCCCCTCCCCGGCCGATGTGAGCGGCGCAATCACATCCCTGGTCAAGCGGCCGAGCTCGTGGGCCGTCGCCGCCGGGACGGTCACGTGGAGCTGGATTTCGCGCCGGGGACGTAGGTAGTGCACTTCCAGCCGGAAGGCATCGTACAGGCGGCGCTGCTCGGCCTCGGGCAGGTTGGCGAGGCTGGTGCCGAGCCGGGGTAGCGCGTCGATGAGATCCGGGTTGGTCCCCTCGTCGCTATTCGCGCTCTGCTCGTATTGTTTGAGCTGGGTGAGCAGCTCGCGGCGTTTGCGTTCATGGTGGTCGAAGCGTTGGCGGATGCTGCGGCGGTATTCGCGGGTGGTGTCCGGGTCGCCGTCGTCCTCGGTTTCGTCGAGTTCCTCCAGGAGCCGTTGTTTGCGGCGTTCGGTGGTCTGGATGTCCTTGCGGAGCTGTTCGGCCCGCTGAGCGTCGTCGTCGCCGGAGGCGGTGACTGCGGCGGCCAGTTGGGCGCGGAGGTGTTCGGTACGGCGGGGGCCGAGGAGGTGTTCGCCGAAGAACCAGTGGACCGCGCCCAGAAGGATCTTCTCGCTGACCCACAGAGCTTTGGGATGCTGGGGGAACCAGTCGGCGTTGCGGTGGTGGACGTCGTCGCGGTAGCAGACGTAGTAGGGCAGGCCCTTGCTGGTCTTGCCGTGTATGCGGCGCCCGCACAGCGCGCAGCGCACATAGGAGCGCAAGGGGTAGGTGCGCTTGGTGGCGGGGTGGATGTTGGGCTCGGAGCCGCTGCGCGAGCCCTGCCGGGATCTCTTGTTGCGCCAGACGAGGTCGAAGATCTGGCGGGTGACCAGGGGCTCGTGGACCGGGCGGGGTGACCAGATCCATTCGGAGACGGGATTGAGCTGGTTGCCGCGCTTCTTGCGGGCCTTGCGGTTCCACACCTGGTAGCCGGTGTACTTGGGGTTCTCCAGAATGCCGCGCACGGATTGCACGGTCCACAGCCCGATGGTGGCCTCGGGCCGGTTGGCGACCGGCGCCGGGTACGTGGTGAGGTCCTGGTTGAGGCGGTCGGCGATCTTCTGGTAGCCGAGACGTTCCAGGGCGCGCAGCCGGAAGATCTCGGTGACTACCAGTCCGCGTGCGGGGTCGGGGATGAGGCGGTGTTTGGTCAGGCCCTGTTCGCGCTTGGCGGGGACGGGGTGGGGGACGCGTTCGGCGAGGTAGCCGTAGGGCGGTTTGCCGACGTTCCAGCCCTGCTGGACGTGTTCGATGAAGCCGTCCCAGGACAGCTCCAGCATCTGCAGCACGTACCACTCCGCCACCGCCTGCTTGACCCGCCGGGTGAGGGTGGGGGTGGCGCGTTTGGCGCGGCTGTTGGTGAGGATCGGTTCGTCGGCGGCGCACAGGGCCACCCCGCACTGTTCCAGCTCGTGTTCGATCTTGGTGCCGAAGTAGGTGCGCCGGGCGACCCGTTCGATGGACTCGCAGATCACCGCGGCGAAGCGGCGGTCGGGTGCGTGGGCTTCGCTCAGCAGGTCGCTGATGCCGCCGTCGCGGGGGATGGGGATGTTGAAGCGTTCGTGGGCGGTGCCGTGGCCGCGGGCGTCGAGGTCCTTGCGGCCGGACTCGACGTCGTAGAAGTGGGCGACGATCACCCAGCCGGGCGGGAGGGCGGCGCGGGCGTTGCGCAGTTGGCGGGGCAGGGACAAGGTCGGGTCCTGGGTGTCCTCGGTGGAGGTGCGACCCAGCCAGGCGACCGGCACCGGGGCTTCCGGTACCGGCCGGCCCGGCTCCTGTGGCGACCACGGCAGGCCCGGCGGCGATGGAGCGAGGGACATGAACGGGCCTGGTTCCGTGGACATGGGCGTTCCTACTTTTCGGCTAATGGCCGCCAGCTCGGGATGGTTGCCGGGGGGCCGTTGTCGGGTGGGCGGCGAGCCAGATGAGGGTCTGGTGGAGCGCGACGGTCTGACGCTGCTGGAGCGCCTGGCCGTCACTGCCCTCGACCGCGACGTACCGCACGGTCACCGTCAGCGGGGGCTGCTTGTCCGCGCGTTCCCTCACCGGGCCCTGGGTGGACGGCCCGGAGGGACCGACCGGCGACGATGGACGCTCCACTCCGGCCACATTGTCAAGGCCATCCGGCCGGTGCCCACCAGGCCCTTCTGGTTCTTTGGCCATCAGCAGGTGGCGTGCATGGGCGGATGCGCCGGCCCTTGTGCCGCGCGGCGCCGCCGATGGCTTGTCGGGGCGGTGAAGATGAGCAGGTCTTCGTGGGCGATGAGGTGGAGCGGGAGCCCTAGGCGGCGGGCGGTGCGGACGTTCTTCATCTGGAAGAACGACGGACGGGTGATCAACCGGCCCTCCCGGACGCCGGCCAGGAGCGCCACGCAGCGTTCGGCGGGTACCAGCCCGGCCTGCTCACCGGCGGCCAGGACGGCGGAGGGCAGGTCGATCAGTTCGCCGCGTTCGCGCCAGGGGCGGGCGGTGACGGCGACGGTGCCGCCCGGCCGCAACAGATGCCGGCAGTGGGCGAGGATCCGGGTGAAACCGGACAGGAGGCCGTCGGTGCCGGCGTGGGCGAGGTTGGCCGGATCGCTGCCGTAGCGGTAGTCGTGCTTGACCACACCGCGCTCCCCGGTCTCCCGGCTGGAGCGCACCTGACCGTGCAGCGAGTTCCCGTACGGCGGGGAGGTGACCACCAAAGCGACGCGGCCGTGGTGTTCGTCGGGGACCAGGTCCAGGACGTTGCGGGCATCGCCGCAGTAGACCTCGCCGGACCCGGTGCCACCGCGTTGGGTGGCGCGGGCCACATTGCGGGCGGCGAGCTGGGCCCAGCGGGACTCGTACTCCACTCCGAGCGCGTGGCGACCGGTGCGGACGGCTTCCACCAAGGTGGTGCCGATGCCGCACATCGGATCCAGCACGAGATCACCGGGGGCGGTGTAGTGGGCGATGGCCTGGGCGGCGATGGCCGGGAGCATCTTGGCCGGGTGAGCGGCCGAACCGGCAACGTAGCGGTCGGCGCGCTGGGCCGGGGCCGAAGTCTGGGCAGTCAGCCAGACGGAAGCAGGCATGGGAACCCTCCGAGAGATGACGGGATGGTGAGGGGCTGGGCTCAGTGCCGTTGGTCGGTGGCGAAGGCGAGCAGGTCGCTGTGGACCAGGCCAGGGGGCGCGCCCGGCGGCGGGGTGGCCTCGATGCGGTCGCCGTGCAGGTGGCCGTGGACGACGATGATGTGCTGCAGGTAGGTGAACCCGGCCGTACGGGCGCCGGCGACCAGAGCGCCGAGCGGGTCGCACAGCCGTCCGGCGGTGCGCTGCTGCCGAGCGGCGATCAGCAGCAGACCGCCACCGGCGAGCAACTGGTGGGCGCGGTGGAAGAAACCCGGCCAGTCATCGTGCTGGACCGAGTCGGGGTGGACGCCGGTGGGTGGGGTGGGCAGGGCGTCGGGGTGAAGTTCGGCGAGGATCACCGCCCGGCGGGCCATCGCCCCCAGGTGCTTCCCCGAGACGCGGGTGCGAGCATCCATGCCCGGCCGAGCGTCGGGGATGGTCAGGCGCAGCAGCGGCAGCAGGGGCTGGTCGGCCAGGCGGGGGCGGGTGAACTCGTCCCGGATGCGGTCGATGGCCCAGTCCGGCAGGACGGTGGACCCTGCGGCCACCGGTGTGGCTTCGTCCGTCGCAGCGGGCGTGGGCTGTTCGGGGAACCAGATGGCGGCCGGGGGCTGCGCGGCGTGCGGTCGGGTGGGCTGTGTCGGAGCGCAACGGTGGCTGAAGGTCATGGGAGTGCGCCGACGGCGCCTGCCGTCTCGTGCTGACACCTTCTATGGACAAAACCGGGCCCACCAGTGCCACAGCCACGGCCGCACAGTACGGATGGCTGCGTGCTCACCTCTCTGGTCCCAGAAAGCCGCTCAACACCGAGACCAGGCAAGGAAAACGCAGGTCAAAGCCCTTTTCGCCACCGCCCCGCCATGCTGCGGGAGCTCTCCGCCGAACCCAGCGCGATCCACACGCGCAAAGATTTTCTTCAAGATTTTTTCGCGGCTTCCACCTGCCCGGCTCGAGCAGAAGATCTCTCCTGCTCAGCGGCGGATCAGCCACCGGCGAGCCGGTCCCGATGGCCCGGACGTGGCGGTCCGGTGCCGAGCAAGGGGTCCGGAAGTGGTCGGGGAAGGGCGCGGTGGTGGCAGGGGCGCCTGGCGCGATGGCGACTGTCCACACGTCGTCGCCTCCCTTGAAGGAGTCGCACCATGCACCGCAACCTCTCCTCCCCGACGCCCGCCCCCTCGCCGCTGGCCGCGCTGGACGCGACCTTCCTGTCCCTCGCCCGCGGAATCAAGCCCGTAACCGTCCCCGCCACCCTCTTCACCGACCACCCCACCAACCGTCTGCTGCCCGTCGACCAGGTCCGCGCCCGTCTTGCCCACCCCTCCTGTACCCCTGAGACCCGGGCGCGAGTCTGGAGCTGGGTGGCCGTCCGGGCGCGCCGAGAGGGCGCGCCGTGGACGACGGTGGCCTGCGGGTTCGCCGTCCCCGCGCTGCGCAGGGCACTGGCCCGGTTGCCACGGCTGCCGCAGCTCGATGCGGCCGAGGTGGAGCAGGAGGCCCTGACCGCGCTGATGGCCGAGCTGGCCGGCACCGACCCGGCCGACCCGCAGCTGGCCCGCCAGCTGATCCGGGCGGCCGACCGCGCCGCCCACCGCCAGCTGCGCCAGACCCGGGCCCGGCACGTCGGCCGGGGCGGCGGCGAGGTCGTCACCGACCTGCCGCCGCTCGCTCCCGCACCGGCCGGCTCGGACCGCGACGAGTACACCGTGCTGTGGCAGGCCGTCGGCGACCAGATCGTCACGCCGGAGGACGCCGACCTGATCGCCCGCACCCGGCTCGACCTCACCCCGGTCGACGAGATCGCCGCTGAGCGCGGGGTCAGCCGCAGAACGGTCTTCCGGCAGCGGGCCGCCGCCGAGCAGTCCCTCGGCCAGGCCCTGCGCCATCGCCCGCACGTTCCGCCGCAGGGGTGACCGGCTGGCACCCGCCGTCCCGGAAACGTCCATAGACGGGTGAGGTCCTTCGCCACGGGGCGCCCCGACGGCAAACCTCACCCGGATTCTCCCGGGGCCCGGGCACGCCTCTCGTGCTGACACCGAGATCCGTCTGCCGCACACCCTCGCAAGGAGGTGCCGCGCCGCAGCGCCCCTCGGGCCCCGGGAGAACCCCCCTCCACCGACTTTCGCCAGCCCTTTCGTTCTCTGACGTGCCGGAGGTGCCGTCATGTCTCCGCCCCGCCAGCCCTCACACCCGCTTCAACCGTTCCGGAGAACCGGCACCGTCCTGGGTGCCGCCGCCGCGGCGTGCGCGATCGTGGTCTTCACGGCGTCGCCGGTGTGGGCGGTGGACACCATCCCCCAGGTCATCACCAACCTGCGCAACTGGATCATGGGCATCCTCGCCGGGCTGGCCACCCTGATCCTCACCATCGGCGGCCTGCGGTACCTGCTGGCCGGGGGCGACCCCAGCGAAGTCGACTCCGCCAAGCGCGCCATCCGGGCCGCCGGCATCGGCTACGGCCTAGCGGTCCTCGCCCCGGTCATCGTCGCCGTCCTCAAATCCATCGTCGGCAGCCCATGACCCCCCGGGCCCCCGCCTTGAGCCGACTCCTCGCCGCCACACTCCTCGCCTTCACCCTGGCATCGACTGTCGGCGGCGGGACAGCCCATGCCACTGCCCCCGTTGCGATGACCGCTCCGGCCGATCCGGCGCCCCGGCCCAGCCCTGTCGGTGCCCCATCTTCGGACGCGCCTTCCCCCGCGGCTCCTTCCACGCCACCCGGACCGGGCCCCTCCCCGCCCGCCTCCTCGCTCTCTCCGCCACACACCGGCAGTGGTCACGCTTCCCCCGCGCCGTCCCCAGGTCCCACCCCGTCCCCGGGCCCGTATCCGGAAACAGAGGCGGACGGTGGGAGCTGGCTGGGTGATCTCCTCGACCTGCCGAAGCTGATCTCAGACGCGCTCGCCTCGTTCTTGGGGATGTTCATCGAGCAGGCACAACGGCCCGTCTTCGCGCTGCTGGGGAACACCCTGCTGTCCACCCCTGACGTCACCGACAACCCGGCGCTGACCGAGCTGTGGACCGCCTCCTTGGCCACCGCCGCAGCGGCCTACGTACTGTTCGTCCTGGTCGGCGGGGTCTTGGTCATGGGGCACGAGACCATCCAGACCCGCTACAGGCTCAAGCAGATCGCACCCCGCCTGGTCATCGGCATCGTCGCCGCGATCAGCTCACTGACCGTCCTGGACCAAGCGATCACCCTGGCCAACGCGGTCTCCCAGGCCGTGCTGGGCAACACCACCATCTCGGGCAAGGGGGTGGCCCAGCAGTTGCTCGGTCAACTCCTTCTGCCGGGCAAGGGCACCCTGTACGGGCTGATCCTCGGCCTGATCATGCTGGCCCTCGTCTTCGGGGTACTGATCGGCTACACGGTGCGCATCACCCTGATCGCGGTCCTCACCGCCTGTGCACCGCTGGCCCTGTCCTGCCACGCCCTGCCCCTGACGGACGGCATCGCCCGGCTGTGGTGGCGTGCGACCGCCGGCTGCCTGGTGATCCAGCTCGCCCAGTCCACCGTCTTCGTCGTCGGGCTCAAGCTGTACTTCGCGCCGGACAACTTCCTGTGGGGCATTCCCAACCCCTCCCAGCTCAGCAATCTGCTCGCCGGGCTGTGCCTGTTCTGGGTGCTGGTGAAGATTCCCGGCTGGTCCGCCCGCGTCATCTTCCGCTCCACCCCCGTGAGCATGCCCGGAACACCGCTGCCGTTGCGGCTCCTGCGGTCGGTGGCGCTGGCGTACATCATGCGCGGCGTCTTCCGCGGCACCACTCCCACCCGCAATCCCTTCGTCCGCCCCGGCCGGGGCTCAACACCGCCGGGACCAGGCCAGTCACCGGGGCCTCCTCCCCCACCTGGCCGCCCTGGAGGTCCCGTCGGCGCAACGCCTCCGGGCCCTGGCACTCCCCCTCCCCCGCCGTCTCCCGCCGCTCCGCCGTCACCGCCGGGGACGGGCGGGGTACCACCGCCCCCAGGAGGCACCGCTGTGCATTCTCCTTCTCCCGGCCCCTCAGGCTCTTCCCCCTCGCATCGCGTTCCCCGTTCGCCGGCAAGCCGGAACGGACAGCAACTGCCACCGGTTACCTCCAGAACGCCCCCACCGGGACAGCCCGGTCACCCGGCGCAGACACCGTTGACCGGCGATGCCGACCGCCCGTCGCGCGGCAGCAGTACGCCGGCACCGGCCACCGCACCGCGCCCGCCGGGCGGTCGGCAAACGGTGCTGCCGATCCGTGTCGAGCGGGTCCGCTTTCGCCCCTCGCGGCCGGTCCAGTTGCGCCTCCCACTGGAGAACCCGACGCCCCCGGCACCGCGAACCCGCAGGAGGTGACGGCATGACACCCGACCGTGCGGAAGACGGCGACGCCCTGTGCTCCGCCCATATCCCTGCCGACATCGACCGTCCGGACCGCGTGCTGGGGCCGCTCACCGCCCGGCAGACCGCTCTCCTCGCCGGAACGGCCGGGGTGCTGCTGCTCGGCTACTACGCCACCCACCCATTCCTCGCGCCGCTCGCCTACATGGCGTTGGTGACGCCGATCGCGTCCGTGATGATCGCGCTGGCCCTCGGGCACCGCGACGGCATCTCCCTGGACCGCTTCGCCCTCGCCGCGCTCGCGCACTGGCGTTCCCCCAACCGGCGTCTACAGGCGCCCGAGGGCATCCCTGCGCTGCCCGACGCCGTACCGACAGGGCTCGCCGGCGCAGGCGGGCCGACGCCCGGAGTGCTGGACATGCCGTGTGAGGAGGTCCTCGACTCCGGCATCCTCGCTCTGGGACGGGACGGGTACGCCGCGCTCGCGACCTGCTCCCCGGTCAACTTCGACCTGCGGTCCGGAGCCGAGCAACAAGCCCTCACCGGGGCGTTCGCCCGGTGGCTGAACTCCCTCACCGGGCCGACACAGATCCTCATCCGCGCCCGCCGCCTGGACCCCGCCCCACTGGTCGACCAGCTCGCCCAGACCGCACCGGACCTGCCCCACCCAGCTCTGGAGCGCGCCGCGCTCGACCACGCCGCCTTTCTCCAGGAACTCGCGGTCCACAGTGACCTGCTGACCCGCCAGACCCTGATCGCCGCACGGGAACCGGCCAAGAGCCCGGCCCCTCGCCACCGCACAGGAACCGGGCCGGCCCGAGCCCGGCACCGCATCGCGGAGGCCGACCGCGCACTGGCCCCCGCCGACATCCAAACCATTGCCCTGACCCGGGACCAGGCCGTTACAGCCCTCACCGACCCAGACCCCCGCGGCTTCCTCGCCCAGGCCACAGCGGATCACACGGAAGGAGAGGGATGACCGTGACCGTCCGCGCACTGCTCCAGTGGCCCCGCCGAAGCCGCCAACCGTCCCTGATTTCGGGCCGCGAAGTGTTCACCGGGCTGGGCCCAGAGGCCGTCGAGGTGCGGGCCCGCTACCTGCAAGTCGGCGGGCACCTGGCCGCCACGCTAATCATTACCGGTTACCCGGCCGAGGTCCATCCCGGCTGGCTCCAGCCGCTGCTGACCTACCCCGGCCACCTGGACGTGGCCCTCCACATCGACCCGGTGCCCACCCCCGTCGCGGCCGACTCCCTGCGCAAGCAGCGCGCTCGCCTGGAATCCAGCCGCCGCACCGGCTTCGACCGGGGCCGTCTGGAAGACCCGGGCACCGAGGCCGCAGCCGCCGACGCCGCCGAACTGGCCCACCGCATCGCCCGCGGCGAAGGCAAGCTCTTCCGGGTCGGCCTGTACGTAACCGTCCATGCCCCCGACGAAGGCAGCCTCGCGGAGGAAGTGGCCTCGGTCCGGGCGGTCGCCGAGTCCCTGCTGCTGACGGCCGTCCCGGCCACCTACCGGGCACTGCCCGGCTGGCTTGCCACCCTCCCGCTGGGCATCGACACCCTCGCCGTGCGCCGCACCTTCGATACCACCGCGCTGGCCACCTGCTTTCCCTTCGCCTCCCCCGACCTCCCCGCCCCCGCCCCCGGACCGGCGGGCTCGGCGGTGCTGTATGGCGTCAACGCAGCCAGTTCCTCCTTGCTGCTGTGGGACCGCTTCGCCCAGGACAACTACAACTCCATCACCCTGGCCCGCTCCGGCGCCGGCAAGTCCTACCTGACCAAGCTGGAACTGCTGCGGCAGCTGTGCACCGGCACCGAAGCATTCGTTGTCGACCCGGAAGACGAGTACCTGCGCGTGGCCGAACAGGTCGGCGGCACCGTCCTCCGGCTCGGCGCGTCCGGTGTCCGCCTCAACCCCTTCGACCTGCCCACCGGCATCGAACACACCGCTGATGCGCTCACCCGCCGAGCACTGTTCCTCCACACCTTCCTCGCCGTCCTGCTCGGCACCGAGCCGACCGCGACCGAGAAGGCCGTACTGGACACAGCAATCCTGACCACCTACGAACGCGCCGGGATCACCTCCGACCCGCACACCTGGCACCGCCCCGCTCCCCTTCTCGGCGACCTCGCCCATGTCCTGCGCGAACGGGCTGACACGGAGAGCGCCGGGCTCGCCGAACGCCTCGCCCCGTACACCACCGGCAGCCACGCGGGCCTGTTCAACGGCCCCACCACCACATCCCCGAGCGGCCACCTCGTCGTCCTCTCCCTGCGGCAGCTCCCCGAGGAACTGCTCCCAGCCGGGATGCTGCTCGCCCTGGACGTCACCTGGCGCCAGGTCGCCCAGCCCACGACGCGCCGTAAGCGCTTGGTCGTGGTCGACGAGGCATGGCGGCTGATGAGTCACGGCGCGGGGGCGCAGTTCCTCTTCCGCATGGCCAAGGCCGCCCGCAAACACTGGGCCGGTCTGGCGGTGGTCACCCAGGACGCCGACGACGTCCTGGCCAGCGACCTGGGACGAGCCATCGTGTCCAACGCCGCCACCCAAATCCTGCTGCGCCAGGCTCCCCAAGCCATCGACCAGATCACCGCCGCCTTCCAGCTCTCCCGCGGCGAGCGGGACTTCCTGCTCACGGCCGAACGGGGCTGTGCGCTACTGCTCGCGGGTCGGCACAAAGCCGCCTTCTACGCCCTTGCCTCACCGGCCGAACACACCGTCGTCACCACCGACCCGGCCGAACTCGCCACCGCTCTCGCCACAGACTCCACCGATCCCGACGACGACGCTCTGGACCCGTACGGTGACTCACCCACCGGGGAGGCAGCATGCTGACTCCCTACGTACCGACGAACTCCGTCGACGGACCGCTCGGCCGCTATCTGACCAATCCAGAGACCGCCTGGACCGGGCTGACGCAAGCCGCCCTCGGCCTCGCCACCACATCGTGGCCCTGGCTCCTTGCCGGAGGGTCGCTCATCGCCGCGGCTGTCCCTGTGGCCCGTGCCGGATGGCGCCGCAGACGCAACGTCGCGCTCGCCGACCGCGCCCGCTGTATCACCATCCTCGCCCCGCCCAAGGTCGCCGAAAGCGGCGGTGAGGTGCTGTGGGGCCAGCTCACCGGACTCCTCCGTCCCTGGTGGCGACGCGTGTTCGGTGGCCAACCGCACGTGGCGTTCGAGTACGCGTGGAACAGTGACGGGCTCACCGTCCGGCTGTGGCTGCCCACCACCGTCCCCACCGCCCTCGTGCGCCGAGCCGTCGAGGCCGCCTGGCCCGGCGCCCACACCCGCCTGGCCGGACCGCCCGCGGCCATCCCGACCGGCCACCTCACCACCACCGGCCGACTCCGCCTCGCCCGTCCCGAGGTGCTGCCGCTGCGCACCGACCACGACACCGACCCGCTGCGCGCCCTGCTGCAAGCCGCCACCGGCATGGACCCCGACGAAACCGCCCTGGTCCAGGTTCTCGCCCGGCCCGCCACCGGAAGGCGCCTGCGCCGGGCCCGCCGCGCGGCCCGGCGTCTGCGGGGCGGGAACAACCCCTCCCGGCTCGGCGCGGTCTTCGACCTGCTCACGCGCGCCCCGCAACGCACCCACCCGCTCCCGACGGACCCTTCACACGGTGCCGAGGTACGACAGACCGTCAACAAGCTCGCCGGCCCGCAATGGGAGGTGGACCTCCGCTACGCCACCTGCCTCGCCCCCGCGAAACCGGAGAAGTCGGAGCCGGAAGAGATTCGTCAGCGGCTGCGGGGCCGGGCCCATGCCCTCGCCACCGCCTTCTCCCTCTACGCCGCCCGCAACTGGCTCGCCCGCACCCGAATCCACCACCCCCACACGCTGCTGGACGGACGGTGGTTCCCCCGCCGCGGAGACCTCCTGTCCGTCCCGGAACTGGCGGCGCTCGCCCACCTGCCCCTCGATCCCGACGCCCCCGGGCTCGTCCGGGCCGGCGCACGCTCCGTCCTGCCCCCACCCGCCATCCCCACCCCCGCTCCCGGCGCCGGGATCAAGCCCCTGGGGCAGTCCGACACCGGCCGCCGACGCCCGATCGGCCTGAAGGTCGCCGACGCACGGCACCACCTGCACCTGATGGGCTCCACCGGCTCGGGCAAGTCCACCCTGATCGCCAACATGGTCCTCGACGACGTCACCGCCGGTCGCGGAACCATCGTCATCGACCCCAAAGGCGATCTGGTCACCGACCTCCTGCACCGCCTCCCCGAGCAGTGCGCCGACCGGCTGATCCTTCTCGACCCCGACGACCCGCACGCCCCGCCCTGCCTGAACGTGCTGGAAGGCGCGGACATCGACGTCATCGTCGACAACATCACCGGCATCTTCCGCCGCATCTTCGCCGCCTTCTGGGGCCCGCGCACCGACGACATCATGCGCGCCGCCTGCCTCACCCTCCTCCTGCACGCCCACGCCCAGCACCAGATCGTCACCCTCGCCGACATCCCCCGGCTCCTGGGCGAGTCCGCCTACCGGCTGCGCGTCCTCCCCCTGATCACCGACCCCGTGCTGCGCGGCTTCTGGGCCTGGTACGAAACGCTCAGCGAACCCTCACGAGCGGCGGTCGTCGGCCCGGTGATGAACAAACTCCGCGCCTTCCTCCTGCGCACCTACCCCCGCACCGCCATCGCCGGCGGTGAATCGACCTTCCACCTGGACGACGTCCTCAACGGCGGCATCCTCCTGGCCCGCCTGCCCAAAGGTGCCCTCGGCGAAGAGACCGCCCGCCTCCTCGGCTCGTTCGTGGTCGCCAAGACCTGGCAGGCCGCCGCCGCCCGCGCCCGCACTCCAGAACACACCCGCATCGACGCCGGGCTCTACCTCGACGAATGCCACAACTTCCTCACTCTCCCCTACCCCCTGGAAGACATGCTCGCCGAGGCCCGCGGCTACCGGCTCTCTCTCACTCTCGCCCACCAACACCTCGCCCAACTCCCCCGCGACCTGAGCGAAGGCATCGCCGCCAACGCCCGCAACAAGGTCTTCTTCAACACCTCCCCCGGCGATGCCCACACCCTCGAACGACACACCCTCCCCACCCTGGCCTCCCACGACCTCGCCCACCTGGGCCCCTATCAAGCCGCCGCCCACCTCCTGGTCGACGGCTCAGAAACCCCCGCCTTCACCCTCACCACCCGCCCCCTCCCACCGGCCGTACCCGACCGAGCAGCACACCTGCGAACAGCCGCCGCGACCCACTTCGGCGGCACCACCAGCCGCTCCACCCGCCTGCCGCTGTAACACCCCGCGCTCCCACCCGGCACGATCAAAGGGGTCTCCGCCATGCCCGTCGCCGACCGCCCCACCGCCCGCCCGCGCTCCGCCTACGTTCCGCGCGCCGCCACCAAACGCCGCCGCCCCAGCCAACCCCGCGCCACACGCACCGATGTGACCACTCTTGCCGCCCGCCTCACCCCGCGCGACCGGTGGCTGACCGAGATGCTCCACGAACACCGAGTCCTGACCAGCCATCACATCACCACCCTGGCCTTCACCCATCACCGCTGTGCCAACCGCCGCCTGCGCGCCCTGTACTTCATGGGCGTCCTCGACTCCTTCCGCCCCCTGACGCTCAGCGGGTCCGCTCCGGAGCACTACACCCTGGGCCGGTCCGGCGCCGACATCCTCGCCGCCACCCGCGCCACCACCCTGGAAAGCCTCGGCTGGCACAAAGACTTGTGCACCCGCACCGCCTTCTCCCCCACCCTCGACCACGACCTCACGGTCAACGACCACCTCGTCACCCTCGCCGCCGCACACCGCACCAACTCCGAGGAACGGCTGGCCTTGTGGCTGTCCCCCCGGTCCGCCACCCGCCTGTGGGGCGACTGGGTCCGCCCCGACGCCTACGCCCACTGGGCCCACGGCCCCAAGGTCGTGCCGTTCTTCCTCGAACACGACACCGGCACCGAGCGCCCCCTCACCCGACTCGAAGCCAAACTCCCCGGCTACGCCAGCCTGGCCGCGACCACCGGCACCCGCACCGCCGTACTGATCTCCACCAGCACGCGCCACCGGGAGCGGGCCCTCCACGCCCGGCTCACCGAAACCACAGCCCAGATGCAACTCCCCATCGCCACCACCTGCGCCGAGCTCGCGTCCACGACCGGACTGGCCGGTCCCGCCTGGCTCCCGGTGAACCATGCGGGCAACGGCAGGCTCACACTGGCAGCCCTCGCAGAGCACTGGCCGGATCTCTCCCCGGCCATGACCACGAACAACGAGGCGCCGCTCGGCCAGCCGGCCGCGTGGCAGCCTGTTTCCCCGCTACCGCCCGGCCAAGGTGATCACTAATGGCCACAGCCGTCAAAGCGGTACTCGGCATCACGGCCGGAGCACTGCTCCTTACACTCCTCGCCGTTTCGGGAGCCACCGGACTCACCAACGGCACGGCGTCGGGGCCACCGGCTTCCGGCACGGCACCATCACCCAGCCGGAAGGCACTCCAGGACATCCCATACCGGATGCTGGCGCTGTACCGCCGCGCGGCTGCCGTCTGCCCTGGCCTGCCCTGGACCGTGCTGGCCGCGATCGGCAAGACCGAAACCGACCACGCCCGCCACCCCCACATGATCTCCACCGCCGGAGCCATCGGCCCCATGCAGTTCCTCCCCACCACTTTCCGCGCCTACGCCCACCCCGTACCACCCGGCGGACACACCCCACCCACCCCCTGGGACCCCATTGACGCCACCTACGCCGCCGCCCGCCTGCTGTGCGCTCACGGCGCCCGCCACGGACACGACCTCCCCGGCGCCATCCACGCCTACAACCACGACCACGCCTACGTCGACCAAGTGCTGCGCACCGCCGCCACGTACGGCGCGCGCGACCGAATCGCGAACCCCGGCGGCAGAGACCGCCCCCCAACTCCCCAGGCCGCCCTCGCGATCATCTACGCCCGCAACCAGCTCGGCCGCCCCTACGTCTGGGGCGGAGAAGGCCCCACCCGCAACAGCATCGGCTTCGACTGCTCCGGCCTGACCCAAGCCGCCTACGCCGCAGCCGGAACCCGCCTCCCCCGCACCGCCCACGACCAATACCGCGCCGGCCCCCACATCCCCGACCACGCCCGTCTGCTCCCCGGCGACCTCGTCTTCTACGGCGCCCCCACCCACGTCCACCACGTCGGCCTCTACGTAGGCGCCGGACGAATGATCAACGCTCCGCGCCCCCGTCACACCGTCCGCGAAGAGCCCTTCCGCTTCCCCGGGGACGACTACCTCGGCGCAACCCGCCCCACCCTCCGCCCATGAACCGTCAACCGGACGCGGACGACGCCGAAGCCCTCCTGCGATCCCTCACCCGCGCCCTGGCAGCCGCCGCCCTGCTGACCGCCGTCTTCACCGCCGTCAACGTCACCCGCTTCGCCACCGCCCACGGCGTCCCCTGGCCCATCGCCGTCCTCCTGGACCCCATGGTCGCCCTCGCCCTCGCCACCGTCCTCCTGGCCGACGCCCGCCTGGCCTCCTGGGGCATCCGCCCACCACGCTGGTCCACCGCCCTGCGCTGGTTCACGGCCGTCGCCGCCACCCTGATGAACGCCTGGACCTCCCTCTGGCCGGACGGTCACTTCGGCTGGCCGCGCCGCGCCGATCCCGCCGGAGTGCTCCTGCACACGGTCCCCTCGGTGCTCCTGATCCTGCTCACCGAAACCGTCGCCGCCTACCGCAACCGCATCGCCGAACTTCTAGCCGTACCGCCTCCAGGCCCCTCGGCCACGGCACACGAGCGCCTGCTCCTTGACAGCGCTCCCGGTGGTGCTCCCGCCGGAAGCCCGCTCCTGGCGGGAGCACCACCGGTCCTCAGCGCAGCATCAAACGATGCGTCCCGCCCTGCGAGCACGAGTGGAGTCGGCTCACCCACCGACCCACACTGGCCGACATACCCCAACGGCACAGATACCGATCACCTGCTCGCGTCCGCCCTGGATCTGGACGCGGAGCACCGCTCCCGGACCGGGCAATCAATGAGCATCCGACAACTCAAGCAAGCGCTGCATGTCGGCCACACCCGCGCCAAAGCCTTGCGCTCACAGATCGACACGCACCGCACCAGCACCGTTCCCAGCCCCGCTCCGGAACGCTCCCGAACATCTCGTGACACCCCGACACGCACCGCTTGACTTGTCGCCCCACCGACGGCTCCATGGTGGTCGCGCCGACGGGATCATCGCGATGCGCACGCACCCGACGGCACCGCGGCACCACGCCGCTCCCCGGCCGGGGACCCCCACACCCTCTCTGATCCCCGTGGAGGTCCCGTCATGTCCCACCCCACCCACACATCCGAACCAAACCCGAACCCGCCGGCCCCCAAAGCATCGGCTGACGCGCTGACCGGCGCACACGCCAAGATCTGGAGCGCCCTTACCACCGCCCCCGGAAAGACATCCGCCGCCCTTGCCGAAGCCGCCGGAATCGGCCGCTCCACAGCCGGGAAGGCCCTCGCCACGCTGGAAGACAGCGGACTGGCCCGTCGCCAGCGAGGAATCCCGCACGGCAAACAGCCCATGCCCGACCAGTGGTACCCCAACCGGACGGATCAGCCCGCCACCCCGTCCGGGAGCAACGCACCAACCCCGCTCCGGGAACAGAAAGAAGTCACTCCCAGCCCGGACGCCACCCCAGCTCCCGAGAAACCGCGGAGCAACCTCACCCCGGACAAAGCCCCCGCCACATCGGAAGCCCAAACCGAGCCCCCCACACAACCTGCTGCAAACAACACCGCCCCAGAAAAAGCGGTCGACACAACACCACCTCGTCACCCTGACGACACGCCCGAAGGCGCACCCGCCGCCGAAACGCCCGCGTCTCCGCGCCTGACCGTCCCGGCCAACGGCGGCAAGCCCCGGCTTGTGCCGGGCGCGCTGCGCGCAATGGTGCTCGAACATCTCCGAGCCCACAGACACGCGGAGTTCACGGCGACCGCCATCAGCCGGGTTCTCGGCAAGAGCTCCGGCGCCATTGCCAACGCCCTGGTCACCCTGGAGAAGCAGGGACACGTCACCCAGGTCAACGACCGACCTCGGCGCTACCAACTGCGGGCGTCCACCGCCCGATAGCGCGATACCAGTGACGAAGTGGCAGGCACTGAATCAGCGCCTGCCACTTTCATGACCAGGCATGGTGACCCGTTAGCAACGGCGCTCCACCTTCGGTGGGGACGGCTTCAGCGCAGGGTCACTCGTCGGCTCCGGCCGTCCTGGTTCTCCTCCGTGTTCTACCAGCCACGGGCGCGCCAAGCGCCACGCGGGCCAGGGGGTACGAGGCGGCAGCAGCCAACACGGAGCGTTCGAACTCATAGCACGTCCCGCGCGGAGTTGCTCCGCAGCTTGGGTGGTGGCTCAAATTTCGCCCTCCGGTGCGGGCAGGGCGCGGCCGTCAAGAAGAGCTGCCGCCTTCGCGGCGTGTTCGGGACGGCCGGCGTGGTGCATGCCTCCTGCCAGCAGCGCGTAGAGCATCTGCTTCTGGGACAGATCGGGGAAGCTATCCAGGAAATCCCTGATCAATTCGAGTGCTTCGAACTCGACGGCCCGCTCGTGCGTGGGACGGTACTGGGCGAAGGACTGCGTGACGGTTCGCACGGTGTCCTTGCTCGGTGGATGTGCCCAGTCGGCGTGTTCCTGCTCGATCCACCGCGCCAAGACAGCCGCGGGTTCGGCGAGCTCCCTGGCCAGCGCCTCCGTCTTCTGCCGGCGCAGGACATCGGCGATCGCCTGGTTGCGCTGAGCAGTGAGCAGCGCCGCCATGGCGGACTGGTCGCCAGGCAGAAGATCCAGCGTGAGCGCGGCTCGGAAGACGATGGGCGCGCTGCCGGGCAGGGAACGTGAACGGCCGAGATGCACCCCGAGCGCGTCGCGTGCGGATACGAGGTCGGCAGGGTCACATGTGCGGGCGAACTCGATGGCAGCCTTTCGCAGCACCTGACGTATCTCCGCGGCGGTCTCCTCGACAGGTTGCGGATAAGGCGGATCACTGACCTCGGTCACGGAGATCCGCGCCGCGAAGGCGATGCCGTCGTGGAGGCTGGGCAGGCGTACGTCGAAGCGGCTGGCGTGCCGCAGTGCTCTACGGGTACGACGGCGCGCCCAACGACTGGCGGTCACGGATCATGACCCCCACGGTGAACCGGCTGCGGGCAACACGTCCGGGCCGGGAAGCCGAAGCTCTTTGCGCAGGTCGATGACGGCCGCGTCGTAGCGGACATCTGGTTCGCCGAACACCAGGGCGGAGATCGGCGTGGACATGAGGTGCCGCCCGACGACTTGGCGCAGGATGTCCGTGACCAGGTCCGCAGAAACCAAGTCGTCAGCTACGCGTGCGTGAGCCCAAGCTATGAGCAGGTCACCTGCCTCAGAGTCGACCCGCTCGTCCGACAGCACCGCGCTCCAGCCGCGAACCAGCGCCTCCTTCACCTCTGTCTGTTTCTCGGCAGCCGCCAGCATCACCCTGAGGACGAAGGGGTCGGTGCGCGGGTCCAGGAGCGAAAGGAAGGCTCGATGACCGGCCAGGTGGCGGGGCTGGACGGCCCACTTGCTGACCACCCCCCAGACCAGGGGCAGCTGTCGGTCCTGGCCTGCCATCGCACATAGGGCTTCCTCGGCCGTGGTGACGGCCGTGTCCCGCTCGGTACGGTCCAGGATGTGGCGCAGGCGTACGAGCGCCTGATGGGGATAGTGGTCGGCGAACGTGGTCTGGCAGACGAGAGCGACGGTCTTGGCCACGGACTCGGCGCTGGCCTGAGCCCACTTGAGGAGCCGGGCCCGAACGGTGTGGCCGAGGGCATCGGCCTCCGCGGCGGTGGCCAAGACGCGCGCGATCAACTCCAGGTGCTCGGAGGTATCGTCGTGATCGATCCAGTTGCGGATTTTGTCGATGACCCGGATGTCGTTCTGTGCCATGGCCAACTCGACCAACAAATCGCTGATCGCTCCCAGACGTCTGGCGCCCACCTGCTGCCGTGCTGTCAGGCCACTGAGCCATTCCAGAAGCGGGTTGTGGATGTCTGGGCGCTGTTGCCACAGATGCAGCAGCACAGCCCGTGCGTACCCCGGCTTGTGGCCGAGGGTAACGCGTCGCTCCTCTACACGCGCCTCCACACTCTCGAACCGACCCGTCAGGTCCGGCCCGGTCAGGATGGTGCGCACGTTCTGTTCCGAGACTTCGCCCAGCAGGGTGCGAGCCGCACTTTGAACAGTGAGTGCGTCCTCACCACTGAGGAAGACGGAAGCGATCAGCAGCGCCCGATCGTCGGCGTTGTTCCTGGTCGCGTCGAATACCTTCTTGATCTCGTCGCGCCATTCCTGGAACGCGGCTATGGCGTTCCTCAGGCCCTGCTGCGAGTGCTCCTCGGCAGCCAGTTTGGCCGCCAGCCGAACAGCTTCGCCTGGGCTGCTGCTCCGGGTCAGCAGGTGTGCGGCCCCACCACCCGACTGCGCACTGCTGGAGTCGGCGCTGAGCCAATGGACCCGATCGGACTTGTGATGGACGTGTTCCAGGTGCGCGATGGCCACCCGATGGGCGTCCGGCCGGACCGTTGCCCGCGCGACCGCTTGCGCCAAAGTTCCCGAGGCGCCCTCCGGCCAGTCCCGGTCATTGGAGACGACGACCATGAACGACCCTTTGCGGCGCAGTGTCTCTGTGTACGCCACCAGAGCCCTGGCTACCTTGGCCGGGTCCTTCCAGGTTCCGATCTCTGCCGCGACATCCAGCAGGTAGCCGGTGCCGGGCTCCTCGGGAAGCACGGAGGTGTCCGGGACCTCGGGATCGTCCCAGTCGGGCACGATCTCCAGCAGCGCGGGTAGCCGGCCCTCGGCCCCTTGCTGGGCCTGTGCCGCATCCCACAGTGCTTTGACTCCCGCGGTACGTTTGCCGTAGCCGGATGGGCCCGCGATCACCGCGAGTGCCGGCCCCTCGCCTGTGAGCAGCGCTGTGGCGCTGGCCACGGTGGTGATGGGCTCGCCTTGGGATCCGATGCTCACCCAGGCCGTGCGCACCACGTCGAGTTCTGCCTTGGAGATGGGCGTGACGGGCAGCAGCTCTTTCCCGGTCATCGTCACCGAGCCTGCCGCGACGATGATCGTGGAGCGGTCATTGCCCTCCACATTCACGCTCATCGCCTCGGACGCGGCCTCGGGCGGTGTCTCTGGCGGGAAAGGAGGCACGGGCGGAGCGCTGTTGGGGGCGGCGTTCTCACTCACTTGTCATCGCCATTCGTCCGGTAGGTGATGCTGTTGGCACTCAGTGAGCCGCCGGAGATGACGACTTGGCTGTTGGTGTTGTTCTGCACGTTCGCCTGGACCCTGTGGCCCTCCTCCGCCGAATCCGCCTCGTCCACCAGAGCCTGGAGCTCGGCCGCCGTCTCAGGATGATGCTGCAGGAACGCCGCCAGTTGGATGAACAGTTGCTGCCGCAACGCCTCGGCCACTGCGTCGCGCTCACCCTCCGGACACTCGGTCAGCCGCACATGTGCAGCGTCGATGATGCTCAGCTCCTGCTGCGCGCGCTCCTCACTACCCCGTCCGAAGAACCGCGCCACCCTTGTACGGAAAGACGTCCAGCCGCTTTTGGCCATCTCTGCGACAAGGACGGCCGCCCCGCCGGTGGCGACCTCCATGATGTTCAGCGCATCCCCCATGATCCATCCCCCGGGAGTGAAGAGACATCGGCATATTCGACAGCTCAGAGTGCAGGGCCGCGTCGTCTGCGGCAATCCGAAACGCTCGCGCCATAGATAAATGGCCACTCGCGACGCGTAGATATTCCGCCACGGCCTGCCTGAAGAAAGCTGCCAGAAGCGGAATGGATCAAGGGACTTCCAGGAAAGAGCCCTGCTCCAATGGGTCCGGCCTGCGAGAACCAGTCAGATGCGGATGATATGCACCACCAGGAAGAGGCGGAAAGACGGTGGCAGCCTGCACGGGGAGCGGTGCTGTCGTCGACGGAGCCGGGTCGGTCTGATGCTGTGCATCGCCTCCTCATCGGCTACAAGCTGGAGCTGGTACAGCTCCCGGGCCCTCACACACTGGTATTAACTTGTGCGATGTCCCCGGCGCCCGCACTTCCTGCTTACCTCGGAAGGTGCTACGACAAGGGCGGGCGCCAGGAGGCGAGCATCGTCAGCGGCGTCCGCCGCATCCTGCGTGTCCGCAGCCTCCGCAGTAGCCGCCGCTGCTACACGAACATGTACAAGCGCGACCGCTCACTTCGCGTCTGGCGGCATAGGTGACCGCCCGCTCCGCAAACGCGGCCTCCGCTTCGCTGTGATTCGTTGACACACCTGCCCGGGTCAGGGGCACGGTCAGGCTCTGGCCGGCCGCACGCAGTAGGCGGGCCTGTGTGCGGTGCGGGCGGCGCTCTACCCGCGCAAGCAGGACGCCGAGTTCCGGATCGGTCAGTCCGGCTGGGAGCGCTTTGGCGGCCACGCACAGGTGCCAGGCGGCTTCGGCGACCAGCCACTCCCGCACTGCGTACGGGACCGGGTTGGTGTGGCTCTCCTTCCAGGTGGTCTCGATGGCCGTGGCCAGAAGCTCGGGCAGTTCCTGGCGTACGGCGGGGGCGTTGTCGAGGACAGTTCCGGCGCGGTGGAGCGCCTGGCCGATGAGTGTGCGGTAGATGGCCACCGTCGGTGCTTTCACGGTTTCTCCTCGATTCGGTGGGTGCCCTGGCGGGCGTAGGGGCCAGGGTGGGTTCGGGGCGGCAGCGGGCCTGGTCCGGCTGTGTCGGTGTGTCCGCTGGGATAACGGTCTGTGTGTGGTGCGGGGGCGCCCTGGAGGCTGTGTCGGGTTCCGGCTGATGCCACGGGAAAGGCATCAGGGAGTGCGGAGCCCGATGTCGAAGGTGGGTACGGCACCAGGCGGAGGGGTCAGCGGGCGTTCGTGATCGCGGAGGTGGCGGCCTTGGCGATCGCGGTGACGGCGCGGGCCGGGTCGGCGAGGACCAGGGGCGTCGCGCCGTGCAGTGGCCGGGGGTCAGGTGCGAAGGCGAGCCAGAGGACCGCGCAGCCTGCGGCGTTGAGGGCTTTGATGCGGCTCGCGGCTTCGGCTGCTTCGTCGGGGAGGTAGTGGCCGTCGGAGGCGATCACCAGGAGGCGGCCCGCCCCGGGGTTGGTCAGGCCGAGTCCGGCGGTCAGGGCGTCGGTGGCTTCGGCAAGGCAGTGGCCGCATCCGCTGGCCGTGAACTCGGTGACCTGGTGGGGAGTGCGGCCGGGGGCGGTGAGAGCGGTCAGGGAGGAGCAGTAGGCGACGGTGGCGGTCTTGGAGTCGGGGTCGGTGAGGGCGGCGGCTTTGGCGACGATCCAGGCCGCCGAGGCGATCGGTGCGGTCGCTTCGTGCATGGACCCGGAGATGTCGACGGCGATGCCGACGCGCAGCGGTGGGCTGGGGATGTTGCGGCGGTGCACGTGGACCCAGGGTTGGGCGGTGGGGGTGGTGCCTGCGGCCTTTTGGGCGTCGCGGGCCAGCGCGCCGCGCATGTTCAGGCGTCCGGGCGGGGCGGCCGAGGTGGTGACGGTCGCGGTGCGCTCGCGGTAGGCGGCGGCGCGCAGTGCCCTGGCCAGGTGACCGGCAGCGGACTTTTCGGCTGGGGACGGTGGGCGGGTACCGGTGATCGGTGATCGGGTGCGTGAGGCGCGGGTGGTTTTGCGTGGGGTGAAGGGGCGCTGCCCGGGCCCGAAGACCTTTTCCGCGAGTTGGCGGGCTTCTCGCTCCCACGCGGCCTGGGCGGCTTTCGCCTGTGTGCGGGCGGAGCGGGCGGCGTCGATCGCCGCCTGGACGGCCTCATTGGCGGTGACGTTGGTGGCCACTTCGCCGATCGCCTTGGCGAGGTCGCCCTGGTGGCCGCTGCCGGGCGCGGGCTCGGGTTCGGGCTGCTCGGGCTCGGCGCCCAGGGCATCGCACCAGGCACGGGCGTGCACCAGCATGGCCTGCCCGTCCCCGTCGGCGGTCGTCAGGGCGGCGCGCCAGATGGCGGCGAGGGTGTTGAGCAGGTCGGGACCGAGGATGGTGGTGACGGCGGTTTCCACCGGTTCGGTTTCGTCGGGGGTGAGGATTCCGGCGTCCCGGCGGGCGAGGACGAGTCCGGCGGCGAAGGCGGCCTCCCAGCGGTCGGCGAGGCCCTGTGCTGCGAAGTCCGGCATGACAAGGGTGGTGGCACTGGCGCGCAGGAATCGGCGGTCGGCGGGGCGGCGGGCGATGTGGGCACCTTCGATGCGGGGTTCCTCCAGCATCGCCGCCGCCCGCCCGACGGCGGTCGCTTGTAGGGGTGGTGGGGCGATCCAGGTGCTGTGGACGGCGTGGGCGGCCTCATGGACCAGGACGCCCCAGGCCACCGGGTAGCGTCCCTCGTCGCCGACCCGGTCCGGGTGGATGGTGGGAGGCGGGTGCGGGGCGAAGAGGGCCGTGTCGATCTCGATCTCGCACAGTGCCGGGTAGAAGGCGGCGGGGGCGCCGGAGCGGGTGCCGTGCTCGCAACTCACAATCAGGTCTTCGCGTCCGGTGAGGCCAGGGAGCCGGTTGGCCAGGGCGGCGGCGATGCGCAGCCACTGCCGGGTGTCCGGGGTGGTGCGGGGTTCGATGACCGGTCCGCCATCGTCCTCCCAGCGGGCGGTGGCCAGTTCTGCTTCGGTGGGGGGCGGCGGGGCGTGGTGGATGTGGGCGGGTGCGGGCATGGCGGGGTTCGCTTTCGTGGGGCGGCGGGGGCGGGGCTGCGGGGTGGGGGTCAGAGTTGGCGGCCGAGGGCCAGGGCGGTGGCGGGGCGGCCGGTGGCCTTGGTGACGATCTCGGCGACCGTGTCGCGGTCTTCGAGGGGGGCGATGCCGACGAGGTTGGCGAAGGCGGCGTCGGGCCCGAGGACGTCGGTGATCTTCTGGAAGGCGATCAGTTCCCGCAGTTGCGGGGCCCAGCCGAGTTCGCCTGCTTCCTGGCGGGCGGCGATATGGCGGGCAATGCGGACCGCCGTGCGGTGGATCTTCAGGGCGGTGGCGAGGTCGTAGTCGGAGCCGACCTGGATCTGTACGCTGAACCGGCTGGCAAGGGCCTCGGTGAGGACGGCCCCGTGCACGCCCGGGTTGTGTCCGGCGACCACGTAGAACCCGTCGCTGGCGGTGATGGTTTCGCCTTTGTGGGCCTTGACCTGGATCTGCCGCCGTCCGTCCATCGCCGGGTAGAGGGCTGCCAGCACCTTCGGGGAGATCAGGGTTGCGTCGTCCAGGAGTAGAGCCCGGCCTTCCTGCATGGCGATGACCAGGGGGCCGTAGACGAACTCATAGCCGCCTTGCTCGTTTTGGGTGTACTCGCCGATCAGGTCCCCGACCGTGGTGTCACCGTCCCCGGCCACCGTAATCAGGTCGCCGAACGCCGCCTCGATCAGCGAGGTCTTCCCGGTTCCCGGCGGGCCGTAGAGGAGGACCGGGACGTTCGCCTGGCGCAGCCGCCACAGCGCCTCGACGTCGGGCAGGTTGGCGAGGGCTCGCGGGTGGTAGCGCTGCCCGTTGGGCCGGACGATCGGCTTCGGTTTCCCGTTGGGCGTTGGGGGCGCCGGAGGGGAGGCCGAAGCCGTTGGCGGAGTAGACGCTGGCCCGGTTGGGACCGGGGCCGGGCGGCCCTGGCCGGGCGGCGTGGCTGCGGCACGGCGGGCGGCAGCGGGCGTGGCGGCGGTCGCCTGGTATTTCCGGGGCTGGGTGCAGGTCCGGTCGGCCTCGCCCCGGGCAACCAGCGTTTCGCAGGCGTTGCCGACCGCGCCGCCCGAATGCCCCACCTGGTTGGCCAGTTCGGTCACCGAGAATTGCCCGCCGGGCTGCGCGGCGAGGATTCCGGCGATCCGGGCACGGAGTTCTCCGGGGCGCGCTTTGGTGCTGGAGGCGGTAGGGGTGGCGGGTCCGGGCGGGGGCGGCGTAGTCATGGTGTGGCTCCTGTGCGTGGGGGTGCGGGGTTACTTCTCGGCGGGCGGGGCCGGGCGGGGGATGATCGGCCGGGGCGGGCGGGGTGCGGACTCCAGGGGCCGACGCGGGCGGGGAATTCGGGGAATGACGCGGGCGTTGTCATCTGACCAATTGCTCATTGCGGGCTTTCCTCCTGGTTTTGGCCGCACTTCTCCCGAACGCGGAATTCTCGCACGAGGTTAAGCGCTTTCCTATTTCCCGCTTCCCGGGAACGATTCAAATATAGCTCTGACAACGGGCGCGTCCATCATAAAGGCCGACTGGGAAATGCTGGAATTCCCTTTAATTCACGAGCCTTTGCGGGATGAATTCACCGGCTCGCGACCCGAAGTATCGTGCTTGGGCGTTTTCACGACGGGTTCGCAGGCGGCCCCGGCGGCGCGGCCCCGGCGGCGCGGCCCCGGCGGCGCGGCCCCGGC
>NZ_JBEXNM010000083.1:0-33388 GCF_040611095.1 Streptomyces sp. NPDC003077 | reverse complement strand
GACCGAGCGGTGCGTGGGCCGTACGGACGGTGGCGGCCCCGGGTCCGGGCCGGACGGCAGCAGCCCCGGGCACGGGCCGGACGGCGGCAGCCCCAGGTCCGGGCCGCACCGCGGCAGCTCCGGGCGCGGGCCCGCCTCGCCGTCTCCGCGAGCCGCCCCTACGCCCGCCCCGCCGTCTTCTGCGTCCGCCGGGACACCGAGTCGATCACCACGGCGGCCAGCAGCACCGCGCCCGTGATCATGTACTGGACGGCGGAGGCGATCCCGAGCAGCGCCATGCCGGAGGCGATGGACTGGATCACCAGGACGCCCAGCAGGGCCGACCAGGTCTTGCCGCGTCCGCCGAACAGGCTCGTGCCGCCGATGACGGCGGCGGCGATGGCGTTCATCAGGAGGCTGCCGGCGCCGGAGGACTGGTTGGCGGCGTTGATCTGGGAGGCGAGGAACATGCCGCCGAGCGCGGCCATCGTGCCGGCCAGCGCGAAGACCGATATGCGGATGAGCGGCACGTTGATGCCCGCGCGGCTCGCCGCCTCGACGCTGCCGCCGAGGGCGAAGACCTTGCGCCCGTAGGCGGTGCGGCGCAGCACGAAGTCCAGGAGGACCACCACCCCGAGGAAGATCACCACGGCCAGCGGCAGCCCCTTGTACTGGTTGAGCAGCCAGGCCACCACATAGGCGGGCACCGCCAGCACGACCGTGCGCAGCACGATCTCGCTGACCGGGCGGCTGGGCACCCCCGCGGCCTCCCGGCGCCGCGCGTCCAGCAGGGAAAGGCCGAAAAACGCCAGCACGGCGACGGTGGCCAGCCCGTAGGCCGCCGCGATGTCGGTGAAGTAGTAGTTGGTGAGCTGGGCCACCAGGCCGTCGTCGTCGAGGTTGATGGTGCCGTTGGAGCCCAGCACCTGGAGCATCAGGCCGTTCCAGCCCAGCAGGCCCGCCAGGGTGACGACGAAGGCGGGGACGCCGACGCGGGCGAAGAAGAAGCCGTGCACGGCGCCGATGGCGGTGCCGGTCAGCACGGCCAGGATCAGCGCCGGCCACTCCGGCATCCCATTGCTGATGTTCAGGACGGCGAAGACTGCGGCGGCCAGGCCGCTGACCGAGCCCACGGACAGGTCGATCTCGCCCAGGATGAGGACGAAGACGACGCCGACCGCGATCAGGCCGGTGCCGGAGCTGTTGACGAAGAGGTTGGAGAGGTTCTCCGCCCCCAGGAAGGCGGAGTCCTGGAGCTGGAAGACCAGCGCGATGACGATGAGGCCGACGACGACGGGCAGCGAGCCCAGTTCGCCGCTGCGGGTCCGGCGCCGGAACTCCTCCAGGTAGCCCTTGAAACCCCGCTGGCGGACGAGCAGCCGCGGGTCCACGGCGGTGATGGCGCCCTCGGCGGCGGGGGCGGTGTTCGCGAGGGTGCGGACCGGCTCGTCGCCGGGCCCGGACTTCGGGAAGTCGGTGGTCATTTCTGCCGGCCCTCCGCGGAGCGCGCCTTTCGGCGGGTCACGGCGTTGTCCGTGGCGCCGGTGATGGCGGAGACGATCTCTTCCTGGGACGTGGTCTTCACATCGAACGTGCCGTTGTTGCGGCCGAGGCGGAGCACCGCGACCCGATCCGCGACGGCCTTGACGTCGGCCATGTTGTGGCTGATGAGGACGACGCCGAGGCCGCGCTCGCGCAGCCGCTCCACGAGGTCGAGGACCTGCGCCGTCTGCTCGACGCCGAGCGCCGCGGTGGGCTCGTCGAGGATGACGACCTTCGGCTCGCCGAGCAGCGAGCGGGCGATGGCGACGGTCTGCCGCTGGCCGCCGGAGAGCGAGGCGACGGGGATGCGCACGCTCGGGATGCGGATCGAGAGGGTGGCCAGCAGCTCGCGGGCGCGGCGCTCCATCTCGACCTCGTCCAGGACGCCGCCCCGGACGATCTCCCGGCCGAGGAAGAGGTTGCCGACGACGTCGAGGTTGTCGCACAGCGCGAGGTCCTGGTAGACGGTCGCGATGCCCAGTTCCTGGGCGGTGTGGGGGCGGTCGACGATGACCGGGCGCCCCTGCCACTCGATGGTCCCGGCGTCCGCCGGGCCGACCCCGGCGATGGCCTTGACCAGGGTGGACTTACCGGCTCCGTTGTCGCCGACCAGGGCGACGACCTCACCGGAATGGATCTCCAGTTCGACATCGGTGAGCGCCTGGACGGCGCCGAACCTCTTGGAGACCGAGCGCAACGCCAGCACGGGCGGAGCGGACACCTTCATCATCTCCTTCGCCGCCCGACCCGGCGGACCGCCGGTCCGGACGCGGCGGGGCGGCCGGGACCCGGACGGGCGACTGCGCCGGTCGGGGGTGCGGGGGGACCGGTCCCGGCTGAGGGGAGGGGACCGGTGGGATTGCTTGCGGAGGGCGGGGTGGTGATTGCGGGGGCGGGCGGGTGGCTGTTCCCGCACGCGGGCGGCTGTTCCGTACGCGGGTGGCTGTTTCCGTATGTACGTGGATGGCTGTTCCCGCACGCGGGTGGCTGTTCCCGCACGCGGGTGGCTGTTTCCGTACGTACGCGGAAGGCTGTTCCCGCACGCGGAATGGCCGTTCTGGATGTGGGGCGCCCGGGGCCCTGTGGGCCGGTTTCGTTCGGAGGGCGGGACGTTCCCGGTTCGTACGGAAGCGGGCCCTCACGTGTACGGAAGGTGGAAGCCGTTCGACGTCGTCGGAGGGACGCAGGCATCGGGACGGTCGCCTCCGGGACCGGAAGGCGGGCCGCGATCCGGCCCATGGGCGGGCCCGCCCTCACCGGCACCGGGGGCCTACTTCAGCCCGGCCTTCTCGCACGCCGCAGCGAACTTCGCGGTGCAGATCTCGTCCTTGGTGAAGAAGCCCTCCTGGCCGACGTACTTGCCGATGTCGGCCTTCGTCAGCGCGAAGGGCGTGACGATGATCGCGGGCACCTTCTTGGTGGTGGCGCTGTCCACGGTGGTCTTGGCGATGCCGTCGAGCGACTTGCCCCGAGCCAGGGCGACCGCCATCTCGGCGGCGGCGTCGGCCTCGGGCTGGTACGGCTTGTAGACGCTCATGAACTGCTCGCCGTTCAGGATGCGCTGCACGGCGGAGAGCTCCGCGTCCTGGCCGGTGACCGGCGGCAGCTTGGTGAATCCGGCGCTCTTGAGGGCGGTGATGATGCCGCCGGCCATGCCGTCGTTGGCGGAGTAGACGCCGACGATCTGGTCCTTGCCGAGCGAGGAGATGGCGCCCTTCATGTTCTCGTTGGCGTTCTCCGGCTTCCACTCCTTGGTGTCGTACTCGCGGCCGATCTTCACCTTGCCGTCGAGCACGGAGTGGGCGCCGTCCTTGTACATCTTGGCGTTCGGGTCGGTGATCGACCCGTTCATCATGACGATCTGGCCCTTCGCCGCGTTCGCGCCGAGTTCCTTCAGCAGCGACTCGCCCTGGATCCTGCCGACCCGCTCGTTGTCGACGGAGGTGTAGGCCTTGATCGGCCCCTCGGCCAGCCGGTCGTAGGCGACGACGGGGATGCCCTTGCTGTCGGCCTTCTTGACCGAGGCGGCTATGGACTTGGCGTCCACCGCGTCCAGGATCAGCACGTCGACCTTCTTGGTGATCAGCGTGTCGACCTGCTGCTGCTGGACGGAGGGGTCCTGCTTGGCGTTCTCGTACAGGATCTCGGTGTCCTGGCCCGCCAGCTCGCGGACCTTCTTCTCGATCAGCGGTTTGTCGAAGCGCTCGTAGCGCGCGGTCTGGTTCTCCGGCAGGAGCAGGCCGATGGTCAGCGGCCCCTTCGTGTCCTTCTTGCCACCGCCGTCACCGCCGGCTTCCTTCGCGGAACCACAGGCGGCGAGTCCGGCCGCCATCGAGACGGCGGCCACGGTCACGGCAGCACGACGCAGGTGCGTGTTCACTCCGAACCTCCCTGACGAGGCCGCGTCGTTGCGGCCGAGGTGGCTGGAAGTCAACTCGGCGCCTTGCACAGGGTCAAGCAGTAAATACTTAACGAGATGACAACGATGCCATGTGTTAGCCAGGTGAACTCAGGGTGCGGTTCTCGCGCCCTGGGCGCCGCCCTTCACGCGCTGCCGGCAGTTCCCGTGCGGCGGTGACGGCGACAGGCACCACTTCCTGCCACGATCACCACTTTCTGCCACGGCGGACGCTTCCCGCCACGACGGGCACTCCATGCCACGACCACCGCGTTCTGCCGCGACGGACGCTTCCTGCCACCATGACCGCCGCTTCCTGCCACCACGGACGCTTCCTGCCATCACGACCACCGCTTCCTGCCACCACGGACGCGCCCCACTGCCGCCCGCGCCCGGGGCACACCGCTCACCGTGGCCGCGACGGACACATCCCGCGCCCCGGCTCCGACCGGCCGTATGCGGACCCCCACCGGAACGCCGACGCAGCCGCCGGCAGAACCCGCTCGCCCCCCTCCCCCCTCACGCCAACGCCGGCGCCTCCGCCGTCAGCGCGCCCTCCAGCAGCGTGGAATCCCCCATCTCGCTCAGCACCAGCGCCAGCGCGCCCAGCACCTCCGCCCGGCCGCCCAGCGTGCCCGGCACGATCGCGAGCTGCCGCGCCGCGCTGGGGATCGCGTACCGCGACACGGACTCCCTTATGGGCGCCAGCACCAGTTCACCGGCCTCGGCCAGGTCACCGCCGAGCACCACCCGGCTCGGGTTGAGCAGGTTGCACAGGTTGGCCACCCCGCTGCCGATGTGCCGCCCCACATCGGCGATCACCCGGCGGCACCCCGGGTCGCCGTCCCGGGCCAGCCGCACGACCTTCGCCATGGTCAGGTCCGGGCCGTGGCTCGGCTGGAGGAGCGGCAGCACGTAGCGGGCCGCGGTGAACGTCTCCAGGCAGCCGCGGTTGCCGCAGCGGCACACCGGCCCGGACTCGTCGAGCGTGATGTGCCCGATCTCCCCGGCCGTGCCGCCCGGGCCCCGGTAGATCCGGCCGCTGATCACCAGCCCGGCGCCGACGCCGCTGGCGACCTTGATGTACGCGAGGTCGGCGGCGCCCCGCCCGGCGCCCCACACCAGCTCGCCCAGCGCGCCCAGGTTGGCGTCGTTGTCCACGTACACCGGGACGCCCAGCCGCTCGGAGAGCTCCCGGCGCGGGTTGGTGCCGCTCCAGCCCGGCAGGATCGCGGTGGAGCCGAGCGTGCCGGACTCCACGTCGATGGGGCCGGGGACGCCCAGGCCCACGCCGATGACCTTGTCCGGGCCGATGCCGGTCGCCGCGACCAGCTGGTTGACCAGGTGCTCGGCCCGGTCGAACCCTTCGGCGGCGGAGGCGTCCACGTCGATCGGCTCGGTCTCCTCGGCGAGCACCTGGTGCGCGAGGTTGCCGACCGCGACCCGCAGGTGGGAGTGGCCGAAATCGACGCCGACGACGATGCCGGCGTCCCCGGACAGCGAGACGCTGCGGGCCCGGCGGCCCCCGGCCGAGGTGGGGGTGACCTCGACGGTGCCGCTCTCCTTCAGCTCCCGGACGATGTTGGAGACCGTCGCGGCGGACAGCCCCGTGGTCCGGGCGATCTCCGCCTGGGTGAGCGAACCCGCCATGCGCACGGCACGCACGACCCGCTCCAGATTGGCCCGGTGCAGCGAGGACTGCGACCCCGGAGTCTCCATGGACTCATCCACTCCCACCTAGGGCGCCCGGCACGACGGCCGGCCGCCGGGGCCGGACCGCTTCACTGAGGCCCGGCCACTGTCTCCAACATGTGAATCTAAGCTGAGCCGCCCGGGTCGTATCTCGTCAAGTCCTGCTACGGCCGGGTTCGGGGCCCGGGCCGCGGGCGGGCCAGCCGCCGCCCCCCGCGGCTCCGAACGGCCACGAGGCTGCCGCCACCCGCGGCGCGAGCCGAACGGCCCCGGAACCGGACGACGAGGGAGCCGCCACCCACCACCAGGCCGAACGACGACGGACGCCCCCACCCCGAAGCCGAACAACGTCGACAGGGCCGCCACCCGCCGCCAACCCGAACGACGACGGACGCCCCCACCGCGAACGGGCCGCCCCCGGCCCGTACCGAAGGGCGGCCCCAGAACCCGCGCGAGCGGCGACGTCACACCACCGCCGCGCCCGCCTCACCGCCCGCCGCCGCGCTCACTTCAACGCCCCCGCCGTCAGCCCCGCCACCACCTGCCGCTGGAAGATGATGTACGCGCCCAGGACGGGCAGCATGGCGATCGTCAGGCCGGCGAACAGGCCCGACCAGTCGCCCTTGTACCCCTGGCTGACCGCGAGGGCGACCAGGCCCTGGGTCAGCATCTTGCGGTCGGGGTCGCCGACGTTGAGCACCGTGGGCAGCAGGTACTGGTTCCACTGGCCCAGGAAGTTGAAGATGCCGACGCTGATCAGCCCGGGCTTGGCCATCGGCAGCATGACCTGGAAGAACGTCCGGGTGTGGGAGGCCCCGTCGATGAGGGCGGCCTCGGCCACCGACGTCGGCAGGGTCCGGAAGAAGCCGCTCAGGAAGAACACCGTGAAGGGCAGAGAGTAGGCGATGTAGACGAGGATCAGCCCGTGGTAGGTGTCCAGCAGCGCCATGTTCTTCATGACGAAGAAGAGCGGGACCAGCGCCAGGATGATCGGGAAGCCCATGCCGCCGACGAACAGGAAGTAGATGAAGCGGTTGCCCCGGAACTCGAAGCGGGCCAGCACGTAGGCCGCCATCGACCCGAGCAGCATGGTGCCGATCAGCGACCCGCCCACCACGATCAGCGAGTTCGCGAAGTACTGGCCCATGTTGGCCTTGTCCCAGGCGCGGGCCCAGTTCTCGAAGTGCAGCACCGAGGGCAGGCCCCACGGTGATCCGAAGATCTCGCCGTCGTCCTTGAAGGAGCTCACCACCGCCCACAGCAGCGGCATGGTGACGAGCAGCCCCCAGATGACCAGGACGCCGTGGGAGAAGACGTTCAGGACGCGGCCCTCGCCGCCGCCTGCCGGAGTTCCGCCCCCGGGCTTCCCGCCGGGTGCGGGGGCGGCCGGTGCGCCGCCCTTCGTCACGCCCGGGAGTTCCGAGGGGTTGATCTGCGCGGTCATTCAGAACTCCAGTCGCTCGCGCCGGCCCAGCCGCATGACCACGGCCGCGAAGATGAGGGTCACGATCAGCAGGGAGACGCCGATGGCGGTGGCGTATCCGGCCTGACCGTCGCGGAAGGTCTTCTGGTAGACGTACAGCGGCAGGACCTCGGTGGAGTAGTCGGGTCCGCCCGGCCCGACGCTCATGATCTGCACGAACGCGAAGGCGGACACGTCCAGGGCCAGGATGCCCATGTAGATCCAGCCGGTCTGCACGGTGTCCCAGAGCAGCGGCAGGGTGATCCGGAAGAACGTGTTGAAGCGGTTGGCGCCGTCCAGCAGCGCGGCTTCGTAGAAGTCCTTCGGTATGGAACTCATGCCGGCGGAGAAGAGCACGACATAGAAACCCACATTGGCCCAGACCATTGCGCCCATGACGCACCACAACGCGAGTTGCGGGTCGCCCAGCCAGTTCGGCTGCACGTTGTCCAGTCCGATGGCCTGGAAAAAGGCGTTCAGCGCGCCGCTCTCCGGGTTGTACGCGAATTGGAAGAGCAGCGCGACGATCGGAATGGACAGCACCTGCGGGAAGAAATACAGGATCTTGTATGCGCCCGAACCGCGGACGCCGCCGATGACCGCCCGCTTTCTGCGCCGGCCGCCGACATTGAGCATGAACGCGAAGAACAGCCCGAGCGAGAGCGTCACCACCGGCAGGAGGAGCAGCAGCAGCACGCTGTTGCCCACGGCGGCCCAGAAGATGTCGTCCTTGAAAAGCCGGACGTAGTTGTCGAAGCCGACCATTTTGAGGTTCGGGCTCAGACCGGTCCAGTCCGTGAAGGAGTAGTAGATCGCCTGGACGAACGGCGAGATCACGAAGATCGCGTAAATCGCCAGCGGGAGGACCAGGAAACCCACGATGAAACGGTATTTACCGTGTTGCATGACTACCGATCCGTTCTCTGACCCGCGGAAGGTACCGTCGCCGTACGCAGGAACCGGGGGCGGGCACCGATTCCCGGGACATCGGAGAGGAGCCGGATATCCCGGTCACCGCCGGTGGCGGAGACCGGAACGCTCCTTTCCGTCCCGGCCGGCGCGCGCCCGGCCCTTCGTCGGCGTTCCGGTCCTCGGTCAGCGCTTGTACTTCTTGACGCTGGAGTCGTCGCGAGTGTCGTCCGCGTATTTCTGGATCTTCTTGATGGCCTCGTCGGGCGTCAGCCGGCCCGCCATCATCTCGCCCAGCGCGCCGACGCCGATCTTTTCTTTCTGGAGGGCGACGTACCAGTCCTGGAGGCGCGGGTTGACGATGTTCTTCCCGGCCTTTTCCAGCGCCTGCTGGGCGGAGTCCAGCCCCGGCGGCAGGGTCAGGCCCGTCGTGCCGCCGTTGAGCGAGGTGAGGGAGGAGACCTGCTTGATGAAGTTCTGCGAGGACTTCTCGCCGAGCATGATCCGCAGCATCTCCATGCCGCCCTCGGGGTTCTTCGCCTGCCGGGGGACGATGTAGGGCTCGCCGCCGGAGGCCCAGATCGTGCCGAAGGGCATCTTGTCCGAGGCCGAGAGGCTGGAGGGGGCGCCAACCGCGAGCTGGAAGTTCGGGTTCTTCTTGATCTGCGTGGCGGACTCGTTCTCCACCCAGGAGCCGTTGGGGATGAACAGCGCCTTGCCCTCGGCCCACGCCTTCTGGGACTGGAGGTGGTCCAGGCCCGGCGAGCCCTTGAGGACGTAGCCCCTCTTGTACAGCTCGTAGTACGCGTCGAAGGCGGCCTTCACCGCCGGGTCCTTCCACGCGTTCGGTTCCAGGTTGTCGATCCGGCGCAGCACCTCTTCGCCGCCGATCTTGGCGATGAACGGGTAGAGGCTGAACGGCAGGTAGTACGGGTACTTGCCGGGGTACGTCCAGCCGGCGATGCCCTTCTTCTTCGCCTTCTCGCACAGCGCGAGCATCTCGTCCCAGGTCTCGGGGTATTCCGCGTCGAGCTTTTGGAGATTGCTCTTGGAGTACCAGACGCCGTACACCGTGTAGGCGTAATAGAGGATCCAGGTCTCCTTGCCGCCGAACTGCCCCATTTCCACCACGCCGGGGCGGAGGGTGTCGCGCACCTTCTTCTTCGGGTCGTCGATCGAGGGGGCGTCGAGCAGCGGGTTGAGGTCGGCGAGCTGGTCCTTGGAAACGAGCGTGCCGAAGTCCATCTGCTCGGCGCCGGAGTTGTCCACGAGGTCCGGGGGGTTGCCGCCGTTGAAGCGCGGCTGGAGGGTGGACTGGATCTTCTGGGTCGAGGTGATTTTGACCTTGCCCTGCGTCTTGGGGAAGGCCTTGACGTATTGCGCCGCGGCGTCCTTGGCGTACTTGTCGCCGAATCCACCGTCGAAGATGACGACGTCCAGCGCCGCGCTGTCATTGACCGCGAGCGGGTTCTTGGCCGATTTCTGGCCCTTGCTCACTTTGTCGCCGCCGCCGTCGTCCCCGCCGCTCGCGCAAGCCGACAGCACGCTCATCGCGGGTACCGCGACGATGCCCAGCGCCGCCGCCCTTTTGATCAGGTCGCGCCGATTGAATTCCGAGGTGGATCCCATGCTCAAGTCCTCGCCTTCTCCAGGACTCAGGCGGTGTACCGGAGCCACCCCGGCACCGCAGGTCAGTTGAAGCTGAGTTGTACGGGATGTGCACCGGGTACGACGGAGAAGCGCGGGACTCCTGCCCCGGGTCGCCCGGGTCCACGGCCTTGTCGGACGGCCGTTCGGACGCCGACAGGTATAGTCCACTTTCCGTCAACTGAGCAAGATCTTCACAGAGTTGACCGGCCATCTTTCCCGAGTTGAGACCTCGTCGACATGCGGCGATTCGGCCTACGGCCTGAATAGCGCACACCCACTCGTCCCCTTGACACCAAAGGGCCCACGCACCTTACTAATCTCTGCACCACGCCACTGACAACGATGTCACCCTTCGTGGAGAGGTCAGGCCCGCGTGCGGCTCAGACACCGGCACAGACCGTTCCCCGGCAGCACCGCCCGCCCCCTCGCGGTCGCGGTCGCCGCCCTGCTCGCTCTCTCGGCGCCCGCCCCCTCGCTCGCGGCACCGCCCCCGTCCCCCGAGGGCCGGTTCGCCTCGTCCTTCGAACCCGGCGACCCCGCCCCCGACTGGACCGACACCGCCGAGACCGCCCCCGACGGCACCCCCAAGGCCGCCGGCGTCACCCCCGAGACCGGCACCGGCCCCGGCATGACCACCCGCCCCGGCACCGGACCCGCCGCCTCCCCCACCGCCAGGGCGAACGCGGGCTTCTCCGGCCGCCACGCCCTGCGCTACGCGGGCACCCACAACGCGACCGGCCCCGCCCACGCGTACAACAAGGTCTTCGACGTCGACCTCCCGGTCACCGCGGCCACGTCCCTCTCCTACGCGGTCTTCCCGGAGATGACCACCACCGACCTCGGCTACCCCGCCACCCACGTCTCCGTCGACCTGGCCTTCACCGACGGCAGCTACCTCAGCGAGCTGACCGCCACCGACCACCACGGCGCCCCGTTGACCCCGCGCGGCCAGGCGGCCTCCAAGACGCTGTACGTCAACCAGTGGAACCGCAAGGAATCCCGGATCGGCGCCGTCGCGGCCGGCCGCGTCATCGACCGCGTCCTCATCGCCTACGACGCCCCCGCCCGCCCGAAGAACACGGCCGTCTTCCGTGGCTGGATCGACGACATCACCATCGGCCCGAAACTGCCAGACCGCCCCCTCCCCCACCTCTCCGACTACGCCGTCACCACCCGTGGCAGCCACTCCAGTGGCAGTTTCTCGCGCGGCAACACCTTCCCCGCCACCGCCGTCCCGCACGGCTTCACCTTCTGGACACCGATCACCAACGCGGGCTCCACGGACTGGCTGTACGAGTACGCGCGCCGCAACAATGCGGACAACCTCCCCACCCTCCAGGCGTTCGGCGCCAGCCACGAACCGAGCCCCTGGATGGGCGACCGCCAAACCTTCCAGGTCATGCCGTCCACCGCCGCCGGCACCCCGGACGCGCGCCGCACCGCCCGCGCCCTCCCCTTCCACCACGCCAACGAGACCGCCCGCCCGCACCACTACGGCGTCACCTTCGACAACGGTCTCAAGACGGAGATCGCCCCCACCGACCACGCGGCCCTGTTCCGTTTCACCTTCCCCGGCCGCGACGCCAACCTGATCTTCGACAACGTCGACAACAAGGGCGGCCTGACCCTCGACCCCGCACGGGGCATCGTCACCGGCTACTCCGACGTCCGCAGCAACCTCTCCGTCGGAGCCACCCGCCTCTTCGTCTACGGCGAGATCGACGCCCCGGTGACCGCCTCCGGCAAGCTCCCCGGGGGCGGGGGCCCGGACGTCACCGGCTACCTGCGCGTGGACCCCGGCGCCGACCGCACCGTCACCCTGCGCCTGGCCACCTCCCTCATCGGCACCGACCAGGCCCGGGCCAACCTCCACCGCGAGATCCCGCCCGGCACGCCGTTCGAACGGATCAAGGCCCGCGCGCGGGCGCAGTGGGACGACCTCCTCGGCCGTATCGAGGTCGAGGGCGCCACCCACGACCAGCGCACCACCCTCTACTCCAGCCTCTACCGGCTGTTCCTGTACCCCAACTCCGGATCGGAGCGCGTCGGTTCCCGCACCCGCTACGCCAGCCCGTTCTCCCCGCCCACCGGCCCGGACACCCCCACCCGCACGGGCGCGAAGATCGTCGACGGCCAGGTCTACGTCAACAACGGCTTCTGGGACACCTACCGCACCACCTGGCCCGCCTACTCCCTGCTCAGCCCCGGGCGGGCGGGCGAGCTGGTGGACGGCTTCGTGCAGCAGTACAAGGACGGCGGCTGGGTCTCCCGCTGGTCCTCCCCCGGCTACGCGGACCTGATGACGGGGACGAGTTCCGACGTGGCCTTCGCCGACGCGTACGCCAAGGGAGTCGACTTCGACGCCGAGGCCGCGTACGACGCCGCCGTCAAGAACGCCACCGTCGCCCCGCCCTCCCCCGGCGTCGGCCGCAAGGGAATGGACACCTCGCCCTTCCTCGGCTACACCTCCACCCGCACCCGCGAGGGCCTGTCCTGGGCGCTGGAGGGCTACCTCAACGACTTCGGCATCGCCCGCATGGGCCGCGCCCTGTACGACAAAACAGGCGAGCGGCGCTACCGCGAGGAATCTGCCTACTTCCTCAACCGCGCCCGCCAGTACGTCCATCTTTTCGACGACCGTGTCGGTTTCTTCCAGGGCAAGGACGAAAACGGCCACTGGCGGCTGCCACCGGACTCCTACGACCCCCGCGTCTGGGGCCACGACTACACCGAGACCAATGGCTGGAGTTACGCGTTCCCCGCTCCCCAGGACACCCGGGGCCTCGCCAACCTCTATGGCGGCCGGTCCGCGCTGGCCAAGAAGCTGGACGCGTACTTCTCCACCCCGGAGACCGGCTCCCGCGAGTTCGCCGGCTCCTACAACAACGTCATCCACGAGATGACCGAGGCCCGCGACGTCCGCATGGGCATGTACGGCCACAGCAACCAGCCCGCCCACCACATCGCATACCTCTATGACGCGGTGGGACAGCCTTCTAAGACGCAGGCGAAAGTCCGCGAAGTCCTCTCCCGCCTCTACCTCGGCAGCGAGATCGGCCAGGGCTACGCGGGCGACGAGGACAACGGCGAGATGTCCGCCTGGTACGTCTTCAGCGCCCTCGGTTTCTACCCGCTGGTGATGGGCTCCCCCGAGTACGCGATCGGCTCCCCGCTCTTCACGAAGGCGACCGTGCACCTGGAGAACGGCCGCGATCTGGTCATCTCCGCGCCGCGCAACAGTGAGCGGAACGTGTACGTGCAGGGCGTGCGGGTGAACGGAAAAGCGTGGAACTCCACGGCGCTGCCGCACGCGTTGCTGGCGCGGGGCGGGACGGTGGAGCTCGCGATGGGGCCAAAGCCGTCGTCCTGGGGGACGGGGCCGGAGTCCGGTCCTTCGTCCATCACCACCGATGACGAGGTGCCCTCGCCGCGTGCGGACGTGACGGTGCCGGGCGGTTCGGCTCTGCTGGACGACACGTCGGCGACGGCGGCCTCGTTCGGCTCCCTCGATCTCCCGGTGGCACCCGGTTCCCGCCGCGTCGCGCAGTACACCCTCACCTCGGCGGACCGGGCCTCGGCCCCCTCGGGCTGGGTGCTCCAGGGCTCACGGGACGGCGAACGATGGCGCGCCGTGGACCGCCGCGCCGACGAGTCCTTCACCTGGGACCACCAGACCCGCGTCTTCACCGTCCGCTCGCCCGGCTCGTACGACCGTTACCGGCTCGTACCGGTGGGCGGGGCGGCGACGCTGGCGGAGGTGGAGTTGCTGGGCTGACCCGCTTCTTTACGGGGTACGGGCCGCGCCGTCCTGCCGGATGGCGCGGCCCGTACCGCTTACCTGGACTCGACGCGTCCGAGCGGGTCGGGTCCGGCGGCCAGCGCGTCGCACGCCGTCTGCCAGGCCGGGTCCCCGGGGGACAGCGCGGTACGGAGGTAGGCCGAGGTGAGCCGCTGGATCACGGACACCCGCGCGGGGTTCTCGTCCGTGGTCTCGGCCACGTCGTATCCGGAGACCCCGCCGAGCCCGTGCTCCGCGTCGAACAGGGTGAGCAGGGACTTCGGCCCCGTGGAGTGGAAGTACGGATCGGCGTGCCACTCCGGGCCGCGCACCGTCAGGTGGGCGGAGTCGTCCTTGTCCCCGATGACCACGAGGGCGGGCGTGGTCATCGTGGAGAAGTCCGTGCCGGACACGAAGGACAGCACTTCCGCCATCTCCTCTGTGAGGGCATCGCCGCCGCTGCCGGGCGCGGCAAGCAGCACGCCCGCCTTGATCCGGGGATCGGCGAGGTCCACTTCCGTCCCGTCCCGCGGATCGACGACCCGCGCGCCCAGCAGCAGGCTCGCGGTGTGCCCGCCCATCGAGTGCCCGGCCACGGCGACCTTGCCGTGGTCCACACGCCCGGCGAGCTGCGGGACGGCGGCCTCGATCTCGTCGAGCCGGTCGAGGACGAGCTTCATGTCCTCGGCCCGCGATCGCCAGTACATGGGCGCCCCGGGGGTGTCGGGAGCCAGGTTCAGCGCCGCGGAGCTGAGGTGGGTGGGCTGGATCACGACGAAGCCGTGCGCCGCCCAGTGGTTGACGAGGGGGGCGTAACCGTTCAGCGAGGACAGGTGGTTCGAGTAACCCTGACCGTGCGACAGGAGGATGACCGGCAGCCCGGTACCGGTCACCGGCGCGGAGACACGCACCTCCAGGTCCACGGCCCGGCCGGGAGTCGGCAGCACCACCGGGGCGACCGAGAGGACCGGAGCGGGTGAGCCGAAGGCATCGGCGGCGCGAGTCGGTTCGTTCGTCATGCGGGTTTCCCTTCGATGGCCTCTGCCGCCGGACTCATACGGTCGGCGGCAGGTGAGGGGCAGGAACGCCCAGAGCGCCCGGTTCGACTAGACTGGAACCGGAACGACGTTCCGCTTAGAACATACGGAGCAGCGTTCCGCTTTGTCAACGACCGCTGAAAGGGGAGCGCGATGCCCACCACAGACAAGCCCGGGGAGACGCCGGCCCGCAGCAAACGGGCCGACGCATTGCGCAATCAGCAGACGCTGCTCACCGCCGCCGCCGAGGTGTTCGTCACCTCCGGCGTCGATGCCCCCATCCGCGAGATCGCGGCCAAAGCGGGCGTCGGGATGGGGACGATCTACCGCCACTTCCCGACCCGGGCGGACCTTGTCGTCGCCGTCTACCGCCACCAGGTCGAGGCCTGCGCCGAGGCCGGCCCGACCCTGCTGGCCGCCGCCGACTCCCCGTTCTCGGCACTCCGCCAGTGGGTCGGCCTCTTCGTCGACTTCCTGGTCACCAAGCACGGCCTCGCCAACGCGATGCAGTCGGACAGCAGCGGCTTCGCGGCGCTGCACACCTATTTCCTGGACCGCCTGGTGCCCGTCTGCGGGCAGTTGCTCGACGCGGCGGCCGACGCCGACGAAATTCGGCCGGGCACGCGGCCCTACGAGCTGATGCGCGGCATCGGCAATCTCTGCATCGGCCGCGACAGCGATCCGCGTTATGATCCGCGCCGTTTGATCGAGCTGCTTTTGCAGGGGCTGCGGCGGACGCAGGCCTCCTGACGACAACCAACGACGTGGGCCGCACCGCCCCTACGGGGGGCAGTGCGGCCCGCGCGCGTTTCCGCACGTCAGATGAAAGTCGGCTCCCTCGCCTCGGCGAACCACACCAATCGCGCCGTGACGCCGGGCTCCTGACCGAACCACCACACCGCACGCTCGGCCGACCCGAGACTGAACCGACGTCGACCGCCGACCCCGACGACGTCCGCACCCCCGTCCTCGTAGGCCATGCCCCAGGCCGCGACTTCACCGTCCGCGACGCCGTTGTCCATGTCGTACTCCCGCACTACGGCGAAAAGGCGGGGAGCGAGTCCGAGAGCGAGGTCGCACAGTGCTCTGCCAAAGTCGGATGGCTCCGATGAGGAGTTCTGCGGGGATACGGTTGCCACGGCAATCTCCTGTCCGTAGGAGGAGTTGGGCATCTTCGGCGTTCCGGGATTCGACGGCCACGCCGGTGTGTCGCGTGTCACACTGTAGCCCTCTCATTGAATGCTTTACATCGATTGCATTGCATCCCTTACAGATTCACCCCTTTGGGGGGAGCAAGGATGCTTTGTGCGTACAAGAGAGGCGAGGACGATGCCGCCGAACAACCCACCTACAGCCCGACGGCAACGCTTGGGCGCCGAACTGCGGAAGCTCCGCGAACGCGCGGGGATGTCGGCGACGGCCGCGGCCGGACTGCTGGGTGGCAACCAAGCCCAGATCAGCAACATCGAGTCGGGTCGCCACGGAGTGAGCGCGGAGCGCGTCCGCACACTGGCCTGCAATTACGCGTGCACGGATGAGGCGCTGATCAACGCCCTGGTGGGCATGACCGGTGAGCGGGGACGGCACTGGTGGGAGGAATACCGGGGGATTCTGCCCGTCGGGCTGCTGGATCTTGCCGAGTTGGAGCATCACGCGGTGGCCTTGCGGGTCGCCTACACGATGCACATTCCCGGATTGCTGCAGACTCCAGAGCATGCCCGCACGATCTTCCGGCAGGTCGTTCCTTCTCTTCCGCCTCATGAGGTGGAGCATCGAGTTTCGCACCGCATCAAGCGACAAGTCATCCTGTTCGGAGACAAGTCCACACCCTTGACCGCCGTCATTCATGAGGCTGCTTTGAGGATGATGTTCGGCGGGCCAGAGATAGCCCGAGACCAACTCAGGCATGTCCTGGATATGAGTGAGCACGAGCACATCACCATCAGGGTCATCCCATTCAGCATCGGCGCGTTCCCTGGCTCGGGCCAGTCCGTTTTTTACGCAGTCGGTCCCGTGCCGCAGCTCGACACGGTTGAACTGGATCAGTCACATGGTCCGGTGCTGATCGACGCGGAAGCACAACTGCACAGGTATCGAATGCTTCTGAACCAACTCGAAGGTGTGGCCTTGGCGGAAGCAGAGTCGCGGACGTTCATCCACAAAATCGCGCAAAACCTGGGAAAGGTGTAGTACATGCACATCGCCGATTGGCAAACGTCTTCCCACTGCGGCGAGGGCGAAGCATGCGTCAGTGTCGCCACCGGAAGTGTCCGCCACACCATCCGACTCCGCGAGAGTGAGAATCCGGAGGTGGTCCTCACCATCTCTCGGACCGCCCTGCGTGGTCTCGTACTCGTCACCAAACTAGACGAGTTGGGTCCCCAGTCCCCATGATGCAAAAGGGAACGAACGTGTCTGCGCATACCTGGCAGAAATCCTCGTACAGCGCCCAAGGAGCAAACTGCTTCTGCGTCGCCGTGACTGACCAACCGCACGAGCGCCAGACAGGTGGCTGGCAAAAGTCCTCGTACAGCGCCCAAGGAGCCACTTGCTTTTACGTCGCCGCACAGAGCGACCGCACAATCCTTCTCCGCGAGAGCGACGACCCGCACGTCATCGTCACCACCACTCAGGGCGCCTTCCGTGGCCTCGTACGCACCACCAAGTCCGGCGCCCACGACCACTCCCATCACTGACACCAATCAGCGCAACCGGGCTGCACCGCCCCCGGGTGGTGCAGCCCACTCCTGTGCCGTTCCACCGTGCGTGCCCGCCCCCCGAAACGGCGGACAGCCGGATCACTGGGTGCTCTCGCCCCCACCCGCTGAAGCCCTCCACACCATCCCCAACGCAAACCCCAGGTCCTCGAACCGAGCCCCCGGAAAGACGCTCCCGTAAAGCTCCCGGAACTGCTCGCGCGACAGATAGCGATCGCTGAGCAAGTACGCCAACCAGGGGCGGCTGTGCCAGAAGCGGAGCTGGAACCAGGCGTCGCGCAGCCCCACCCTCCGGATCTCGCCCGGGAAATTCCACAGGGCGGGCCAGGTGTACGCCGCACGCGGCGGGGTCGGGTGGCGGTCGCTGACGTTGTCGATCAGGGCGACGGTGCCGCCGGGGCGGACGAGGGCCTTCAGGTGCTCCAGTCCCGCGCGGTAGTCCTCCAGGTGGTGCAGCGTCGTGTGGCTGTAGACCAGGTCGAAGCCGTCCTCGTCGTCCAGAGCGAACAGGTCCCGCACCACGTAGCGGATGTTGGGCCGGGATCGCTTGGCTCGGGCGATCTCGATCAAAGGAGCGCTCAGGTCGAGACCGACGACTTCCCCGAAGTGGTCCGCCAGGGCTTCGGCCGCGTGGCCGGAGCCGCAGCCGGCGTCGAGGGCGCGTTCGCCTTTCAGGCCGAGGCCGCGCAGCCAGGCGGTGTTCTGCCCGGGGAGCAGGGTCACGAAGCGGTCGTAGTCGAGGGCGAACCGGTCGAAGGACTGGGGGTCGGCTATCTGCGTCATGCTTCCACCTACACGGACCGGCGCGGCTCATGCAAAGGGCCGTCCGGCGAACACCCCGGCACGCGGACGGGCCGCACCCCCCGCTCTCGCAGGGGATGCGGCCCGTCGCCGTACGCGGTGACCGAACTGCCGCCGCTTACTTGCGGATCAGCGAGCGCAGCACGTACTGCATGATGCCGCCGTTGCGGTAGTAGTCGGCCTCGCCGGGGGTGTCGATGCGGACCTTGGCGTCGAACTCCACCTCGCCCGCCTTGACCTTGACGGTCTCGGGGATGCCGCCGTCGTTGAGGGCGGTGATGCCGGTGATGGAGAAGGTCTCCTCGCCGGTCAGGCCGAGCGAGTCGGCGGAGGCGCCCTCGGGGAACTGGAGGGGGAGGACGCCCATGCCGATCAGGTTCGAGCGGTGGATGCGCTCGTAGGACTCGGCGATGACGGCCTTGACGCCCAGCAGCGCGGTGCCCTTGGCCGCCCAGTCGCGGGACGAGCCGGAGCCGTACTCCTTGCCCGCCAGGATGACCAGCGGGATGCCGGCGGCCTGGTAGTTCTGCGACGCGTCGTAGATGAAGGAGACCGGGCCGCCGTCCTTGGTGAAGTCGCGGGTGAAGCCGCCCTCGGTGCCCGGCGCGATCTGGTTGCGCAGGCGGATGTTGGCGAAGGTGCCGCGGATCATGACCTCGTGGTTGCCACGGCGGGAGCCGTAGGAGTTGAAGTCGCGACGCTCGACGCCGTGCTCGGTGAGGTACTTGCCGGCCGGGGTGTCGGCCTTGATCGCACCGGCCGGGGAGATGTGGTCGGTGGTGACCGAGTCGCCCAGCTTGGCCAGGACGCGGGCGCCCTCGACGTCGGTGACCGGGGTGGTCTCCATCGTCATGCCCTCGAAGTACGGGGGCTTGCGGACGTAGGTGGACTCGGGGTCCCACTCGAAGGTGTTGCCGGTCGGGATCGGCAGGGACTGCCACTGCTGGTCGCCCGCGAAGACGTCCGCGTAGGACTTGGAGAACATGTCCTCGCCGATGGCGTTGGCCACGACGTCGTTGACCTCGGCCTCGGTGGGCCAGATGTCCTTGAGGTAGACCGGGTTGCCGTCCTTGTCGGTGCCCAGCGCCTCGGTGGTGATGTCCACCTTCATGGAGCCGGCGATGGCGTACGCGACGACCAGCGGCGGGGACGCCAGGTAGTTCATCTTGACGTCGGGGTTGATCCGGCCCTCGAAGTTGCGGTTGCCGGAGAGCACCGAGGTGACCGCGAGGTCGTTCTCGTTGATCGCCTTCGAGATCTCCTCGTCCAGCGGACCGGAGTTGCCGATGCAGGTGGTGCAGCCGTAGCCGACGAGGTTGAAGCCCAGCTTGTCCAGGTAGGGCGTCAGGTTCGCCTTGTCGAAGTAGTCGGTGACGACCTTCGAGCCCGGGGCGAGGGTGGTCTTGACCCACGGCTTGCGGGTCAGGCCCTTCTCCACGGCCTTCTTGGCCACCAGCGCGGCGGCGACCATGACGTAGGGGTTCGAGGTGTTGGTGCAGGAGGTGATCGCGGCGACCGTGACGGCGCCGTGGTCGATCTCGTACACCGAACCGTCGGCGGCCGTGACCTGGACCGGCTTGCTCGGCACGCCGTTGGAGACGGCCGGGGCGTCGGAGGCCGGGAAGGACTCCTTGCCCGCCTCGTCCTGGTCGGCCTCCACGTAGTTGTGGATGTCGCGGGCGAACTGCGCCTTGGCCTCGGCCAGGACGATGCGGTCCTGCGGGCGCTTCGGGCCGGCGATCGACGGGACGACCGTCGAGAGGTCCAGCTCCAGCTTCTCGGAGAAGTCCGGCTCGGCGGCCGGGTCCAGCCACAGGCCCTGCTCCTTGGCGTACGCCTCGACCAGGGCGACCTGCTGCTCGCTGCGGCCGGTGAGCTTCAGGTAGTTCAGGGTCTCGTCGTCGATCGGGAAGATCGCGGCGGTGGAGCCGAACTCCGGCGACATGTTGCCGATGGTGGCGCGGTTGGCCAGCGAGGTGGCGGCGACGCCCTCGCCGTAGAACTCCACGAACTTGCCGACGACACCATGCTTGCGCAGCATCTCGGTGATGGTCAGCACCAGGTCGGTGGCGGTGGTGCCGGGCTTGAGCTCGCCGGTCAGCTTGAAGCCCACCACGCGCGGGATGAGCATGGAGACCGGCTGGCCCAGCATCGCGGCCTCGGCCTCGATGCCGCCGACGCCCCAGCCCAGCACGCCCAGGCCGTTGACCATGGTGGTGTGCGAGTCGGTGCCGACGAGGGTGTCGGGGTACGCCTGACCGTTGCGGACCATGACGGTACGGGCCAGGTGCTCGATGTTGACCTGGTGGACGATGCCGGTGCCCGGGGGGACGACCTTGAACTCGTCGAAGGCGGTCTGGCCCCAGCGCAGGAACTGGTAGCGCTCCTTGTTGCGGCCGTACTCCAGCTCCACGTTCTGCACGAAGGAGTCCGGGGTGCCGAACTTGTCCGCGATGACGGAGTGGTCGATGACCAGCTCGGCCGGGGCCAGCGGGTTGATGCGCGCCGGGTCGCCGCCGAGCTCCTTGACGGCCTCACGCATGGTGGCGAGGTCCACCACGCAGGGGACGCCGGTGAAGTCCTGCATGATCACGCGGGCCGGCGTGAACTGGATCTCCTGGCTGGGCTGGGCGCTCGCGTCCCAGTTGCCCAGCGCCCGGATGTGGTCGGCGGTGATGTTCGCGCCGTCCTCGGTACGGAGCAGGTTCTCCAGCAGCACCTTGAGGCTGTAGGGAAGGCGGGCGGAGCCCTCGACCTTGTCCAGCCTGAAGATCTCGTACGACTCGTCGCCCACCTGCAGCGTGCTGCGGGCGTCGAAGCTGTTCGCCGACACGACAGTCTCCTTCATGCATGAATTCGCGCGTACCACCGCGATCCTGCCCGTCCCGGATTCTCACCGTTCTACTGAGGTAAGGCTTAGTTAGGTATGCCTAAGTAAATAAGCCTTACCGAGCGCGGCATGGTACGCCTCGGAACAGATATCTCGATGTCGAGATAACTCTAATACATCGTCGGGGTGAGGTCATGTGGGGACGGGCCACCTGATCTTTCGCGGTGAAGGGTGAGTGGCCGTTGCGGCCTGGCTGTCCGGGGAGGCGGTGGGGAAACGGTTACGCGTGCACGGCGATGCTGCGCTGGGCGCCTTCGACCTGGCCTTCTTCGGCGGTGGGTGGTGTCGGCGGCTCGCGGTGGATGCCGGGTGGGACGTCCGGTTCGAGGGGGTGGCGCCGGTGCGTGGGTTCCGCTGGGAGGAGGGTGACCGCAGTTTCCCGGGCTGGTGCTACGCGGTGACGGCCGGGGGCCATGTGGGCTACGCGTCGTGGCCGGAGCGGGACCGGCCGATGTGGCCGGAGCGAGACCAGCCGATGTGGCCGGAGCGAGACCGGCCGATCCTGCCAGAGTTCGCCCCCGGACGGGGTGGGGGTCCCCTTCCGGCCATTTTGGCTGCACCTGCGCGAGGGGACGAGAGGCGGTGGCGTGTGCCTGGCTGTTCTCGTGCGGCTGTTTTCGTTTGGCTGTTCCCGTTGGCTGTTCTCGTTCGACTGTTTCCGTTCGGCCGTTCTCGTGCGGCTGTTTCCGTTCGGCCGTTCCCGTTCGGCCGTTCCCGTTGGCTGTTTTCGTTGGCTGTTTTCGTTCGGTCGGCCGATGGGTCGTCAGCCGCTTGGCGTTGTGCGGTGCGGGCAGGGTGACCGATCCGGACTGCTGGTTGCCGTTGGTGTTGGCAACCGTGGGTGGGGATTCGGGCCGCTTAGGGCTACGGGTCCGGGCTCGTGTCGGTTGGCGAGTGGAGCGGTACAGTCGAACGCAGCGACCCCTCTGCGGCAGCCCGGACGCACAGTCCGAAGCCCGGACGGACAGCCCGAGAAGAAGTCGGCCTCGTCGTCTCGTCGGCCCGGCTGCCGGCCGTCGGCAACGCCCCTCTTGGTCAGGGGCCGCGCTCGGCCTCCGATGCGCGTTCGGCACCGAACCGATCGGCTCGGCCCCATCCGCCCGCGAGCGAGCGCGTTCATCGCCGCCTACTGATCGGCTCGCCGGCTCCTGCGTCATCGCCCGCCACACCGAAGCCGGGCCACCCCGCCTCGACGCGGCGTTCGACCGTAAACAGCCACAGCCCAATCGACCGGCACCGTGAATGCCAACGCTGTCCCGAAAGGACACACGCCATGCACGACCCGACACGCATCACCAGCGGCTCCGAGCGTCAGCTGCTCGAATACCTCCTCGACCACGTTCGGGCCGAGCTGATCGACACGGTGCGCGGCTTATCCGAGACGGAGGCCCGCCGGCGTCTCGTCCCGTCCATGACGACGCCGATCGGGCTGGTCAAGCACGCCGCGTTCGCGGAAAGGAAGTGGTTCCAGCACATCCTGGGAGGTGTGCCGGAAGCCGAATGCGACGGTGCGATGGTGGGCGAGGACAGTTTCCTCGTCGGTGACGACGAGACGGTGGACGACGTGATCGCCGAATTCGAGCGCGCCGGCGACCGCGCACGCACGATCGCCGCGGACATCGAGCTCGACGCCGTCCGGGAGCACCCCGTCTTCGGCGCCGTCAGCCTGCGGTGGATCTACCTGCTCATGATCCAGGAATTAGCCCGCCACTCCGGCCACGGCGACATCCTGCGCGAGCAGACCGAGGCCACCCGCCGGATCGAGGCCACCCGCCGGGCTTGAAGCCAGGCCGTCCGGTCCCGCACCGGCGGCCGGGCCGGGGCGGGACACGCAGCGGACGGCCGGTGCGGCGTGGCCGGCCCTCGGCGACTTCGGTGACACGGCCGCGTCGTCAAAAGGTCACGCCGAAGGCCCATGACGGCGTCACGCCACCGACAGCACGATCTTCCCCGTCGTCCGTCCCGTCTCCCCCAAGGCGTGGGCCTTGGCCGCCTCCTCCAGCGGGAGGACGGCGTCCACCTCCGCCCTCAGTTGTCCGCTGTCGATCAGGGCGGATATCGCGCGCAGCCCGGCGTGGTCCGGTTCGACCATGACGAAGACGGCGCGCACTCCGGCCGATTCGGCTTCCGCCGCGGGGAAGGTCTCGTCCAGCGGCAGGATGGAGAGCAGCGTGCCGCCCGGGCGGAGGGTGCGCAGGGAGCGGGACCAGTAGGCGCCGCCGATGGCGTCGAGTACGACGTCCACGTCCCGCACCGCGTCCGCGAAGTCCTCACGGGTGTAGTCGATCAACTCGTCCGCGCCCAGGTCGCGCAGGAAGGCGTGCTTGGCCTCGCGGGCGGTGCCGATCACGTACGCGCCGCGGGACTTGGCGATCTGCACCGCCAGGTGGCCCACGCCCCCGGCGGCGGCGTGGATCAGCACCCGCTGACCGGGCCGGAGGTCGGCCGTGTCGACCAGCGCTTGCCAGGCGGTCAGGGCCGCCAGCGGGACGGCCGCCGCGTGGACGTGGTCGAGCCGGTCGGGGCGGGGGGCGAAGTGCCGGGCCGGGGCGGTGACGTACTCGGCGTAGGCGCCGGCGGGGTGCGGGAAGCGCGGCATGCCGAACACCGCGTCGCCCGGCTCGAAGAGCGCGACGCCGGGGCCGACGGCCTCCACGACGCCGGAGACGTCGAAGCCCAGGGTGAACGGCGGCCTGACCCCGACGGCGAACGCGCCCCGGGCCCGGGTCTTCCAGTCGGTCGGGTTGACGCCGGCCGCGTGGACGCGCACCAGGATCTCCGTCGGGCCGGGAACGGGGCGCGCCGTCTCGATGACCTTGAGGACGTCGGGGCCCCCGGGGCGGTCCTGGCTGATGGCGCGCATGGTGGGGGTGGGGGTGTGGTCGGGCATGGCGCACCTTTTCGGTAGGGGTATGCGGTGGTATGTGCCGTTCGTGGAGGCGGCACGTCCTCAGCCTGCCGGGCGGTCCGGACGGAGAGTGATGGCCTGATGGCCACGATCTGAAAGGATCGGGCCATGCAGCGCGCGCACCGTGTCGGAGTCCTCGCCCTCGACGGCGTCGTCCCCTTCGAGCTGGGCATTCCCGGCCGGATCCTGGGAGCGGCCCGTAACGCGGCCGGCGACCGGCTGTACGAGGTGGTGACCTGCACTCTGGACGGCGGGCCGGTGCGGACGGACGCCGACTACGCGCTGACCGTCACCCACGACGCGTCCGTGCTGGCCACCGTCGACACGGTGGTCGTGCCGCCCTCGCACCGGCTCGGTGCCATCCGCGAGGAGGGGCGGCTGCCGGACGCCCTGCGGGACGCGCTCGCCGCCGTCCGGCCCGGCACCCGGATGGTGGCCATCTGCAACGGTGCCTTCGTCCTCGGTGCCGCCGGGCTGCTCGACCACCGGCCCGCGACCACGCACTGGCGGGAGGCGGAGCGGCTGCGGCGGCTGTTCACCAGCGTCCGCGTCGATCCTGACGTGCTCTTCGTCGACGACGGGGACGTGCTGACCTCGGCCGGGGTGGCGGCGGGCGTGGACCTGTGCCTGCACCTGGTCCGGCGGGACCACGGCAGCGAGGTCGCCAACGAAGTGGCCCGTTCCTGCGTCGTCCCCCCGTGGCGTGACGGCGGCCAGGCGCAGTACGTCCGGCACCCGGTGCCCAAGCCCTCGGCGGGCGGCACCGCGGCCACCCGCGCCTGGGTGCTGGAACGGCTCGCCGAACCGGTGACGCTGGCCGACATGGCCGCCCACGCCCGGGTCAGCGTGCGCACGTTCACCCGGCGGTTCCGGGACGAGGTCGGCGCCAGCCCCGGCCAGTGGCTGGTGCGGCAACGCGTCGAGCGCGCGCGGTACTTGCTGGAGACCACGGACTGGCCGGTCGACCTCGTGGCCCACCGCGCCGGCTTCGGCACGGGCACGTCGCTGCGGCAGCATCTGCACGCCGTCGTCGGGGTGTCGCCGCAGGCGTATCGGCGGACGTTCCGGGCGGCGGGGGCGGTGACGGTGTGAGGGAGTGCGCTGAGGCTCTTTCTGATTGCCCGGGTGCTTCCTTTTCGCTGCTTGGTTGGGGGAACGGTGGCGGGGGGGACGGCGGATGGGCGGGGAATTCCGGGCCGGGCGACGTCGATCGCCGGGCGGCCGTCCGTCTCGTCGAAGTTCACTGTTGCCCGGACGCGTTGACGGCACTAAGGTTCGATGATGTGACTGCCGGGTCGGCCATGGGCCATACACGAGTAGGGCACCCGGCCTCCGCGTGAGCGCGAGGCGGGTCAGAGCCCCGCCCTTTTCTTTCTTCCGCGCCTTCGCGCGCTTTTCCGCCAGACGTTTCCGCTGCGCGGCTCACCTGCGTGACCGTGCGCCGATTGATCTACATCGGCGCTGGTCAGGGTGCCAGGCAGACGGTTTCCGCCGTCCCCTCCCCCACATCCGCGAGCCGTGCGCCGTGTGCCGTGTGAGCCTTTCCGCTCGGCACGCCGCTTCAGGCTTTTCCGGAAACGTCCTGCGCGCTTTCACCTTTCCCTCACCACGGTTTCCTTCTCCGTGCCTGCGCGCCTATGCGTCTCCGCGCCTTTCGTGTCGGGGTATTGCCGCGCACGGCACGGCGTCCCGTTCGTGGTGACTCCGTATCGCCGCCAAGCGTTCCTTTGGCATGCCCGAAAACTTCCCGGAACCCTTTCCCTCCCATTCCGCGAAGCGGTTCCCGGGCACCCCGACCCCAAGAATCCGGAGCAGAGAGAAAAGAATGCCGATCGATTTCAACCAGCAGGTCATCGAGGAGTTCCGCGCCAACAACGGGCGGGTCGGTGGGCCCTTCGAGGGGGGCCGGCTGCTCCTGCTGACCACCACCGGCGCGCGGACCGGCAACCGGCACACCACCCCCGTCGGGTACCTCCCGGACGGCGGGGGCCGCGTCCTCGTCATCGCCTCGGCCGGGGGCTCGCCGCAGCACCCGGCGTGGTTCCACAACCTGGTGGCCAACCCGCTCGTCACCGTCGAGGACGGGGTCTTCACGTACGAGGCGCGGGCCGTCGTCCTGGAGGGCGCGGAACGTGACGCCGCGTTCGCCCGCGCGGTCGAGGGCGATCCCGGCTGGGCCGACTACCAGGCCAAGACCGAGCGCGTCATCCCGGTGGTCGCCCTGGAGGCGGTCCCGGCCGGGCCGCCGAACGTGGCGGCGGCGTCGCCGGGTGCGGCCCTCAAGGTGATCCACGACGCGTTCCGCCGCGAACTCGCGCTGATCCGCAAGGAGATCACCGAGTCGGGCGCGGGCGGCCTGGGCGTCCAGCTTCGCGTGAACTGCCTGGCGGTGTGCCAGGGGCTGCATAATCACCACACCGGGGAGGACACGATGCTGTTCCCCTCCCTCGGTGAGCGCCATCCCGAATTGATACCGGTGCTGGACCGGTTGCGGGTGGAGCACGAGAAGGTCGCCGATCTCGTCGCCGAGTTGCATGCGCTGCTGTCGGCCGAGGACGTGTCTCCCGCGCGGTTGCTGGCGGAGGTGGAGCGGCTCACCGAGGAGCTGGAGGCGCATCTGGTGTACGAGGAGGAGCAGTTGATACCGCTGCTGGACGGTGCCTCGGCGTAGGACCGTCCGGCCATGGCGTCCGTCGTCACCGCGGCGGCGTAAGCCCGTTCCGTCATGACGTCCATCGTCACCGCGGCGGCGTAGGCCCGTCCGATCATGACGACCGTCGACACCGCGGTGCCGTGAGCCCGTCATCACCGCGGCAGCGTGAGCACGTCATCACGCCCGTCATCACCGCGGCGGCGTGTGGCGCGTCGCGTCGTCTGGCGGCGGCAACGGACGCGCAGGGCATGGCTCAGCGGTCCGCCCCTCGAACGGGGGTGGGGCGGACCGCCGGTGATCGCCCCCAGCCCGGCGATCGAAGCTCGGCCGGTCGGCGTCCTCGGTCTCTGCCCATGGCCCTCGACCCTCGGCCCTCGGCGTCACCGGCCCGGGCGGCCCGCGCCCTCGTCACCGTGCCCGGCGCGTCAGGAACCGGCCGGGGAGGCCGCCCCTGTGTCATGGGCCGCCATCGCCTCCGCCGTGGCCGAAACGGTCGTGGCCGAAACGGTCGTGGCCGAAACGGTCGTGGCCGTCCCCGTGCCATCCGGTCCCCTCCGCCCCCGCCGCAGCCCGAAGGCGCCGACGAGGGCGGCCAGCAGCACCGCGGCGAGCGGGACCAGGAAGCCGGCGTGGTAGCCGTCGAGCAGGTCCGCGGGGGCGCCGGAGCGGGTGGCGGCGATGTTGACGGCGGTGGCGGCGGAGAGTCCGAGGGCGGCGCCGAACTGGAAGGAGGTGTAGAACAGGCCGCCGGCCACGCCTTGTTCGTCCTCCGCGACGCCTTCGGTGGCCACGATGGTGAGTGGCCCGTACGACAGCGAGAAGGTCAGGCCCACGGCCAGCAGGGCGGGGAACATCACCAGGTAGGACCAGTCCGCGCCGATCGGTACGAAGACCGCGTACGCGAGCACGGCCAGCAGCAGGCCGCCGAGGATGACCCGGGCGTTGCCGAACCGCGCCACCAGCTTGGGGGTCACGGTGGGCGCGACCACCGCGTCGACGCCTATGGCGAGCAGCGCCAGGCTCGTCTGGAGGGTGGTCCACCCCCTCAGCTCCTGGAGGTAGAGCACCAGCAGGAACTGGAATCCGAAGAATCCGGCGGCGAACAGCAGCCCGGCGAGGTTGGCCCGGACGAGGGCTCCGTTACGCAGGAGGCCCAGGCGGACCAGTGGTGCGGCCGAGCGGCGTTCCACGGCGACGAAGACCGCGAGGAACGCCAGCCCGGCGGCGAGGGTGCCGAGCGTCCAGCCGACGGAGGTGTGCGCGGCGCGTTCGACGCCGAGGGCGAGCAGGACGATGGCGGCGGTGATGGTGGCCGCGCCGCCCAGATCGACGCGCTGTCCGGCGCGGTCGGGCCGCGGCGCCTTCGGCAGGAGCGCGAGCGCGGCCACCAGGACGACGGCGGCCAGGGCCACCGGGGCGAAGAACACCCACCGCCAGTCCACGGCCGTCAGCAGCCCGCCGGCGACCAGTCCGAGGGAGAAGCCGCCCGCGGCGGTGCCGGAGTAGACGAGCAGGGCCTTGGTGCGGCGGGGGCCCTCCTCGAAGCTCGTGGTGATGATCGACAGTCCCGCCGGGGTCATGAAGGCCGCCGCGACGCCGGCGACGAACCGGGCCGCGATCAGCGTCCACCCCTGCGTGGCGAATCCGCCCAGCCCGGAGAAGAGCAGGAAGACGGTGAGCCAGCCCACGAACATCCGGCGGCGCCCGAAGAGGTCGGCGGCCCGCCCGCCGAGCAGCATGAATCCCCCGTAGCCCAGGACGTACGCGCTCATGACCCAGGGCAGCGCGCCGGTGGACATGCGGAGGTCGGCGCGGATGGACGGCAGGGCCACGTTGAGCATCGCCACGTCGATGCCCTCCAGGAAGATCGCGCCGCAGAGGACGAACAGGATGCCCCAGTCGCGACCCCGCAGGACGGGCTCGGAACTCCTCGTTCTTTCGGCATTTCCCATGCCGGGAGCATTTCCCATGCCTGGAGCATTTCCCATGTCTGGAGCATTCCCCACACTTGGAGCATTCCCGGCATTATCGGCATTCATCGGCATTCCTCGCTCAGGGCTCAAGGGTTGCGGGAGGGTTCGGTCCCTTCACCCTCGGCCAGGGCACGCGAGGGAACAACGGCGAAGATCGCAACGTTCGTTCAGCCAGGCTTACCGATCCGGGGCCGGTGGGGGCCCGGATCGTGGCATCCGCCGTGGACGAAGGGCCCCTGGTGAACGACGAACTGGAATGCTTCCTGCTCCTCGCCGAAGAGCTGCACTTCGGCCGCACGGCGGACCGGATGCGGCTGTCCCGGGCCCGGGTGAGCCAGCTCGTCCAGCGGTTGGAACGCCGCGTCGGCGCCCCGCTGTTCGTCCGTACGAGTCGCCGGGTCGCCCTCACCGCCCTGGGCCGGCAGTTGCGCGACGACCTCGCGCCGCACCACCGCGCGGTCGGGGACGCGCTCGCGCGGGCCGCCGCGACCGCGCGCGGCGTCGGGAAGGTGCTGCACGTCGGGTTCTCCGATCCGCTGGCCGGTGAGATCGTGTTGCGGGCGACGGAGACGCTGCGGGCCGAGCACCCCGCGCTGAACGTGGAGTTCTGCGAGGTGCCGCTCGCGAACCCGTACGGGCAACTGCGCAAGGGCGAGTTCGACGTCCAGCTTGCGGCCTTCCCCGTGCGCGAGCCGGACCTCGCGGCCGGGCCCACGCTGCTCACCGAGGAACGCGTCCTGGCCATCGCGTCCGGTCACCCGCTGGCCGCGCGGGACAAGGTCTCGTTGGAGGACCTGGCCGACGTGCGGTTGCTGACGATGGCCGGCGAACTCCCGGACTACTGGCTGCGGCACCAGTCCCCCACCCACACACCCGGCGGCCGGCCGATCGGCCGCGGACCGGCCGTCACCACCACGCAGGAGGCGCTGGTCCTGGTCGCGGGCGGTCAGGGCGCCCTGCTGGTGCCGGCGCACCTGGCCACGTACCACGCCCGGCCCGGTGTCGCCTATGTGCCGTTCACGGACGCGGCCCCGTCGGCGTACGGACTGGTGTGGCGCAGGGGCGAGGAGGACGGGGCGGTCCGGTCGTTCGGCCGGGCGGTGTCGGAGGCCGCGAAGGCCCTCGCGGGCGGGGATCCCCGGCGGGCGCTGCCGGGGGCGGCTGCGGTCGGTGGTGGGGGCGGGTGAGGTGATGGGGGGCGGGTGCGGGGGCGCGGGTGTGGGGGCGCGGTGGTCGCGGACGGGGTCGGGGCGGCCGGTTGGCGTTCCCTGGCCCGGTACGTCGGCCGGCCGTCCGGCCCTGCACGTCAGTCGGCCGCCCGTCCGGTCCGTCGGCCAGCCACCCGTCCGGCCTGTCAACCGGCCGTCCGGCACGGCCCGTCAGTCGCCCGTCCGCCCGGCACATCAGTCGGACAGGCGCATCCCCGGTATTTCGGAGAGGACGAACCTGTACCAGGCGTCCCAGAAATCGGAGCGGCTGACTCCCAGGTATTTCCGGAAATGCTCCCGCTGCTTCACGGGGTCGGCGTATTCGGCGGCCACGAAGCCGAACGTGGCCTCCTCGCCGTACTTCCTGGCCATGTACTGGAACGTCAGCCGGGAGAATACGTAATTGGCGTGCCGTTCCTTGGCGTCCTTGTCGTAGAACGCCTCGACGTCGTCCTGCGGCCGGTACCAGGAGCCGAACGGGTGCCCCCGCAGCGACCACAGCGCGTCCCGCCGGGCCTTCTTCGGATCGGCGCGCGCTTCCATGTACCCGGCGAATCCCTCGCTCACCCACGCGTCCGGGTACACCGGCAGCGCGCCGCGCGCGGAATTGTACGGTGCCACCATCGCGTGGCCTATCTCGTGGCGGCTGATTTCCGCGACGCCCTCGCGCCAGGAGGGCGAGGTGAAGCGGCTCAGTGAGGAATCCATCACGATGCGGGAACCGCCGTACTGGACCTTGTCCTCGTATTTCGCCTGGTGCTTGGGCAGGGCCATATTGGCGCCAGCCTCCAGCGAATCGTGGTCGTCGGGGCCGCGGTAGAACTTCTCGTACACCTCGCGTTCCGGTTCCAGCACGATCACCGCGCCCTTGGACACCTGGGTCTGGTCCGCGCCACTGCGCTCCCAGGCCTGGACGTCCTCGTCGGCGGCGCGCGAGATGTACGGCGCGAAGCGCTCGGTGTCCTCCTGGTGCTTCCTGTCCGCGACGATCAGGACGCGGCCCTGCCGCACCACGGTCATGTCCTCGTAGACGTCCCACGGGGCCGGGTAGAAGGTGCCGGGCAGGCCCTGGAAGGGCTCGGTCGCCCCCTCGAAACCGGTGATGTACTGCTCGTGCGAGGGCTTCTGGGCGAAGGTGAAGGTGTACTGCTCGTAGACGGGGGCGACGTCGATGCCCTCGATCTGGTGGACGAAGGCGACGGGCATGCCGCCCTGTCCCCCGGCGGCGAGGTCCTCGAACCTGGCCTGCTTGAAGGGGACCTTCACCAGGTTGCGGTACAGCTTTTGAGCCCGGTCCTTGGCCTGTTCACCCTCGAACGGCCGGAGGAATTCCGCTTCGTCCTTGTCCTTGAGCCCCTTCGCCAAGGTGTCGTAGACCTTGTCCCGGGACCAGTCGTACGCCTCGGCGGGGGTCGTGTCGTGCGACGTGAGGATATTCCTGCCGAATATCACCCCGACTCCGGCGACCAGGACCAGGCATATCCCCAGCACGGCGAAGCCGATGATTTTCCCGGTCTTCCGCCGGGGCGGCGACGGCCCCACCGGCGGCGCGTAGGCCGGTCCTTGGTGCGGCTGCCGATGCGCGAATCCGCCCGTGTATGGCGCGTTTTGATGGGGTGGCGGTTGCGGTGGCGGATAGGGCGGTCGATACTGCGGTGGATATGGCTGCTCCGCCGGCTGTTGCGGCATTTGAACCCCCTTTTGGACAACCTGGGGAGCCTATCCCAGGCGCCGCATACGACGCCCGTCACCGCCCTCTCCGCATCCGTTCGCCATCCGGGAAGACGGCGGAGCGCAACACCTGCCGACCGGATTTCCGCCCCCCTTCTCCGGACGCCTCCTGGCATTCGGTGTCTTCGACCCGTCGGTGAACCGGGGCCCCTCGCCCCGCCGTACCCAAGGAGCGCGATGCCCTCCCGAGCCGGAAAGCCCCGCCTGGCCCTTTCCACCGTCGTCCTCGACGCGCCCGACGCCCCCGCGTTGGCGGATTTCTACCGTCGGCTGCTCGGCTGGGAGACCGAACGAGCCGAGTCCGACTGGGTCAAGCTGGCGCCGCCCGGCGGTGGCCCGGGGCTCGCGTTCCAGACCGAGCCTGATTACGTGCGGCCCGCCTGGCCCGCGCGTCCCGGGGAGCAGCGGATGATGGCGCACCTGGACATCGAGGTCGACGACCTGGAGGCGGCCGGGGCGCACGCCCGGGCCGCCGGGGCGGTGCCGGCGCAGTACCAGCCCCAGGAAGACACCCGGGTGTACTTCGATCCCGCCGGGCATCCGTTCTGCTTGTGGGTGCGCGGGTAGGTGCGCAGGTAGGGGTGGCTGGTTGGTGCCGTCGCTGTCCGGGTGGCCGGTGTCCCCGTGCCCGGCGCACACGTGGGCGGGCCGCCCGGGCGTGTGTGCCGCGGGGCGGGCGAATCGGCAGCCGGAGGGCCGGACACCGCCCTTTACCGCGCCGCCGCGTGCGCTGCCGCCGCGTCGGCCAGGGCGTGCAGCAGCGGGTGCGGCTGGTGGCCGTCGCCCGCGAGTTCGGGCTGGAAGAGGGTGGCGAGGAAGAAGGGGTGGCCGGGCAGTTCCGCGATCCGGGGCTGTCCCTCGTCGTCGGTTCCGGTGAAGTGGAGCCCCGCCGCGCGCAGGGCGCCCAGCCGGGAGGGCTCGGCTCCGTAGTTGCAGTGGTACCGCTCCATGCTGTGGTCGGCGCCGACGGCCCGCCGCGCGAGCGAGTCGGGCGCGAGGTGCACCCGGCCCTCGTGCCCGACGAGGGAGCAGGCGAGCGGGGCGATCAGCGGGTCCTTCGCGGTGGGGTCGTTCTCGGCGTGCGCGGCGTCGGTCAAGCCGCAGACGTTCCGGGCGAATTCGAGCAGCGTGTGCTGGAAGCCGCCGCAGGTGCCGAGGAAGGGGGTGCCGCGTTCCCGGGCGGTCCGGACGGCGGCCACCGCGCCGGCCTCGCTGGCGTACGGGCTGCCGGGCAACAGCCAGATCGCGTCGAAACCGTCGAGCGCGCCCTCGGCCGCGGCGTCGGTGGTCGGTATCCAGTAGGCGTCCAGGACCGGCCCGCCGCGTTCGGCGATGACGTCGAGGAGGCCCGGCACGCGGACGTGCGAGGTGACGTTCGGAGAACGGTCACCGACGAGCGCGAGGCGGGCGGCAGCGGGACGGATGGCAGTCGGGGTGGCGGCAGCGGTGGCAGTCGGGGTGGCGGTTTCGGTGCGGTTCATGTCGTCGTCCTCGGACGGGTGGCGGATTCGGTGCGGTTCACGCCGTCATCCTCGGACGGGTGGCGGTCTCGGTGCGGTTCACGCCGTCATCCTCGGACGGGTGGCAGCATCACGTCCAACGATGGTTCGCGGTCGGTCCATCAGTGATGCTGATGGACACTGAGGGCATGGATCCCCACCTCCTGCGCACGTTCGCCACCGTCGCCCGGCTCGGTTCCTTCTCCGCCGCCGCCCGCGAACTGGGCTTCACGCAGTCGGCGGTCTCGCAGCACATCGCGGCGCTGGAAAGCGACCTGCGGACCGCCGTGCTGACCCGCCGCCCGGTCGCGCCGACGCCGGCCGGCGCCCGGCTGCTGGAACACGTCGGCCCGCTGCTGCTGCGGCTGGACGCGGCGCGCGCGGACGTGGCGCGGCTGGCCGCCGGGACGCCGGCCCGGGAGCTGACCGTGGCGGTGACCGCGCTCGCGCTCACCCCGCGGGTCGCCGCCGCGCTGCCCGGGCGGGGGACCCCCGTCCCGAAGTAGCCCCGCGCGCGGGTGGGGGGGGCGGTGGCGGACGGCGTGGTGGTTGTGGGGGATG
>NZ_JBEXNM010000082.1:0-34004 GCF_040611095.1 Streptomyces sp. NPDC003077 | reverse complement strand
TGCCCCAGCAACGCCTCCAGCGGCATGCGCCCGCCCTCGTCCCCGGGATAGACGCGGACGGCATCCTGGTGAGGTGCCAGGGCGCCGAGTGTGTCACGGAAGGCCATGGAGGCGGCGTGCGCCACGAGGCCCCGCGCGACCGGATTCGCCAGGCCGGGGTCGAGCCGCGCGAGTGGCGCCGCGGGTCCCGAGTGTGGACGACTTCGCGACCCGCCGCGGCGGTACTACGGCGCGGTGCTCGTCAACCGTGAGACCGGCCGCTGGACCCCGCTGCCCGGCCGAACGCGATCGGCCCGCGTCGATCGGCGCATGCCCCGCGAACGGCCCGGCAATGCCGGCGCCTCACTGCGAAGCGACGTTGAGCAGCGCGTACTGCGCCACCGTCAGCTCCACCCTGACCTTGTCGCCGTCCGTCGTCCAGGGCACCGGCTTCGGCTCCGGGCCGGGGTGGTCGGGCGAGCTGAGCGTGACCGCCCGCACCTGCCGGCCGGTGGGGACGGTGAGGCCGACGGTGCAGGTGGTGGGCTTGGTCGTGAAGGCGGCCGGGGTCTCCCCGAAGGCCGTGAAGTTGACCAGTTGCACGATGGTGGCGTCGTCGAGGTGGCTCAGTTCGAGGTGGACGCGGGGGTCGCCGGTGAGGGTGACGGCGGGCGGGGCGGCCGTGCGGACCGGTTCCAGGAGCTTGTCGGCGGTGGGCTGATCGGTGCGGGAGAGGTACGTCAGGCCCAGCAGGTTCTTGAAGAACCAGCAGGTCCCCTGGCCGAACGCGGTCCGCTTGGCGGCGGGCACCGGGTCGGTCCTGCGGAAGCCGAGGACGTCGGCGAGGGCGTACTCGGTACGGGCGCCGCCGTGCTCGTCGAGGCCGGTGGGCGCGGGGCCGGTGATCACGACGGTGCCGCCGCCCGCCACGTACGCGCGCAGGACGTCCGCCTCCGCGTCGGAGACCGCCTGGAGGTTGGGCAGGTACAGGACGCGGTAACCGGCCAGGTCGGCGGCGGTGAGACCGGGGCTGGGCACGGTGTTGAACGGGATGTGGGCCAGCACCAGGGCCTTGACGGTGCCCCGGAATTCGCCCAGCCACTTCTGCTGGACGCAGCTCTCCTCGGGCGCGTCGAAGCTCCACCAGTCCTTGACGCCGGCGGGCGGCTTGGTGTTGACGTACATGCCGCTGCCCTCGACCGGGCTGACGAAGTCGCGCGACGCGGAGGAGTGGTAGACGCCGACCTCGGCCCCGGAGACGGCGGCGAACAGTTCCCGCTCGTGGGCCGCGACGAAGCCGTACATCCGGGTCCGCATCGCGGTGTCCGTGCTGTCGGTCTTGAACGGGCTCTTGACCTCGTACGGGTTGCAGCCCGCCGCCAGCGTCTCGGCCATCACCAGCGACGCGTCGTCCGCCTTCCAGCCGTAGGAGAAGGCCCAGGCGGGCTTGGTCCCGCTGGCCGCGCGCGCGTACTTGTACATCGAGATCAGACAGGTCCAGTCGGAGACCGTGGCGTGCCGCATCCCGTCGTAGTTGCCGAGGATGTCCACCTCCCAGACGTGGCTGACGCCGTCCTCCCGGCGCAGGTACGCGCCGTCGAGGCCCACGGTGGTGGCGTACTTGTAGTCCATGGTCACGGTCTCGACGAAGGTCACCAGGTCCGGGTTGACCGAGCGGCCGGCGGCGGCGATGTCGAGCTGGAAGCGGTTGAGGTTGTGGTGGCGCCATTCGACGTAGCGGCGGAAGCCCGGCTGGGACCAGTCGGCCTTGGTGGGCAGGGTCAGGCCGGTGTCGGCCTGGAAGGCGGTCGCCGCCCAGGTGGAGGCGTCGCACCAGCTCAGCGCGCCGTCGAAGTAGATCGGCACGTCCGGCCAGATCGCGTCCACCCCGGTACGGGCGAGGGCTTTGACGCGGTTGAGGTAGAAGTCGCGCCAGGGGGAGTTGGGGCTGACCCAGCAGCTCTCGTCGCCCGGGTCGACCCAGACGACGAGGCTCCCGTAGAAGACGTTGGGTTTGCCGTCGAGTCCGCGCTGCACCCAGTTCTTGCCGTCGCCGTCCTTGTAGAACGACGTGCCTTTCTCCCCGCCGACGCTGATGACCTCCAGCGACGGGTAGTACACGATCACCCGTATCCCGGCGGCGTGCGCCAGGTCGGAGAACCGTTTCATCTGCGCCATGTGCGTCGCGAACTCGTCGTCCGGCAGCCAGTTGGACAAGATCGTGTCGACCTCGATGACGCTGACGTTCTGCGCCTTGAGCTTGTCGATCACCGGCTTCATGTCGCGCGCCTCGGCGTCGTCGTCGAACGTGCCGTCCGCGACCCGGGCGAACCTGGCCCAGTCCGGGAACGCCGCCGCGGCCCCTGAGGCCCCGGCCGGTACGGCGTCCGGGGAGGCGGCCCGCGCCGCGCCCGGCGCGCGCCCCCACAGCCCGGGCAGCAGGCTCGTGGTCACGGCCAGGCCGCCCGCCCCCAGCCCGGTCCGCAACAGGGACCGGCGGCTCAGTCCGCGTCTCCCGTTCATCCCACTCACATCCCCACATCGGGTCCGGCTCCGGCACTTCGTCCCGGAAAGACCCCCGATTCAACTCCTGTCCCAGGCGGTCATGCACCCGTCATAAACAGAACGGCTCGAAACAGCCGTCCCGAAGCCGATCGCCGCGCTGCGCGAAGGCCGGCTCACGCACCACCACGGACCCGCCCACGACCACGAGACCCACGCGCGCCGCTCCGAACCATGATCCAGCTCGCGATGATCCGGCTCGCGATGATCGACCTCATGACCCGCCGCCTCACCGGCGAGACCAGCCCGGACCGGCGCAACACCCAACCTGCCGAGGGCCGAGGCCGGAGACCGACCCCGGAACGAAACGCTCGGTAAAACCCCCATGAAGACCGAGCCGCGTTCAGCACCAGATCATGAGCGACATTCCAAGCGGTGATGACAGCGCCCCATCAGCAGAATTCGACTCCGACCGCGACCTGATCTCTTGCGATTCCGTCTAAAATAAAGCCGGAGCGTAATCCACGAGGAAGCCGGTTGACGCACTTGGGCAACTCGGCCGATGCGTACGAGCCATGGGGGAATTGTGCGTACGAGGACGACAGTAAGCGCCGTACTGGTCGCGGTTGCTTTCGGCCTGACGCTGATCGGGGCAGGAGCGGCCGGCGCTCAGGACAGCGAGGGGCACGGCGCCGTATCGAGCGCGGTTTCGGCGACCGATCGGCAAACCGGCGCTCAAGCTTCCGCCGGCGTGCTGGTGCCCGACGCGACAGCCATCGAGTACGGCCTCTGAACAAAGGGGGGATAAAAAAGAGATCGTCCACAAGCACGGCTCCGGAAAAGCCCGGGGAAGCGGAAAACTCCTCCACCACCAACGGGCCCGGGTCCAGAACCGACCGGCTCCCCGCACTCCCCAAGAAGCGCGCGAGGATCCGCAGCGCCTTGCCGACCATCCGCCGCACCCCGCCACCCCTGATGGCCGCGCGCCCTCGCCTGTCCCGCCGACGCTCAAAGCCCGCGTCTCTTGTCCAAGGTCCCTTCCACCGTGGCCGCCGCCATCGGCCCGGTCGAACAGTGCACGGCGTTCTTCGGCCCTCCTCCCTTCGGCCCTCTGCTCCAGCCTTTCGGCGACGACGCGCTCGGCATCCGCGCCGGTGCTCTTCCACCCACCCCTCCCGCGCAGCCCGCCGGGCACCGTTCGACACCCACGGCGGAACCCTCGGACCCGGACGGCTCAGGCCGAACCGACGGCGAACCTCCGGCCCGGGTCCCCATCACCAGGACGTTCCTGCCTTCGGCGGGAATCGGCGCGGTCGACGGCGTGTCACTGCACGGATGCGCGATTTGCGACAAAAGTGAAGAATGCCGGTTTTCCGCACGAGTCAGGAGTGGTCCGTGGGTGTGCGTGTTGCTGTCATCTACTACAGCGCTACCGGAAATGTTCATCAGTTGGCGCAGGCGGTGGCCAAGGGGGCAGCGGCCCGGGACGCCGAGGTGCGGCTGCGCCGGGTTCGCGAGCTGGCGCCCGACGCGGCCATCGACGCCAATCCCGCCTGGCGGACCCACGTGGACTCCACGAAGAACGAGGTGGAGGAGGCGACGCTGGAGGACCTGGAGTGGGCGACGGCGTACGCGTTCGGGAGCCCCACCCGGTTCGGAAACGTCACGTCTCAACTGAAGCAGTTCATCGACCTCACCGGCGGGCTGTGGCAGGCGGGCGTCTTCCACAACAAGCCCGCCACCAGCTTCACTTCCGCGATGAACCGGCACGGGGGGCAGGAGTCCACCATCCTGTCGATGAACAACGTGCTCTACCACTGGGGATGCATCATCGTCCCGCCGGGTTACACCGACCCGCTCCTCTTCGCCGCCGGCGGCAATCCCTATGGCACCAGCTGGGCCAGCGGCGGAGGGGAGACTCCCGACGAGGCGACCCTGGAAGCCGCCCGCTACCAGGGGCGCCACCTGGCGGACATCGCCGAACGCATGAGGTGACATCCCCGCACCGCACCGGGCCCGGCTCCCCGCACCGGCGCCCGCGCGGGCCGCGTCAAACGCCCCCGGCGCGCCGGACGGCGCCGACGGGTCCGAGCGAGGGATCGTCAGCCTGGAGGACCGGAGGACGTCGACGCCGACCTCCGGTAGAAGCCGGAGGAGGCCGCGGACGGATCCACGCCGACGTTCCGCAGACGTACCGAGGCCGGGGCGTCGGCACACGACAGCCCCGGCCTCCTGGCAGTGCGGCGACGCCCAGGACGTGGATCAGTCCGCGAGCGTCCCCCGGTACCCCACCGGCCCCTCATCGGGGAACCGGGCCGTTCCCTCGAAACGTGTCCCCTCGTCGAAGAAGGTCACCGACCCGTTGCCCGCGTGCGGCGTGCTCCAGGTCACGGTCGCGCCCTCCGGCGGCCTTCCGTTCCCCGGCACCGCGTCATCGCGGTTGCGGATGTTCAGCGTCAGCGGCTGGTCCTGCTGCCAGCCGCCACCGCCGGTGTGGATCTCCGTGTTGTACGTGGCCACGAATTCCTCCTGCACTCCTGGTCCGCCGAGGCCCCGGTGACCCGGCTCTCCCCCTCATGCCTCACCGGCGCCTCGCCACCCCAACCCCCGCACCGCGCATTCACCCCGAAACCACCCACGGGCATGAGCCGGTCGCACTTTCTTCCGCCAACACCGGCCCGCTGTACGGCACTTCGGTACATCGCCGGGCACCAGGCGTTCGACGCCGCCCTCGCCCACCGCCCGAATGAGCCGACGGCTTGCCCCCGGCGGCGTGGGGGCGGCCACCACCGGCCCGGGGCACCCGGCCCCGGGTGAACGCCCCGTGAAACCCTGGCGGCGCGGGGCCCGGCTGCGGCACGGTGGGAGCGTGCGAGTGGGAACGCGGGTCGCGGGGCGGTACCGGCTGACGAGGAGGCCCCTCATCGGCGGGATGGGCGAGGTCTGGCCGGCCCACGACGAGGAGCTGGGCCGCGACGTGGCGCTCAAGCGCGAGCCGCCCGGCAGCGGGGGCGCGACGGCCGTCGACCGGCTCGGTGCCGAGGCGCGCGCGGTGGCCCGGTTCCGCCACCCGCACGTCGTCACCCTCTACGACCGCATCCGTGTCCGGCGGCTGGGGCGGACGGAATCGTGGCTGGTCATGGAGTACGTGCCGGGCGGCAGCCTGGCCGACCGGCCGCCCCTTCCGGGGGCGCTCGCCGCGCATGTGGGCGCGCAGCTCGCCGACGCGCTCGGCGCCCTGCACGCCGCGGGTCTGGTGCACTGTGACGTCAAGCCGGGCAACGTGGTCGTCTCCGGCGATCACGTCGTCAAGCTCACCGACTTCGGTGCCGCCTACCGGCTGGGTACGCAGGAGACCGTCACGCCCAACACCGGCGTCGGCTTCACCCCCGGCTATGCCGCGCCGGAGGTGATCGCCGGCCGGCCACCGCTGCCCGCCTCGGACGTCTACTCGCTCGGCGCCACGGTGTACGCGCTGGTCACCCGGGGCCGGGTGCGGCCCGGAGCGGATGTGCCCCTCGCCGCTGGGCCCTTCCCGGGGCCGCTGGGTGAGCTGCTGACGGCGATGCTACGGGAGGATCCCGCGCGGCGGCCCGGCGTCACCGAGGCGCGCGAGCGGCTGCGGGAACTGGCCGGGCGGCCGGAGGACCTGCCGCCCTTCCCCGCCCCGGCGCCGCGGACCACGCTGCCCGCGTCCGGCGGCGGGCGGCGCCGCGCGCTGCCGCGGGTGCCGGGCGCGGCCCTTGGGGGAACGGCGGTGCTGGCGGTGGCCGCGCTGGTGGCCTGGGGTCTGGCGGACCGGCCGGCCGGGAGCCCGGGGGGACCGGCCGACGGCCACCGCCCGGCGGCGCGTGCCTCCGCCACCAGGTCGCCCGCGGGTCTCGCCCGGCTGATCGGCGATCCGCGCACGCTCGACCCCTGCGCGCTCACCTCGGCACCCGCCTTCGCCCGCTGGGGCGATGCCCAACTCGTATCCGACTACGGCAACTTCGACCGCTGCGACGTTCTGCTCTCCTCGGGCGGCGACGACACCGTGGACGTGGAGGTGCGCCTGACCACCGGCCCGCCGCCCGCCTCTCCCCGCCCCACCGGCACCACCCGGCGGATCGGCGTCGCCAACCAGCCCGCCGACCGGGGCGAGTGCGGGCGCACACTCACCCTGGCCGGCCTCCCCCACCTCGGCGTGGACATCACGGCCAAGGCACTGGACGGCGACGAGCACCCCCTGTGCGCCATCGCCGACACCGCCACCCGCCTCGTGACCACCCGCCTCGACCGGGACGGCGGCCCGCTGCCACGCCGCCCCGACGCCGCACCCGGCTCGCTCGCCGCCCGCGACGCCTGCACCCTGCCCCCCACCGCCGCACTGCGCACCGCCACCGGTGCCGGCTCCGTCGAGACGCGGCCGGGCTTCGGCAACTGGAGCTGCTCCTGGCGGGCCCCGGCCGGCGGCGACTACGTCCGGCTGCGTTTCGACCGGCCCCAACTCGTCAACGGGGACCACGCCCGCACCACACACATCGCCGGCCGCCCGGCGGTGGTACTCCCCCGGGACGAGGGACCGGGCAGTTGCAGCACCGACGTCGCGGGGCCGCCCTACATCCCCCGGGACGGCGGCCACGCGGTGGAAACCGTACTCGTCACCGTCGGCGACGCCGGCCCCGACACCCGCGCCTGCGCCCTGGCCACCGCGCTGACCGCCGCCCTCGTCCCACGGCTGCCCCCGGCATGACGGCCGGTCGGCGCCCGGGTCCGTGCACGGATCGGCACGCAGGTCAGTGCACGGTGAGCACCAGGGTGACGACGTGCCCGGTGACGGACCCGACCCGGATGAGGAGGTTGTTCAGCAGCGCGCTCTGGCCGGGCGGGACGGTCGAGGACAACGTGATGCCCGGCCCGGTCGCCCTCAAGCTCACCGCGCCGGCGGAGACGCGCACCACCGTGAGCCGGCCGAAGCCGAACTTGTTCACGTCCATGGCCAGCGTCCGGCCCTGGGCGACGGTGACCGTGCAGTGGCCCTCACGGCAACCGGGCGGGACCCTGAGCGAGAGCGCGGTCGTACGGACCGCCCCGGCCGACGTGCCGGCCGACGTGCCGGCCTGCCCGCCGGGAGAGGCGGGCCGCACCGCCGTGGCGGAACCGGCCGACGCGGGGTCCGCCGCGCCCGCGCCGTGCGCCGCCCCGCAGCCCGCGAGCACCGCCGCACCCAGCGCGACTGCCACCGCCGCGCCGCTCCGGAACATCTTCGTCTTCATCCGCCGCCTCCTTGGGAGTACCTCCGGTTTCCCCGGTCTACCCCCTCCTTCCGGGACGGGTCCCCGGCCGGCCGGGACACAGTGAGGCACAGGTGTGCGGCCGAGGGAACCGCACACCTCCCACACGGCACGCTCGTCAAGGGAGACCGCCCCATGGCAGACCCCCACGGCCCCCTCCACGGCACCGGTGACTTCCGCGGCGCCCGCGCCTCCCGGGAGAGCCTCGCCCGGGGAACGGCGCCCGCCGCGGCCGGCACGCTCCACCTGCGCTCGGTCTCGGGCCACCTCAGCGTGGCCCCCCGCCCCGGCGCCGTGGTCACCTTCGGCCGCGGTGAACCGCCGCGCGCCGACCTCCCCGTCGGCGAGGACGACATGCGCGTCAGCCGGCGGCACGGCGAGCTGACGTACCGCCGGCGCCGCTGGTGGCTGCGCAACACCGGCCGCCAACTGGTCCGGCTGCCCGAAGGGCGGCTGATGCACACCTCCACCGACCCGGTGCCGCTCGCCTCCGGCTACACCCCGGTGTTCATCCGGGGCTCCGGCCACCGCGAGCACCTCGTCGAACTCTTCGTCACCGGCCACGACGAGCCGTCGGCGGCGCGGCACCGCCAGGCCGTCACCCTGCGGCCCCGGACCTGGCCGCTGCGCGAGGACGAGCGGCGGCTGCTGGTCGTCCTCGGGCAGCACTACCTGCTCTACGAGGCCGGACCGCGCCCGCTGGCCTACCGTCAGGCCGCCGAGCTGCTGGAATGCCTGCGGCCCGGCGAGCGGTGGACGCCGCGCCGGGTCGAGGCCCGCGTCGAAGCGGTGCGCCGCCGTCTGGACCGCGGCGGCTTCCCCTACCCGCTGCTGCACGACAAGGACTCCGGCGCGGTCCCCAGCGACAACACCCTGTTGCACAACCTGCTGCGCGGACTGGTGGAGTCCACCACCCTCGTCCCACCGGACCTCGCCCTGCTGGACGAGCCTCCGGAAGCGCCCGGCCCCGTGGAGTGAGCGCGGGCCTGGTCCACCGCCCGGCCGGACCGGCGGCCCGGCCCGGACCGGCGGCCACCGGGGGCGCGGGGGCGACTCCGCGTCAACTCTCGTACCGGCACGCACCGTCACCGGCCGACGGGCCGGCGCCGCGCCGGGAAGCCCGAACGGGGGCCGCAGGGGCCGGAGTTAGGCACGGGGCGGGTGCGGTCGCGGACCGTCTCCGTGCGGCGGGCCGGTGACGGGCCGGGCCCGGCCCGTTCCCCGTCCGGATGGCCGGTCTCCCCCGGCCCGCCGCGTCCCCGGCGCCGCACCCGCACCGCCGCCGATATGCTGAACGGCGCGTCCGAACGGGCGCGCGAGACGGGGCGGTACGGCGGACCGGGCGGGCGGGTGCCGGCGGCCGGTCCGGCCACGGCGGTGTCCGGGCGCGCGCGTCCCCCCGACTTTCCGGCTCCGGTACACGCCCGCCGCGTCGACGGCCGGGTTCCGCGGACAACGGAGGGCTGCGCCTGTGACGAACCCCTTGACCGGTCACCGCTCCTCCGGCCGCCCCCTTCCCGCCGGAGAACGGGCGAAGGCCCCGGCCACGCCACCTGCCCGCGTGCCGGAAGGGCGGAGGGCGCGCCGGTGACGGCGACCGACGAGGAGACGCTGCGGTTCGGGGTGCTGGGGACGCTGGAGGTCCGGCGCGGCTCCCGGTCCTGCGTTCCCAGCGCGCTCAAGCCCCGGCTGCTGCTGGCCGCGCTGCTGGTGTGCGAGGGGCGGGTCGTGTCGGTGGCCGAGCTGGTGGGGGCCGTGTGGGGGGAGCGTCCGCCGCGGACCGCCGGGACGGCGTTGCAGGTGTACGTGTCCCAGTTGCGGCGGCTGCTGGGGGCCGGGGACGGGGCGCGGGCGTGCGCCCTGCGGACGCGGGCGCCCGGGTACGCGCTGGCCCTGGGGCCCGGGGCCCGGCTGGACAGCGCCGACTTCGAGAGTCGCTGCGCCCGCGCCGACGACGCGCGTGCCCGAGGGCGGCTGGAGGAGGCGTCCGCCCTGCTGGACGAGGCGCTGGCGCTGTGGCGCGCCCCGGCTCTCGCCGACGTGCGGACCGGTCCGCTGCTGGAACCGGCCGCGTGGCGGCTGGACGAGGCGCGGATGCTCGCCGTGGAGCAGCGCGTCGACATCGGCCTGGAGCGCGGCCGGCACGCCCGGCTCACCGTGGAGCTGGCCGCCCTGGCGGCCGAGCATCCGCTGCGCGAGAACCTGCAACGGCAGTTGCTGCTGGCGCTGTACCGCTCGGGCCGGCCCGCCGACGCGCTGCGGCACTACGCGAGGTTCCGGGACCGGCTGCACGAGGAACTGGGGCTGGAGCCCGGCCCGTCGCTCCAGCGGCTCCACCTGGCGATACTGCGCCGCGACCCGGCGCTGGAGCCGCCCTGCGGCGACCGGGTCACCGCGTGAGCGGAGCGGCTCCGGGAGCGGGCGGCGCCGGGCCGGTCTCCGCTCGTGCGCGCGGGCCGAGGACCGAGGGCCGGCGGCCGTGGTCACCGCCGGGCCGGGGTGCTCGGCCGGGCGCGGCCCGCGGGCGGCGCGGTGAGGGCGGCCGTGCGTTCGCGGGCGGCCCGGAAGCACGCCTCGATGGAGGCGCCGCGCACGTAGTCGCCGGTGAGGACGAGTCCGGGCAGCGACGCCACCGCCGCTCCGACGCGGTCCAGGCGCCGGGCGTGGTGGCGGCCGTAGGCGCAGTACGCCGCGTCCCAGCGGCGGGTGACGGTGTGCACCCTGCGGTTGTCCCGTACGGCGGGGAAGTGCGGGGCCAGGCCGTGCTCGGCCGCCGCCACGAGGTCGTCGGCGGTGGCGCCGTCGGCCAGCCGCCGCCGGGCGGCCCGGCCGCTGAAGGTGTACCGCACGATGTGCCGGTCGCCGGTGCCGTACGCGCCGGCGTTGCTGACCGGGCTTCCGGCGTCGAAGACCAAGGCCCGTACGCGCTCGGGGAAGACCGGGCGCTCGTACTCCACGACGGCCACCGCCGCCGGGAAGTAGCGCACGGCGCGCAGTTCGCCGGCGAGCCGGTCGTGCAGCGGCTCGACCAACGGGGCCGCGGCGGGGGCGGGCAGCGCCACGACCACCGCGTCGGCGGGACGGTGTTCCGGCTCCTCGCCGGGGCGGGCGGCGAGCACGCCGTCGACCCGGCCGGAGGCGTCGGTGGTCAGGGCCGTGACCCGGGTGCTCAGCCGTACGTCCAGGCGGCGCGCCAACTCCTCGTAGAGCGCCGCGAAACCGCCGCTGAGCTGGTCGAAGGTGTCCATGAGCATGCGGAGGTTGGAGCCGAAGTTGCCCAGGTGCGCCTCGTCCGGCTCGGCGCCGTTCATCCGTACGGTGACGGGCCGCACCAGTCGTGCGGCGGTCCGGGGACCGAAGTAGCCGCTCAGCGGCGGATCGTCCAGCCGCGCGGCCAGCCGTCGGAAGGCCGGGCCGCCGAGGTAGCCGTCCGCCTCGTCGCGGCGCACGGCCCAGGCCAGCCGCAGCAGCCGGAGCGCGTCGCGGGCGGTGAGCACGCCCAGCAGCTCGCGGGCGCTGTGCCGGCGGGCGGTGCTGTCGACGGTGTGCAGCCTGCCGTCGCGCACCTGGGAGGAGTTGATGCCGAAGTGCTCGTAGTCCTCGAAGCCCAGCGCGCGGGTGAACTCCCGGAAGTGGGTGTAGCCCCGGCCGATGTTCTTCCCGCCCAGGGTGACGGCGCGCTCGCCCAGGAGGGCGTTCGCGCACCGGCCGCCGAGGGACGTGTTCTCGTCCAGCAGCGTGACCCGCGCACCACTCGCGGCCAGGTACCAGGCGGCGGCAATGCCGGACCAGCCACCGCCGACCACCACCGCGGAGAACCGGTCCGCGGGTGCGCGCCCCATGGGCGCCCGGCTGCTCGTCATCGGCGATCTTCCCTCCACGTCCGGTCCTGACGGGGCCTCGGGCGGTACGAAAGCAGTACGAAGACGGATACGAAGGCGGACACGAAAGCAGGACGAAAGGCGGCGCGAGAAGCGGCACTCAAGCAGGACGCGGGCGGTCTCACCCCGCGCCGGACGGGCCCGCCGCGTCGTCGAGCACGGTGAAGCGCAGTTCGGCCCCGGCGATGTCGGTGCCCGACTGCGCGGCCCGCGCGCGGACCACGACGCCGCCCGGCGCGGCGACGGGCACGGCGTGACAGTCCACGTCCGGGCCGAGTTCGGCGTAACGGTGGAAGCGGGCTTCGCACCGGGTGGCGAGCAGACGGTGCGGGGGAACGCCCGTGGCCGCCGCGGCGGCGGCCACGGCGGTCTGCCGGCAGCCTTCGAGGAGCGCCATGCCGGGGTAGTGGTCCTGCGGGTGCTCGAAGAAGACCGGGTGCACCGCGTCGACGAGCAACCGGGCGCGCGTCTCCTCCGGGGTGGTCTCCGGCTCCGCGACGACCACGTTCGCCGGGTCGCGGCGGCCGACCCGCGCGGCGTCCGCGCGCCCTCCGCCCGCCGCGGCCGTCGTCGGGTGCCCGACGGCCGCCGCGGCCCCGTGCCTGAGCTGGGCGTAGCCCTCCTGGGACAGGAAGACCAGGGTGCCGGCGAACCGTGCCGCCGGCCGCCCGGCGATCCAGCACACCGCGTCGCCGTCCACGCGACGCACCCCGCCGTCGCCTCCGGCCGCGCCGCCGTGCCGCGCCCCGGCCGGCCGGTCGGCCTGGAGCACCATGTCGGTGGGGACGGCGGCGACGCGGAACGCGGCGGGGTCGAGCATCTCGACGGTCAGGTCGTGCATCACGAAGGCCGCGTCCGCGGGCACGCCCAGCAGGCGGTGCGCCATGGCCTCGCAGCACTGCCGCGCCGCCTCGCCGATCAGCAGCAGGTCGTAGTGCGGTGTCGGCGCGTCGTTGTAGAAGCGGTGCAGGCGCGGGAGTTGCGCGGACGCCGTCGGGCGGTCGTCCACCAGGCGCACGTCCGTGACGAAGACGTGCTCGACGGAGCGCTTGTGCACCAGTTGCCGCGGCACGGTGGCGTCACCGGCGAGCACCGGCGGCGGTGTCTCGCGCGCCGGCCGCCGGGCCACGGCCGCCGGAGTGCCCGCATGTGTCGTACGGCTCATGCGCTCGCCCCTCTCGCCGTCCCCGGCCGGGGACCCGGTTCGCCCGCGGCACGGGCTCGACGGCGACGCTAGACCCGGGCGCTTAAGACGGACCGTGATGATCCCTTAAGCGGCCTGCGCCCGGCCGGGACGGGCCTCGCGTCCGGGCCGTTCCTCCGGATCTGGCCCGCGGGCGCCTTGACGTTTCTTCCCGCGCGCCGCTGGGATGTGGTCCGGCTTCCCGCCCGCCGCCGTAGGACCGCAGACGCCGGAGACGAAGGGGCACTCATGAGCACACGGGCCACACCGGGGCGCGTGCCCCGATCGCCGGACACGGGGCCGCGCCGCCACGGGGTGGTGCTGCTCATCCTCTGTCTCGGGTTCTTCATGACCGTGCTGGACGTGACGATCGTCAACATCGCCGTCCCCGACATGATCAGCGACCTGGACAGTTCCTTCAGCCAGGTGCTGTGGGTCCTCAACGCCTACACCCTCGCCTTCGCCTCCCTCCTCCTGCTCAGCGGCCGGCTCGGGGACACGCTGGGGGCGCGGCGGCTGCTGGTTTTCGGGCTCGCGCTGTTCACGGCCGCCTCCGCCGCCTGCGGCGCGGCGCAGGAGCCGTGGCAGCTCATCGCGGCCCGCGCCGTGCAGGGGGTGGGCGCCGCCTGCCTGCTGCCGCAGACGCTGTCGCTGCTGACGGTGCTGACCCCGCCCGAGCGGCGCGGCCGGGCCTTCGGCATCTGGGGCGCCATCGCCGGGGTCGCGCTGGTGGCCGGTCCGACGCTCGGCGGGCTGCTGGTCACCGGACTGAACTGGCGCTGGATCTTCTTCGTCAACGTGCCGGTCGGCGTGGTGACGGCGCTGCTCGCCCTGCGGTACATCCCCGCGGACCGCGCCCGGCACCGGGCCGGGCTCGACCTGACCGGGGTGACGCTGTCCTTCCTCGCGCTGTTCTGCCTCACCTTCGGCATGATCGAGGGGCAGCGCTACGACTGGGGCACGATCGCCGGACCGGTGTCCATCCCCGCCGTCCTGGCGGCGGGGGCCGTCCTGGTGGTGGCCTTCCTCGTGGCCGAGCGGTGGCGGGCGGACCGCGACCCGCTGCTGCCGCTGGACCTGCTGCGCCGGCGCACGTACGGGCTGATGAACCTCTCCACCGCGCTGCTGATGTTCGCCTTCGCCGCCCTGCTGCTGCTCCTGACGCTCTACCTCCAGTCCGTGCGGAACATGTCGGCGCTGGCGGCGGGGCTGACGATGTCGCCCACGCCGCTGGTCGCCGTCCTGCTCTCCCCGGTGGTCGGTCACTTCGCCGGGCTGGGGCGCGGCGGCAAGTACGCCATGGTGCTGGGCCTGGTCACCGTCTGCGGCGGGCTGCTGTGGCTGCGCGCCATCGCCGGGACGGATACGGGCAGCGCGGCGCTGCTGCCGCCGTTGCTGGTGGCGGGGCTGGGCATGTCGCTGGTGCTGGCGCCCATGAACACCTTCACCATGCACGGCATTCCGCAGGAGACGACCGGCGCGGCCTCCGGCCTGGTGAGCACCGCCCGGCAACTGGGCACCGTCTTCGGCGTGGCCGCCGCAGGCGCCCTGCTGGAGAACCGGCTCGCGCACGAGCTGCCCGCGGCCGTGGCCCGGCACTCCGCCACGCTGCCTCCGGCCCTGCGGCCGGTGCTGGCGCGGGCCCTGGAGGGGTCGGGCGACCTCGTCTCCCGCCTCGGCGCCGACCGCGCCGCGCCGCAGCCGCCGCCCGGACTGCCGCCCGGAGCGGCCGGGCGGTTGCGCGAGGCGGCGGACGCGGTGTCCGCGGACGCCCTCCTCGAAGCCCTGCGCACCACGTTGCTGCTGCCCGCGGCCGTGCTGGGCGTCGCCGTCCTGGTCACGCTGGCCGTGCGGGCGCCGGCCCGGCCCGCGGACCCGGCCTGACCGACGCCTCACCCGCCCGCGCCGGCCTGCCCGGTCACCTCCTCCACCCACCGCACCACGTCATGGGCGAGCCGTTCCCCGTGGCGGGCCCACGAGAAGTGGTCCAGCCGGGCGCCACCCGCGTCCCGGGGGCCGTAGAGGCGGCGTTCCGGGCGGGTGCCGGGGACCTTGCCGCACAGGTGGCCGACGGCCCGGGGCGGCGCGAGGCGGTCTCCCTCGACGCCGACGGCGAGGAGCGGCACGCGCAGCGCGGGCAGCAGGTCCTCCACGTCGGCCCCGGCCAGGCGGTAGCGGCCGGTGCGGGCCTGGTGGGCCCAGTCGAGGATGACGCCGAGGGGCTGCCGTCCGCCGAACCCGAGCCGGTGGCCGGGCCAGTGGCCGAGGACGGCCGCGATGAGGACCATGAGCCGGCTGGCGACCAGCAGCCCCGGCGACCGCGCGCCGAAGGCGCGGTGGTGGACGGACCCGGCGGCGACCAGCACCAGCGCGTCCGGCGCCGGATCGCCCCGGTCCGCGGCCACGGCGGCCTGGAGCACGGCGAGCTGGCCGCCGAGGCTGTGCCCGCAGAGGGCGAGCGGGGCTCCGGGGTACGCGCCGCGTACGGCGGAGATCGCGGCCGTCAGGTCGTCGGCGAGATGGTGGTAGGCGGTCGCGCGGGGGACGTTCCGGCGCCGCCCGTTGCCGCGGTGGTCGAGGACCAGGGCCGTGGCGCCCTCGCGGTGGAGGGCACGCACGAAGCGCCGGTAGAAACCGGCCGGGGTCCCCATCGCGGGGGCGACGAGCACGACGGGACGGTCTGCGGCCCGCTGCGCGAGCCCGTACAGGGGGAAGCGGTCGCCGTCCGCCGCCGTGACGTCGAGGACCGGCTCCGGCTCTGCGCATGTCTCGGACATCCGTCCGATGATGCCAGAGCCCGCCGGGAGGGCGGACCGGCGGGACGCCGGGGACGCACCACGGAGGGCATTCGCGTCAACTACCGCTTTACGAACGTTAGTTGACGGCCTGTTACGCCTACGGACCGCCCGTCCCCGGCGCCGCGCGCCCCCGGACCCGCGCGCCGCCGGGGCGGGAACCCGGGCATACTCGACGCCCCGTGCCCGGCCCCGGAAACCCGGCGCTCCCGCCCCCGGGAAGGGTGTGTCAACGCGACGCAAGCGCCAAGTTGCGTACCTCCCGTCCGCCGCGTCGCCGGGCCCGCTCTCCGACATCACCGGCTATTCACTGCTAATTTCGCATTTCTTTCCCTCACGTGGTGCGTCCCGCCCTTCCCGCCGCCCGGTGGTACGAGCCGTGAGGCCCCCGATCGGGCAGTGGCGCCCGGGGGCGCTGTGGTCCGCGTCCGGATTCCTTCCCTCGCGGCGGCGGCCGGGCGGGAGCGGCTGGGACGGCACCCCGGCGGGCGGCTACCGTCGGGTTGCCCGTACAGCCGGTCGACGGACCGGCGGTCAGTGCCCGCCCGCGCTCGCCCGACCCGCCACGGCCGCACCCGGCCGGGCCGGTGCCGCCGCACCCCCGGCGTCCGGGCTCCGGGCAGCACCTCGAAGACATCACGGCCCCGTCCGCACGTGCTCCGCGTTCTCCGCTCCCCCGACTCCGTTGGAGGCCGAACCGTGCCGTACGACACCCCAGCACCCGCTCGCGAGGAACCCGTCGCCGTCGTCGGCGTCTCCTGCCGGCTGCCCGGCGGCGTCTCCTCCCTCGACGACCTGTGGCAGGTCCTGGCGGAGGGCCGGGACGTGGTCTCCGAAGTGCCCGCCGACCGCTTCGAGACGGCCCGCTTCGTCGACACCTCCCGCCCGCGCGACGGCAAGAGCTACACCGCCGCCGGCGGGTTCCTGGAGGACATCGGCGGGTTCGACGGTTCGTTCTTCTCCCACATCTCCCCGCGCGAGGCCGAGTGGCTCGACCCGCAGCAGCGCATCCTGCTGGAACTGGCCGTCGAGGCGATCGACGACGCCGGGATCGCCGCCGGGGCGCTGGCCGGCACCGACACGGCCGTGTACGTCGGCGTCTCCAGCCACGACTACCTCGACCTCCAGACCCGCCGCCCGCGCCGGACCAGCCCGTACGCCATCTCGGGCGGCGCCGCGGGCAACACCGCCAACCGCGTCTCCCACCTCTTCGACCTGCACGGGCCCAGCCTGGCCGTGGACACCGCCTGCTCCTCCGCGCTGACCGCGGTGCACGAGGCGTGCGAGCGGATACGGTCCGGGGGCAGTCGGCTGGCGCTGGCCGGCGGGATCAACATCCTGCTCAGCCCGTACGCGTACGCCGGGTTCTCCGCCGCGTCCATGCTGTCCCCGACGGGCCGGTGCCGGGCCTTCTCCGCCCAAGCGGACGGTTTCGTGCGGGCCGAGGGCGGCGGCGTCGTCGTCCTCAAGCGGCTCTCGGACGCGCTGGCCGACGGCGACCGGATCCACGCCGTCGTGCTGGGCAGCGGCACGAACAGCGACGGCACCACCCCGGGCCTGGCGGTGCCGGACCAGGACGCGCAGCGGGCGCTGCTGCGCGAGGTGTACGCCCGCGCCGGCGTCGCCCCCGACGACCTGGCCTACCTGGAGGCGCACGGCACCGGCACCCGCGTGGGCGATCCGATCGAGTGCCGGGCCATCGGCGCGGCCCTCGGCTCCCCGCGCCGGGACGGCGACCTGCCGATCGGCTCGGTCAAGAGCAACCTGGGGCACCTGGAGGCGGCCTCGGGCATGGCGGGTCTGTGCAAGGCGCTGCTGGTGCTGCGCGAGCGCGTCGTCCCGCCCACCCTGCACGCCGAACCGCTCAACCCCGACATCGACTTCGCCGCCCTGCGGCTGCGCCCCGCGCTGAAGCCGGTCACGCTGACCCGCCCGCCGCGCGCCGTGGGCGTGAACTCCTTCGGCTTCGGCGGCGCCAACGCCCACATCCTGCTGGGCCCCGCCCCCGAGTCCGTCCCGCCCGCACCCGGCCCGGTGCCGGACGAGCTGCCGGTGCTGGTCTCGGCGCGCACGCCGCGGGCGCTGGGCGCGGCGGCCGTCCGGCTGGCCGACCGGCTGGAGGACGCGGGCCCCGCGGACGGCTTCTACGACCTGGCCCACACCGCCGTGCTGCGCCGCGGCCACCACCCGCACCGCGCCGTCGTCCTGGCCTCCCGTCCCGGTGAGGCGGCACACGCCCTGCGCGCGCTCGCCGAGGGCGGCAGCCCGGCGGGCGGCGCCACGGCCGAGCAGACGCGGCGGGGGGCGGTCGCGTTCGCCTTCTCCGGCAACGGTTCGCAGTGGGCGGGCATGGGCGCCGACCTGCTCGGGGAGCCCGCCTTCCGCGACGCGGTCGACGCGGTGGACGCGGCGCTGGCGCCGCACCTGGGCTGGTCGGTGCGCGAGGCGCTGGCCGCGCCGCCCGAGGGGTGGCGGCTGGAGCGGACGGCGGTGGCCCAGCCGCTGCTGTTCGCCACGCAGCTCGGCCTGGTGGCGCTGCTGGAGACGCACGGGCTGCGCCCCGGCGCGGTGGTCGGGCACAGCGTCGGCGAGACCGCCGCCGCGTACGTCTCGGGTGCGCTGACGCTGCCCGACGCCGCCGCCGTGGTCGCCGCCCGCTCCCGGGCCCAGCAGACCACCGCCGGGGCCGGGCGGATGGCCGCCGTCGGCCTGTCCGAGGACGAGATCCGCGCCGAACTGGCCGCTTTCGACGGCGCGCTGGAGCTCGCCGGCGTCAACAGCCCGCAGGACGTGACGGTGACGGGCGACCCGCGGGCCCTGGCCGCCCTGGAAGAGCGCGTCAGGGAACGCGGCGCCTTCTTCCGCGCGCTCGACCTCGACTACGCCTTCCACGGCCGCGCCATGGACCCGATCACCGAGCCGCTGCGGGCCGAACTGGCCGGGCTGCGCCCCGGCCCCGCGCGGCTGCCCTTCGCCTCCGCCGTCACCGGCGCCCTGGCCGAGGGCGGCACGCTCGACGCCGGGTACTGGGTGCGCAACGTGCGCGAACCGGTCCGGTTCGCCGACGCGGTCCGGGCGCTGCGCGCCGAGGGCTGTGACGTCTTCGTCGAGATCGGGCCGCACCCGGTGCTCGGCGGCTACCTGCGGCGGCTCGCGGCGCGCGAGAGCGAACCGGTGGCCGTCATCGCGACCTGCCGGCGCGGTGGGGAGGGCGGGGGCGGCCCCGCCGAGGTGCGCACCTGCGTGGCGCACGCGATCGCCGCGGGCGCCCCGCTGGACTGGGAGCGGGCCTTCCCCCGCCCCGGGCGCGTCGTGGACCTGCCCGCCTACCCGTGGCAGCGCGAACGCCACTGGCGCGGCCGGCCGCAGTGGTGGGACGGCGCGTCCGACGGCCCCGGCGAGGACACGGCGGAGGCGGGCGGCGGCCACCCGCTGCTCGGCACCCGGCTGACCGAGCTGGAGCCGGTGTGGACGGGTCCGCTGGAGACGGGGCGGCTGCCCTGGCTGGCCGATCACAAGGTGGGCGCCGCCGTGGTCTTCCCGGCCGCGGCGTACGTCGAGACGGCCCTGGCCGCCGGGCGGCGGCTGTTCGACGCCCCGGCCGAGGCCGGCTACCTGGACCTGGAGCGGGCCCTGGTGCTGCCCGGCGACGACGAGGGCGAGGTGTGGCTGCAGACCTCCTACTCCGAGGACGACCAGGGCCTGCGCATCGCCGCCCGGGCCGACGAGCACGCCGCCTGGCGCACCCACGCCCGCGGCCGGCTGCGCCGCCTGCTGGCGTCCGCGCCGCCGCCGCTGGACGCCGGGGCGGTACGGGACCGCTGCCCCGAGCGCTGGGAGGGTGCCGAGCACTACGCGTACACGGCGCGTTCGGGCCTGCCGTACGGCCCGGCCTTCCGCGTGCTGCGGGAACTGCGCGTGGGCCGGGACGAGGTGCTGGCCTCGTACGCCACCGACGTGCCCGAGGACGGCTGCCTGGCGCACCCGGTGATCCTGGACGGGGCGTTGCAGGCGGGCGCTCCGCTGCTGGCCCGCTTCGGCGGCGGGGAACCGTTCCTGCCGGTGGCGATCGAACGCGTACGGATGTGGCACACCCCGTCCCGGGACGGCCTGGTGCACGTCGTGGGCCGTGAGTCGGGCACGCACGAGGCGTGCTGGGACATCACCGTCGCCGGGCCGGACGGGCGGGTCGCGCTGGAGCTGACCGGCTGCCGGCTGCGCCGCTACGCGGGAGAGGAGCGGACCGGCACACCGGTGCGGTGGCTGGAACCCGCGCTGCGGGCCCGGTCCGGCGCCGTGCCGGAGGCCGCGCCCCGGCCCGTCCTCACGGCCGCCGCGCTGCGCGACGCCTCGGCCGGACCGCCGCCCGCGCTCGTGGCCGAAGGCGCCGCCGCGCACGGCTTCACCGCCCGCTTCGAGGAGTTCGGCGCCCACTTCACGGCCCGCGCCCTGGCCGGACTCGCGCCCGCCGGGGCGGACTTCACCCTCGCGGACCTGGTCGCGGCGGGCCTGCGCCCCGAGTACGAGCGGCTGGCGGCGCTGCTGCTCGGCCTCGCCCGGCGGCACGGCCTGGCCGCGTCCGCCGGCGAGGGCGTGTGGCGGCTGACCGGCACCCCGCGACCCGAGCAGGCGCTGCGGGACACGCTGGAACGGCACCCCGGGCACGCGATGGTCGCGGCCCTGTTCGCCCGCTGCGGGCAGCACCTGCCCGACGTGCTGCGCGGTCACACCGACCCCTTGGAGCTGCTGTTCGGCGAGGCCGACCAGCACGTCCTGGAGCACTTCTACGGCCACCACCCCGCGCTCGGCGCCGACCACCGGCGGGCCGTGGGCCTGGTGCGCGCGCTGGTGGAGCGGTGGCCGGCCGACCGACCGCTGCGGGTCCTGGAGGTGGGCGGGGGCACCGGCGCGATGACGGCGGCCCTGCTGCCGGAACTGCCCGCCGACCGCACCGCCTACGTCTTCACCGACGTCTCCGCGTCCTTCTTCACCCGCGCCCAGGCCCGCTTCGCGACGTACGACAACGTGGAGTACCGCCCGCTGGACCTCGACGCCGACCCGCGTGAACAGGGCTTCGAGGACGGCGCCTTCGACCTGGTGGTGGCGGGCAACGTGCTGCACGCCACGGCCGACCTGCGCCGCACCCTGTCCCGGGTGCGCGGCCTGCTCGCCGAGGACGGCCTGCTGCTCGCCATGGAACTGCACGACAGCGAACTGCTCGCCCCCTGCTTCGGCCTGCTCGACAGCTTCTGGACCTACACGGACACCGGGCTGCGCACCGCCACGCCGCTGCTGCCGGCCGCCGCGTGGGAGTCGCTGCTGGCCGAGTGCGGCTTCGCGGACACCGTACGGCTCAACTCCGACGCGGACGAGGAGGACGTGACGGCCGCCGGCCGCCACTCCCTGCTGCTGGCCCGCCGCACCGGCCCCGCGCCCGCCCGCTCCACGCCGCTGCCCGTGGGCTCCCACGACCACTGGCTGGTCCTCGCCGAGCGCCCCGGCTCCGCCCTGGCGACCCGCCTCGCCGCCTGCCTGGGCGAGGCCACCGGCCGCCCGGTGCCGGTGACCGCGCCGGAGGCCGCCCCCGGCGCGTGGGCGGACCGCGTCCCCGAGGACGCGCGGGCCCCGCACGTGGTGCTGCTGCTGGACGAGGACACCCCGGCCCGGCCCGAGGACACGCTCGGCCAGGCCGTGCGCCGGACCGGCGTCCTGCGCGCCCTGGCCACCGACTGCGCCCGGCTGGCGGCGACGGCAACTCCGGCCCTGACCCTGGTCACCCGGCCCTGCGGCGTCCTGCCCGGGCCCGACGCGCCCGAGGCCCCCGGTGACGCCGTCGCCTGGGGCGTGGCCCGGACCCTGGCCAACGAACAGCCCTCCGCCTCCGTCTGCCGCCTCGCCCTCCGGCGCGGCCCGGACGCCGGCCCCGACGCCCGCCGTCTCGCCCGCGAACTGCTGGCCCCCGACGGGGACGAGGACGAGCTGCTGCTCACCCCGGGCGGCCGGTTCGCCGCCCGCGTCGTCGACCACCGCCCGCGCCCCCGCCCGGACGGCGGCGCGCGGACCGCCGCGCCGCGCGTGCTGCGCGTGGACACCCCCGGCACCCGGCACCGGCTCCACTGGGAGGAGACGCCCGCCACGCCGCCCGGGCCGGGCGAGGTGGCCATCGCGGTGCGCGCCGCCGCGCTGAACTACCGCGACGTGATGGTGGCCGTCGGCATCTACCCGCCCGGCGGGGAGCACGTCACCGAGGACGGCATCGCCCTGGGCCTGGAGTGCGCCGGCGAGGTCACCGAGGTCGGCGAGGGCGTCACCCACCTCGCGCCGGGCGACCGGGTGTACACCCTGGGCCGTTCCTGCCTGGCCACCCGCGTCATCGCCCGCGCCGACCAAACCGGCGTGATACCCGACGGCATGACCTTCGCGCAGGCCGCCACCCTGCCGGTGGTCTTCTACACCGTCCACCACAGCCTGGCCCGGCTGGCGCACCTGGCTCCGCACGAGACGCTGCTGGTCCACGGCGCGGCCGGCGGCATCGGACTCGCCGCGCTCCAGTACGCCCGCGCCCAGGGCAGCCCGGTCGTCGCCACCGCCGGCACCCCCGGCAAGCGGGACCTGCTGCGGCTGCTGGGCGCCGACCACGTCCTGGACTCACGCACCCTGGAATTCGCCGACCGGATCACCGAACTGACCGGCGGCGTGGACGTCGTCCTGAACTCCCTGGCCGGCGAGGCGATCCCGCGCAGCCTGGAACTGCTGCGCCCCGGCGGCCGGTTCGTCGAGCTGGGCAAGCGCGACATCTACGCCGCCACCCCCCTGATGCTGCGCCCGTTCCGCAACAACCTGGCCTACTTCGGCGTGGACGCGCACCAGCTCATCACCGACGGACTGCCCCTGGCCGACGGCGTGTTCGCCGAGGTGGCCGAGGCCGTCGCGGCGGGCCGCTACCGGCCGCTGCCCCATCAGGCCTATCCGGCCGACCGGGCCGACGAGGCGTTCCGGGAGATGCGCCGCTCCCACCACCTGGGCAAGGTCGTCCTCACCTTCGACGCCCCGCCCCCGCCGTCCGCGCGCCCCGTCCCGGCGGCCACGCGCCCGCTCGCGGACCTCGCGGGCGACGGCACCGTACTGATCACCGGCGGGCTCGGCGGTTTCGGCGCGGCCACCGCGGTCCACCTGGCCCGGCGCGGCGTCCGGCACCTGGCGCTCGCGGGCCGGCACGGCGACGCCACGCCGGGCTCCCAGGCCCTGCTGTCCGAACTGGCGGCGCTGGGCGCGACGGCCACGGCGTACGCGGCGGACGTCACCGACCCCGACCGGGTCCGCGACCTCCTACGGGAGATCGACGCGAGCGGGCATCCGCTGCGCGGCGTGGTCCACGGCGCGATGGTGCTCGACGACGCGCCGCTGACCGAACTGACCGACCGGCGGGTGCGCGACGTCCTCGCCCCCAAGCTGCTCGGCGCCCTCCTGCTGGACGAGGCCGTCCGCGGCCGGGACCTGGGCTTCTTCGTCGGCTACTCCTCCGGCTCGGGCACCCTGGGCAACGTCCACCAGGCGCCCTACGCCGCGGGCAACCTCTTCCTCGAAGCCCTCACCCGCGCCCGCCGCCGGGCCGGCGCGCCCGCGCTCGCCCTGGTGTACGGGCCGGTCAGCGACGCCGGGTACGTCGCCCGCAAGGGCCTGACCGACGCGCTCGCGCAGCGCGGCTGGGCACCGGTCACCACGGACGAGGCGTTCGCCGCGTTCGACACGCTGCTCGGCGACGAGACGCCGGTGGTCCTCATCGACCGCTCCGACTGGCACCGGGTCCGGCGGATGCTGCCCTCCGTCGGCGCCCCGCGCTTCGTCCACCTCCTGCCCTCCCACGAGGCCGGTGACGCGGCGGCCGGCCACGAGGAGCTGCGCCGCCGCCTGGCGGAGGCCGACCCCGGCCAGGCGCACGCCCTGATGTGCGCCGCCCTGGCCGAGGTCCTCTCCGCCGTCCTGCACCACCCCGCCGACAGCCTCGACCCGGCCCGCCCGCTCGACCAGCTCGGCGTCGACTCCCTGATGGCCTCCGAGCTCTCCCAGCTCCTGCGCCGCAGGACCGGCTGCGACATCTCCCCCCTCGAGATCAACGACGCGGGCACCATCGCCGCCCTGGCCCACCGCGTGCTGGCCCGTCTGGGGTACTCCGACACGGGACGCGCCCCCCAGGACGCCACCGCGCCGTGACCGGGCGGGTGCCGCCGTGCACCGGTGGGGGCACGGCGGCACCCGTCGCGTGGACGAAGGGCGGAGGCCGCGCGGACGAAAGGCGAAGCCTTCCCGTATGCCCCTTCCCGTATGAATTTCCGTACGAAGCACGAAACCCCGCGCAAGAAAAACAAAAACCCCGGACAAAAGACGACGAACGTAAGGAGGCACCCCGTGACCTCGGACCCGACGCGGGCCGCACCGGGCGGGACGGCCGCCCCCGGCGCGGCACCGCGCCCCGCCGACGGGCCGGCCGGTCCGGACGTCGCGGCCGTGGTCGCCGCCCTCCGCGCGGCCCGGCCCGGCACCGGCGCCCCCGACCTGGACCGGCGGATCGCCCGGCTCCGCGCCCTGGAACGGTTCCTGGCCGTCCACGAGGCCGACATCACCCGCGCGCTCGTCGCCGACCTCGGCAGGACGGCCGCCGAGGCGTGGCTCGGCGACATCGCCCCCACCCGCGCCGAGGCGGCCTTCGCGCGCCGCCACGTCCGCGCCTGGGCCCGGCGGCACCGCACCCCCGTGCCGCTGTGGGCGCTGCCGGGCCGCGCCTGGTACCAATACGAGCCGCTGGGCACCGTCCTGATCATCGGTCCGTGGAACTACCCCGTCTTCCTTCTCCTCGGCCCGCTGGTCTCCGCCCTCGCCGCCGGCAACAGCGCGGTGGTCAAGCCCTCCGAGCACGCCCCCGCCACCTCCCGGCTCCTCGCCGACCTGCTTCCCCGCCACCTCGGCGCCGACGCGGTGCGCGTGGTCGAGGGCGGCCCCGAGGTGACGCGCGACCTGCTGGCCCAGGGGTTCGACCACGCCTTCTTCACCGGCGGCACCGAGACCGGCGGGCAGATCATGGCCGCCGCCGCCCGCCACCTGACGCCGGTGACGCTGGAACTGGGCGGCAAGAGCCCGGTCATCGTCACCCGCCGCGCCGACGTGGACGTCGCGGCCCGCAGGGTGGCGTGGGCGAAACTGGTCAACGCGGGCCAGACCTGCATCGCCCCGGACTACGCGCTCGTCGACACGGCGGTGCGCGAGGCGTTCGTCTCCGCCACGGTCGCCGCGCTCCGCGCGTTCCGCGCCGGCCGGGACGGCACGCCGCTGCGCGTCGTCGACCGCCGCCATTTCGAGCGGCTGGCCGCGGCGCTGGCCGGTGCCGGCGGCACGGTGGCGGCCGGCGGCGGCACCGACCCGGCGACCCTGGGCATCGACCCCACGGTGATCGTGGACCCGCTCCCGGACTCCCGCCTGATGACCGAGGAGATCTTCGGCCCGGTCCTGCCCGTCCTCGGCGTCGACTCCCTCGACGCCGCCCTCCGCTTCGTCCGGTCCCGTCCGAAGCCCCTGGCCCTGTACCTGTTCTCCCGCTCCCGCCACGAGCACCGCCGCGTCCTGGCGGAGACCTCCTCGGGCGGCGTGGTCGTCAACCACGTCACGCTGCACGGCATCGTCCCCCACCTGCCCTTCGGCGGCGTCGGCCCCAGCGGCATGGGCACCTCCCACGGCCGCTGGGGCTTCGAGACCTTCAGCCATCCCCGGGCCGTCCTGACCAAGCCGCTCCGCCCGGACCCGTCCATCGGCTACCCGCCGTACACGGGGGTGAAGATGCGCGTGCTGCGCGGGCTGCTGTCGGGCCCGGGGCGCTGAGGAGGGCCCCCGGTCCGGCGGTCCGCCCCGGGGCGGCGCGACGCCCCGGGGGCGTACGAGGAGTGCGCGGCCTCCTCGCCGACGGCACGGGCGCGGACTCCCTCCACCGGGCCGGGAGCGGCCGGGGCCGCGCCGGCTCCGGCCGCCGGCGGGCGTAGACCTCGCCGCCGTCGCCGGAGGCCGACGGCCGGCCTGCCGCGCTTCCCGTGCGCCGGGGCGCGCGCTCCTTACGCCCGTTCACGGACCAGCTCTCGCCCGGGGCTTCGGGCACGCGGAGGGCGCGCCGCAGGACCTCCACGATGCCATCCGGTGCGCGGTTGTGGTCCGAACCGGCCACGACCGGTGGGACGGGGTGGTACTACGGGGACGCGGCCCGCGCCGGACGGTGCCGGGCGAGGTGGGGGTGGGGCCGGGTGTCCTCGGGCTTGCGGTCGTTCGCCCGGCTGGTGACGGCCGTCGCGATCGTCACGGTGTACGTGGCGCTGCACCTGGCCGTCACCGCGGGCCTGGACCTGCGGGCTCGCGACCGCTTCCACGGCGCCCCCGTGCGGGCCGCCGGCCTCGTCGCGGCGCTGGACCGCCACGCCGGCGGGGAGGCGCCCGCGCGCGCCGCGATCCGTGCGGGCGACCGGTGGTTCGCGAAGAATGCCCCGCCGGGAGGGAGCCGGTCCCTGGTCGCCTCCGTCCACCGCGACGTCGAGGAGGGACGGCTCTCCGTCGCCCGCGCGCGCGTCGCCAGGCTGGCGGCCCAGGTCGAGCGGGATCAGGCGGGGCTCGACCGGGAATTCGGCTCGTCCGGCGCGACCGCACTGGTGTGGGCGGTGCCGGCCGCGGTGCTTCCCGTGCCGGTGCTGTGGCTGCGGCGGCGCCGCCGGGCGGGCGCCGCGGAGATCGCCGGCGTGGTCGGCCGGTTCGTCCCGCGGCGGCCGTGGTGGTGGCGGCCGGTCTTCCTGGCGGTCGGCGGCGTCGGATACGGGCTGCTGGCGGTGGGCGTCCTCGCCACCGGCGGGGCACAGCGGGAGGGCCACAAGATGCCCCCGGCGGCGTTCGCGGTGTCACTGGGCGCCGGCCTCGCCGCGCTGGGGGCCGGGGTCTGGATCCTGCGCCGCACCCGCCCGCGCTCGGCACGGGGCGCGGCCCAGGCGCTGCTGGCCGACGGCCGCGCGCCCGTGCTCTACCTGCGCAGCTTCGCCGACGACGACACCGCGGCCCGGGTCGACGACTCGGCGCCGTACGTCAACATCCACACCCGGGAGGAGCAACTCGCGGGAGCCCTGGGCACGGTCGGCGCGGTGATCACGGTGGGCAGGCCGGGGGAACCGCTGCCGCGGCTGGGGGCGGCGCGGTTCTACCTGCCGCCCGACGACTGGCAGCCCGCCGTGCTGCGGCTGATGGAGCTGTCCCAACTCATCGTGCTACGCCTGGGGTTGGGCGAGGGCCTGTGGTGGGAGGTCCGCCAGGCCCGCGCCACCCAGCCCGCGCGCAAGCTCGTCCTCCTGGCGCCGAGCGGGCTGCCGGAGGTGGCCGAGCGACTGGACGAGCACCTGCCGGTCCCGTCCCGGCTGAACGAACAAGCCGGGGACGACCCCTGGACCTCCGCCGTCATCACCTTCGCTCCCGATTGGACGCCCCGTGTGCACCCGGTGCCGCCGGGGCCCCGCGCCGGCACCCTGCCGGGCGGGCCCGTACGCCGCGGGGTCCGCGCCATGAAGGCCGTCCTGGTACCGCCGACGAACTTCCCGCCCGCCTACCACCTGGCCCGCACCATGAAGGCCGCGCTGGCGTCCGTGGGGTTCCGCGGACGCACGATGGTCTGGAGGGCCACCCTCGCCACGCAGACCTCGCTGTGGAAAGGGTGCGCGTTGGTCACGGCCCTGGCCCTGCTGCTCTGGCTCGTGTCCCGGGCGCTGCCGCTGTTCGTTCCCGGCTAATGCCATTCCGTTACGGCCGCCCCGCATGACGCCCCAGGAAACCGGGGACACACCGGGGCAGCGGCCAGGAGCACCCCGATTCCGGGCGATGCGCGGCGGGCCGACGATCTTTCGGGGGAGAAACATGGACGGTCCACAGCACGGCACTCCGGCAACCGCGAGCCCGGCCGGTGCGGAGCAGCCCAGGGTGGTGACCGGCGCGGCCACTACCGCCACGGTGCTGATCGCCTTGGCGCTCGTGCGCGAGGTCCTGGTCTCGGTCGCCAACTGGCGCCTCTACTTCACCGCCCACGACTACCTGACCGGGAGGGCGACGAACGCGGACCTTGAGGCCGTCGACACCGACGGCCTCGCCAAGCTGGTGTCCTGGCCATCGTTCCTGGTGATGATCGCGGCCGGCGTGGCGTTCCTCGTCTGGCTGTGGCGGGCCCGGATCAACGCCGAGCTGATGAGCGGTGCCGCCGCGCACCGCCGGTCCCGGGGCTGGGTGGTGGGCGGCTGGATCGGCCCGGTGGTCAACCTGTGGGTCCCGTACCAGGTCGTCTCGGACATCTGGCGGGCCAGCGCCCCACGGCGCCCCGTCCGCCTGGCCCCGGTCAACGCCTGGTGGGCGCTGTTCGCGGCGGCCATCGTCGTCCGGCCGATCCAATGGCGCATGTCCTCGACGTTCGACAGCGAGCGGGACGTGCTGGCCAACGCGAACATGTCCACCCTGCTCACGGTCCTCTACGTGGGGGCCGGGGTGCTGGTCGTCCTCATCGTCAGGCGCATCACCGCGTGGCAGACCGCGTGGCAGACCCAGGGGCCTGTTGCGGGCGGGGTGTGAGGGTCCCGGCGCGGTGTGAGTAATTGGGCGGGGTGCGAAGGACCCGGCGCAGTGTGAGGAATGGGGCGTGCTCCGTCGGGGAGTGCGCCTCTCCCGCTCCGGGGTGTGCCGGACGGCGGTGGGGCGGCCCCTCTGCCGTCGCCACTGTCCTGCGGGATCTCGTCAACGATCGCGTCAACTGCCGTCGGGCACGCCGGGTACCCTGCGCCGCCCCGCGCCGATGCTCCCGACCGGCTGCCTCTCCGGCCCGGGTCCGGTGGCGCGTTCGGCCCGGGTCCCGCCCGTGGGGCCTCGCCGGAGGCGCCCGGGCGCACACTGGAAGGGCGGTGCCCCGGACGGGACGACGAACGGACGGGACGACGAAGTGGACGGGACGACGAGCCGGACAGGGCCCACCGAGCACGTCTTCCCGGCCGGGACGGGACGGGCCTGGTGGCCTGGTGGCCTGGTGGCCTGGTGGCCTGGTGGCCTGGCGGGCCTGGCGGGCCGGATCACCGTTCCGCCGTCCGTCCGTCCGGCCCGCCCGGAGCACGCCCGTCCCGCCGCCGTCCGGCCCGCCCGCGGTGCCCCGGAGCGCCACCCGCCCGACACCGCCGGGGAGTCGGCGGGACGTGCCGCAGCGCCGCAGCGCCGTAGCGCCATAGTGCCGTGGAGGTCGTCATGGAGTTCGACGTGATCGTGGAGATCCCGCAGGGGTCGCGCAACAAGTACGAGATGGACCACGCGAGCGGTCGCATCCGCCTGGACCGGCTGCTGTTCACCTCCACCAAGTACCCGGCCGACTACGGGTACATCGACGGCACGCTCGGCCGGGACGGTGACCCGCTGGACGCCCTGGTACTGGTGGGCGAGCCGACCTTTCCCGGCTGTGCCGTGGGCTGCCGGGCGATCGGCATGTTCGTGATGAGCGACGAGCAGGGCCCGGACGAGAAGGTCCTGTGCGTCCCCGCGCACGACCCCCGTCAGGCGCACCTCCAGGACATCGGCGACGTCCCGCACTTCGACCGCCTGGAGATCACCCACTTCTTCGAGGTCTACAAGGACCTGGAGCCCGGCAAATCGGTGGAGGGTTCGCACTGGGAAGGCCGCGAGCGGGCGTACACCGAGATCGCCGCGGCCCAGCGGCGGGCCGCGGCGCGGAAAGGGACCTGACCATGCCGCGCGCCCGCCCCGGGAGCCCCGCCCCACCCGCTCGTCCCGGAACCGGAGCCGGAACGGCACCTGGTGCCACCGGCCGCTGTACGCCGAGTGCGCACCAAAGATACCGGGCATACCGGTTCGAACCGGCGCGCGTCGGCATTCCGGAACATCGGAGGGTTCGGCACCCCGGGCGCGGCGGCGGGGACGGGAAGCACCTCGGCGTGTCCTCGCGGTGTCCGGTCGGCCCGTCGGCGGCGGTACGGAAGCGGCACGACACCTTCCCCCGGGTCGCATGCACCGCGCACGTGACCGATCGGCTGTCTGCTCCCGGGGACGGGCATGCCGGAACCGTGACACGGCCATTGCGCGCTGTTGGGGAGGTGACGCCTAGGCTCCGGGCGGGAAGCGCGACGAGCTGGGGCCGAAGGTGTTGAGGATGGGGATCGACTGGGACCGGCGCGCCTGTGCGCGCCGTGGACACGTCACCTACGCACCACGGGAGGAGAAGCTGCGGGAGAGGCTGCGGGCCGTCACCGCGCTGGGCGAGGCCTGGCGCTGCCTGCGCTGCGGGGACTTCGTGCTCGGCGCGCCCCACGGTTCGGGCCCGGCCGACGCCGCCCCGCTCGTGCCGCGCGGGAAGGCGCTGCGCGATCTGTTCGTGCTGCGCTTCCTGGCCGTGGAACGGGTGATCCGTGGGCTGTTCATCGTGCTGGTGGCCGCGGCGGTGTGGAAGTTCAGCAACAGCCAGGACGCGGTGCGGCGGCTTTTCGACGAGTACCTGGACGTCTTCCGGCCGGTGGCCGTCCACTTCCACTACGACCTGGATCATTCGCCGGTCGTCGGCAGCATCCAGAAGTCCTCCGGCTACCGCCACTCGGCTCTGCTGCTGGTCGCAGCCGCCCTGTCGGCGTACGCGCTGATCGAGATCGTCGAGGGCGTGGGGCTGTGGCGGGCCAAACGCTGGGCGGAGTACCTGACCGTCGTGGCCACCGCCGCTTTCCTGCCCCTGGAGGTCTACGAGCTGACGGAGAAGGTCAGTTGGCTCAGGATCGCCACGTTCGTCCTCAACGTACTCGCCGTTCTCTACATCCTGCTCGCCAAGCGGCTGTTCGGCCTGCGCGGTGGTCGCGCGGCCTTCGAAGCGGAACGGCACAGCGCCTCCCTGTGGGAGGTACGGACCATGGCGGGCACGGCCCGTACACGCTGAGCCGCGTCGTTCCCCGACCGGGCCGCGCGGGAGCGGACGACACCCACGCGCCCGGCAGCCGGCTCTTCGGCCGGCCGGACACTTCTGCCCGGGGCCGCGCCGACTCTAGGGTGAGCCGTCGCCTGTGACCGGCCGAAAGGGAGCCGACGATGCGTGGAACGAGGAACGCCGGGCGTGGCGCCTTGCTGACGGCGGTCGTGCTGCTCTGCGCCGCCGGACTCGCCCCCACCGCCCCCACCGCCCTCGCCGACGGCACCCCGGGCAGACCCGACCCCGTCGCCGTCCGGCTCGACGCCTACTGGACCCCGGCCCGCATGGCGGACGCGTTGCCCGCCGTGGACGGCAAAGAATCCGGCGCCGCCCCGTCCGCCCCGTCCGCCCCGGGATCGCCGCGGAGGGACGGCCCGCGGCCGGGCGAGTACATACCGCCCAGCCGGAGGTTCGACGGCATACCGCAGGCCGGGACGTTCTTCTGGACCGACGCCGACGGCACCGGGCGCACCTGCAGCGGATCGGTGGTCCGCAGCCCCGGCCGCAATCTGGTGCTCAGCGCCGGGCACTGCCTGAAGGGCTACTCCGGGCCCTCGCCCGCACGCCATCTCGGTTTCGTGCCCCAGTACCACGACGGGCGCAAGCCCTTCGGCATCTTCCCCGTCGCGCACAACGGCGTCTATGTCACGCGGGAGTACTACGACCTGGGAGAACACGCGGGCGCCGGATACAACTTCGCCTTCGCGGTCACCGAGCCCAACGAGGACGGAGACCTGCTCCAGGACGCCACCGGCGGTGTCCGGCTCCTCACCGGCACCGGTTACTTCCACGCCCCGGTGCGCATGATCGGATATCCGGGCGGCGCGCCGAAGCCGCTGGAGTGCTGGAGCTGGTCCACCCGGTGGGACAGCGACGACCCGGTCGATCCGGGCACCTTCCTGCGCGTCGCCTGCGACGGCTTCGTCGGCGGGACCAGCGGCGGGCCCATGCTGGTGCCGTGGCCCGGCGGATGGGCGGTGATCGGGATCGTCGGCGGCTACCACACCGGCGGCAACACCCCGCAGGTCTCCTACAGCGCCTACTTCGGCGACGCCGTCCGGGACCTTTACCGGGCCGCTGTGACCGGAGCCCCACCCGCCGGCCCGAGGTAGCCGGTCCGGCCCGAGGTAGCCGGTCCGACCTGATCGAGCGGGCCGTCTCTTCGGCTCAGGGCCGTCTTTTCAGCTCAAGGCCGTCTCCCCCGCTTCGGCCCGTCCGACGAGGCCCGCTCCCGGCCCGTCCTCTCGGCTGCGTTTCCCCTCCTCCGCTGCGGCGTGGCACACCCGACCGCCTGAGATCGGGCAAAGGACGTGCGGATCTTCCGCTCACGCTCCGCCCCACCGAGTGTGCGCGCCACACAGGCTGCGTTAGTTGAGGGAGGTCCTGGAGAGAGGAGAGTTGCGGGTGATGACAAGGGGGTTACGGGGCGCCGGTGGCTATCCGAACTGGCGCTGACGGCCCGCCCCTTCAGCGCGGCACCGAAACGTCGAGGCCGGGGCGCTCGGCCGGTGCGGGGAGCACAGGGGGTGACCCGACAGCCGCGGGTGGCCGGCCAGCCGGTTCGTCCGGTATCCGGCAACCCTTCGGCCGCCGTTCATTCGCTGTCCGCCCGTTGGGAGGCGTCTCGTTCGGTCTGCGCCGGGACCGTCGTGCCGCCCCTTCCCCCGCGACCTCTGGACGGACATCGTGACCGCACTACGTACGCGCCGCCGGCACCGTGCTCTCGCTCTTCTCCTCGTCACCGGGGCGGCGCTCGCCGGCGCGCCGGCCGTCTTCCCCGCCGAAGCCGCCCCGGCCGGTGACGTCCGTATCAACGAGGTGGTCACCACCGGGGACGTCGAGGACTCGGTCGAGCTGCACAACAAGGGCACCTCGACGATCGACATATCGGGGTGGATCCTCAAGGACGACAAGGACGGCTCAAAGTACAAGATCCCGTCCGGGACCGCCCTGGCGGCGGGTGCCTTCCGCGCCTTCGACGTCCACGACGCCTTCGGGCTGGGCTCGCAGGACAGCGCGCGCCTGTACCTGCCGGACGGCAGGACCCTGGTCGACGGTTTCTCCTGGAGCAGGCACTCCGGCCCCTCCTGGTCACGCTGCCCCGACGGTACCGGCGCCTTCAAGGCGGCCCGGGTGACCCTGGGCGCCGCCAACGACTGCGGTGGCGGCGGCACCGCGCCCGCCGCGTGGCCCGGCGGCGGCTCCGTGGCGACCGCCGACGCCTCCAACGTCTTCGGCGAGGATCTCAGCGGCCTCCACCAGGACGGTGACGTCATGTGGGCCGCCCAGAACAGCGGCAAGCTGTGGCGCCTGGTCCGCGACGGCTCCGGCGGCTGGAGGCCCGACACCGCCGGCGGCTGGAGGTCCGGCAAGGCCCTGCGCTTTCCCGGTGGCGCCGGACGCCCCGACAGCGAGGGCGTCACCGTGGCCGGCGGTGGGTCCGCCGCCGGCGTGTTCGTCGCCAGTGAACGCGATGGCGACGCGTCCGGCACCAGCCGCCTGTCCGTCCTGAGATACGACGTCTCCGGCACCGGCTCCACCCTGAGCGCCACCAAAGAGTGGAACCTCACCGCCGACCTGCCGCCCGTCGGCGCCAACCTCGGCTTCGAGGGCATCACCTGGGTCCCCGACACCGACCTGACCCGGGCCGGCTTCAAGGACGCCTCCACCGGCGCCGCCTACGACCCGGCGCGCTACGGTGCCCACAGCGGTGGCGTGTTCTTCGTCGGCGTCGAGGGCACCGGCATGATCCACGGCTACGTCCTGCGGGACTCCGGCGCCTTCACCCGCGTCGCGTCCCTCGACAGCGGCATGGGCGGCGTCATGGAACTGGAGTGGGAACCCCAGGCCGCCCGCCTGTGGGCCGTCTGCGACGACACGTGCGACGGCCGGCACCGCACCCTGCGGATCGACTCCGCCGGTGCCTTCTCCGTCACCGCCGTCTACGACCGTCCCAGCGGCATGCCCAACTACAACAACGAGGGCTTCACCCTGGCGGGCGCCGACGAGTGCGTCGCCGGCTCCAAGCCCGTCTACTGGGCCGACGACAGCAACAACGGCGGCCACGCCCTGCGCAGGGGCTCCGTCACCTGCTGACTTCCCTTTCCGGCAGGCGGGATCTTCCGCCGCGGTCACGCCCGCGGCCCGCACCGGGGCGGTGGCCTCCTGGGCTTCTCCGTCTTCGTCCTGCTCGGCGTGGGGTCGGTGCCGGGTTACAGACCAGGCGCACCGGCGGCAGGGGGCGACACGGGTTTGCCACCGCCGGTCTGCCACCGCCCGAAGAGCGCGCAGAGCGCGAGGAGCGGGGCGCCGGGGCCGGGGCTCCCTCTTGAGCGCGCCGAAGACGAGGGCGAGGGCGGGGAGCCCGGCCCGACCCGGCCCGGG
>NZ_JBEXNM010000081.1:0-36284 GCF_040611095.1 Streptomyces sp. NPDC003077 | reverse complement strand
TGTACGGGCCCCGGCCTTTTCCGTGTCTCCGGCTCCGCTCCTACGCGAACCGCCCGCCCGGGAGACCCGGGCGGGCGGTTCGCGTGCGCACAAGGCGCGGAGCCTGAGCCGTCAGTGCGGCCCGGGCCCGTCCGGGCGGGCGTCCGTGCGCTTCGCGGACGGGGCGGGCCCGTGGGCGGACTCGTGGGTGGACTCGTCCACGAGGCGGTGCAGCGTCTCGTCCACCAGCGGCTCCATCACGGCGTCGAACCGGGCGTCGACCTCGGCACGGGCCCGCTCGTTCTCCTCGTCGGCCCGGCGGCGGCGCTCCTTGGCCTCCTCCTCGGCCTTCTCCCGCGCCTCCATCTCCGCGAACACGTCGATGGGCGCCGGCGCCTTGGCCAGGAAGATCCAGGTCAGGTACAGGGCCAGCAGGAACGGCGGGATCTTGAGCGCGACCAGCACCCAGCCCAGGTGCGTGGTGTCCGCCCACCAGTACAGCGGGAAGAGGATCGCGCACTTGGCCAGCAGCACCAGGCCCCACGCCCAGCTCGCCTTGGCGTACGCCTTCTTGCGGCCGGGGTTGCGGGTGCGCCAGGAGAGGTTCTCCTTGAACACCGGGCCGAGGATCAGGCCCATCAGCGGGACGCCGGCCAGCGTCGTGATCACGTACGCCAGGCCGAGGCCCAGGGTGTAGATCATCCCCGGCAGGTAGAAGTCCTTGGCGTTGCCGGTCATCATCGCGAAGACCACGCCGAAGGCCACGCCGAAGACGCCGCCGAAGGCGTGCTTGACGGTGTCCTTGCGGATCAGCCGGACGGCGCCGAGCGCCAGGGAGACCGCCAGCGCGGCGATCGCCGAGACGTGCAGGTCCTTGTTGATCGTGAAGATCGTGACGAACAGCAGGCCGGGCACGACGGTCTCCACCATGCCCCGGACCCCGCCGAACGCCTCGAACAGCGCCGCTTCCGTGACGGCCCGGCTGCCGGCGTCCTGCGCGCCGGAGCCCTGCGCGCCGTCCCGCGACGCGGCCGGCTCCTCGCTCGGGTCCGCCGGGCCGGTCGGCCGACCGGTCCGGTGGGTCGGTCGGTCGTGAGAGGTCACCGGCTACTCCTGTCCGAAGGGTCGCAGTTCGTACTTGGGGTTGAACAGCACCCGGCGGCCGTGGCTCATGGAGATCCGGCCCGATGCGATGAGCTTGCGGCCCGGTTCTATGCCGACGATGGACCGCCGGCCCAGCCAGACCACGTCCAGCGGCGCCGAGCCGTCGAACAGCTCGGCCTCCAGGGCGGGCACACCGGCGCGGGGCCGCAGCGTCACGTGCCGCAGCGTGCCGGTGACCTTGACGATCTGGCGGTCGTCGGTGTCGCAGATGCGGGTGCAGCCCGCCGCCTGCGCGTCCTGCTGGAGCTCGGCGGACTGCAGCTCCTCCTCGGAGGAGGACAGCCTGTCGAGCATCCGCCGGAAACGACCGGCCGGCTTCTCGGAACGCGTCCCAGCACTCATGTCCCCAGCGTACCGTTGCGCGGCCCCCCGGATCACGGCCCCGGTCCGGCCGGGTCGCACCGGCTTTCCGGCGGCCGGGGACCCGCGGAAGCGGCTGCCCTCGGTGGGGACGAGCTCCCGCGGCGGGCCGCCCTCACCCGGACGAGCCCGTCCGCCCGGCCCGTCCCTTACCCGGACGATCCCACCCGACCGGCCCGCCCCTCCCGTCACCGCTCGAACCGGTACCCCATCCCCGGCTCGGTGATGAAGTGGCGCGGGTGCGAGGGGTCGGCCTCCAGTTTGCGGCGGAGCTGGGCCATGTAGACCCGCAGGTAGTTGGTCTCGGTTCCGTACGAGGGGCCCCAGACCTCCTGGAGGAGCTGCTTCTGGCCGACCAGCCGGCCCGTGTTGCGGACCAGCACCTCCAGCAGGTGCCACTCGGTCGGGGTCAGGCGCACGTCCCGGCCGCCGCGGTTGACCTTCTTGGCGGCGAGGTCGACGGTGAACCCGTCCGTCTCCACGATCACGTCCTCCTCGGCCGGGCCGGTGGGCTCGGCGCGGCGGACCGCGGCGCGCAGCCGGGCCAGCAGCTCGTCCATGCCGAACGGCTTGGTGACGTAGTCGTCGGCGCCCGCGTCCAGGGCCTCGACCTTCTCGTCGGAGGTCTGGCGGGCGGAGAGGACGAGGATCGGCACCCTCGTCCAGCCCCGCAGGCCCTTGATCACCTCCACGCCGTCCATGTCGGGCAGGCCCAGGTCCAGGACGACGACGTCGGGGTGGCGGGCGGCGGCGAGCCGGAGGGCGGTGGCCCCGTCGGGGGCGGCGTCCACCTCGTACTTGCGCGCCTTCAGGTTGATCACGAGGGCGCGTACGATCTGCGGCTCGTCATCGACCACAAGCACCCGGTTCACTGGCGTACTCCTCGTGGTGTGCACGGATGGGTTGGTGTCGCGGCCGGGGGCGGCGAGCCGGACGGACGCACGCGCGGGACGCGCCGGACGCGCCCCGGGCCCGCCGGGCTCGTGCCGCGCACCGGGCCGGCGGCGGGGCGGTACGGCCTCACGTCGTCGCCTGGACCGGAAGATCCGGACGGGCCGGCGGCCGGCCCGCCGCCGCCTGGAGGGTGAGCACCATGGTCATGCCGCCGCCCGGCGTGTCCTCGGCCTCCAGCGTGCCGCCCATGGACTCGGCGAACCCGCGGGCGACCGCCAGCCCCAGACCCACCCCGGCGCCGCGCGGGGCGTCGCCGTAGCGCTGGAACGGCTCGAAGATGCGGCTCTTGGCGCTGTCCGGGACGCCGGGGCCGCGATCGACGATCCGCAGCTCGACCCGCTCGCCGAGGGCGCTGGCGGAGACCAGGACGGTCGCGCCCGGGGGGCTGTACTTGACGGCGTTCTCGACCAGGTTCGCCACCGCGCGCTCCAGCAGGCCCGGGTCCACGGCGACGATGGGCAGCGCCTCGGGGATGTCGAGGGTGACGCTGCCCTCGGGGACGCCGCCCAGCGCCATCGGCACCACCTCGTCGAGGTCGATCTCGCGGATGAGCGGGGTGACGGTGCCGGTCTGGAGGCGGGACATGTCCAGCAGGTTGCCGACCAGGTGGTCCAGCCGGTCGGCGCCCGCCTCGATGCCGGCCAGCAGCTCCGCCTCGTCCTCCCGGGACCAGGCCACGTCGTCCGAGCGCAGGGAGGTGACGGACGCCTTGATGCCGGCCAGCGGGGTGCGCAGGTCGTGGCTGACGGCGGCGAGCAGGGCGGTGCGGATGCGGTTGCCCTCGGCGAGCTCGCGGGCCCGCTCGGCCTCGCCCACCAGCCGCTGCCGGTCCAGGACGACGGCGGCCTGGGCGGCGAAGGCGGCGAGCACCCGGCGGTCCTCGGCGGGCAGCACCCGGCCGGTGAGCGCGAGGGCCATGTGGTCACCGACCGGCATGTCCACGTCGGCGTCCTCGGGGCGGGAGAGCGGGCGGCCGTTCTCGGGGCCCACCCGGCCCGCGCAGGTCCACGGGGCGAGGTCGCCGGTGCGCTCCAGCAGGGCGACCGACTCCATGGCGAAGGTCTCCCGGACGCGTTCCAGCAGGGCGTCCAGCGTCGTCTCGCCGCGCAGCACGCTCCCTGCCAGGAAGGAGAGGATCTCCGACTCGGCGCGCAGCCGGGCCGCCTGGTGGGTGCGGCGGGCGGCGAGGTCCACCACGGAGGCCACCGAGACCGCCACCGCGAAGAAGATCACGATGGCGACGAGGTTCCGGGGCTCGGCGACGTCCAGGGTGTGGGTGGGCGGCGTGAAGAAGAAGTTCAGCAGGATCGAACCGACGGCGGCGGAGGCCAGGGCGGGCGCCCGGCCGCCCAGCAGCGCCGCGACGACCGTGAGGAAGAGGAAGAGCAGGACGTCGTTGGCCAGGCCGGGCCCGTTCTCCAGGGCGGCGAGCAGCAGCGTCAGCAGCACCGGACCGGCGACGCCGGCGATCCACCCGGCGATGATCCGCGACCGCCCCAGCCGTCCGCCGCGCGAGACGGGCAGCCCCCGGCCCTTGGCGACCTCGTCGTGCGTGACGATGTGCACGTCCAGGTCGGGGCCCGAGTCGCGGGCCACGGTGGCGCCCACGCCGGGTCCGAACATGTACTGCCAGGTCTTGCGGCGGCTGGAGCCCAGCACGATCTGGGTGGCGTTGACGCCGCGGGCGAACTCCAGCAGGGCGCTGGGCACGTCGTCGCCGATGACGTGGTGGAAGGTGCCGCCCAGGTCCTCGACCAGCGTGCGCTGGACGGTCAGCTCCTTGGGCGAGGCGGAGGTCAGCCCGTCGCTGCGGGCGATGTAGACGGCGAGCACCTCGCTGCCGGAGCCCTTGGCGGCCATGCGGGCGGCGCGGCGGATGAGGGTGCGGCCTTCGGGGCCGCCGGTGAGGCCGACGACGATGCGTTCGCGGGCCTGCCAGGTGGAGCGTATGGAGTGCTCGGCGCGGTACTGCTGGAGGTATTCGTCGACGCGGTCGGCCACCCAGAGCAGCGCCAGCTCGCGCAGCGCGGTCAGGTTGCCCGGTCGGAAGTAGTTGGACAGCGCGGCGTCCACCTTGTCGGGCTGGTAGATGTTCCCGTGCGCCATGCGGCGGCGGAGTGCCTGGGGCGACATGTCGACCAGCTCTATCTGGTCGGCCCGCCGCACGATCTCGTCCGGGACGGTCTCCCGCTGGCGCACGCCGGTTATGGACTCGACCACGTCACCCAGCGACTCCAGGTGCTGGATGTTGACCGTGGAGATCACGTCGATCCCGGCCGCCAGCAGCTCTTCGATGTCCTGCCAGCGCTTGGCGTTGCGGGAGCCGGGGACGTTGGTGTGCGCCAGCTCGTCCACCAGGGCGACCGCGGGCGCGCGCTCCAGGACGGCGTCCACGTCCATCTCGGTGAAGACGGTGCCCCTGTACTCCAGTTCGACCCGCCGGACCTGCTCCAGGCCGTGCAGCATCACCTCGGTACGGGGCCTGCCGTGGTGCTCGACGAACGCCACCACGGCATCGGTGCCCCGCTCCACGCGCCGGTGCGCCTCGGAGAGCATCGAGTACGTCTTGCCGACGCCCGGTGCCGCGCCGAGATAGATCCGTAGCTTGCCGCGTGCCATGGCCCCATTGTCTTACGTGAAGGCCGCCCCCACCGGGCTGGACCTGTTGTGACCCTACAGACCCCACAGGGGGACAAAAGGCGCGTTTGTCGGCTTCCGTGCCGGTCTTGACGCGACTCTGACACGGCGGTGCGGGGAACGGCGCCGGGCTCTGGAACCCTGTGCCGCGGCCCGTCGCCCCTCGGGCGGCGAGGCTGTCCGCCACCGCCGTAAAACGTTCGCCCGCCGCGCGCCCCCGCTGCCACGATGACGGCCATGACCGACATACGGACCGCCCACACCGCCGACCTCGACCCCGCCACCCTCAAGGCCGCCCGGACCCTGCTCGACGAGGTCTTCGAGGGCGACATGTCCGACGAGGACTGGGAGCACGCGCTGGGCGGTGTGCACGTCCTGGTGCGGGAGGGCGGCGAGCTGATCGCGCACGGGTCGGTGGTGCAGCGGCGGCTGCTGCACGGCGGGCGGGCGCTGCGCTGCGGGTACGTCGAGGGCGTCGGGGTCCGCGCGGACCGGCGGGGCCAAGGGCACGGCGCGGCCGTGATGGCGGAGCTGGAGCGGGTCGTCCGGGGCGCGTACGACCTCGGCGCGCTGGGCGCGGCCGACGACGCCGCGGACTTCTACGCGGCCCGGGGCTGGCGGCTGTGGCAGGGCCCGTCCTCGGCCCTCACGCCCACCGGCCTCCGGCGCACGCCCGACGAGGACGGCGCGATCTTCGTCCTGCCGGTGTCCGCGCCGCTGGACCTGTCCGGGGAGCTGACGGCGGACTGGCGGGACGGGGACGTCTGGTAACGGGACGGGGGGCACCCGCCCGGGGAAGCCGACGCACGGAGCAGGCGGACGGGGGGCGCCCGCCCGGGAAGCCGACGCACGGCGGGGACGGGCGGCGCGGTCGTGGCGCCACCCGCCCCCGCCGCCGCGCCTCACCCCTCCCCGCGCGCCAGGTCGCGCAGCGCCACGTTCAGCTTCAGGACGTTCACCCGGGGCTCCCCCATGAAGCCCAGGACCCGGCCGTCCGTGTGGTCGGCGACCAGTTGGCGGACCCGCGCCGGATCGAGGTGGTTCTCCTTCGCCACCCGGCCGGCCTGGAGCTCGGCGTAGGCCGGGGAGATGTCCGGGTCCAGGCCCGAGCCGGAGGAGGTCACCGCGTCCGCCGGGACGCGGGACTCCGGGACGCCGTAGGTCTCCGAGACCCACTTCTTGCGTTCCTTCACGGCGGCCACCAGGTCCTTGTTGCCCGCGCCGAGGTTGGAGGCACCGGAGACCTGGAGGTCGTACTGCGTGTTGACCCCGTTGGTCTTGTTGCTGCCGAGCCCGGCGGACGGGCGGGGCTGGAAGAACCGCAGGTCGGGGATGGGGTTGCCGTCCTTGTCCTGGCCCTTGTCGTACCGCTGGCCCAGCAGCTCGGAGCCGACGACCTTGCCGTGGGAGCTGATCTCGGAGCCGTTCGCCTTGTTGTTGAAGGCGGCCTGCGCGACGCCGGTGACGACCAGCGGGTAGAGGACGCCGCACAGCAGGGTCAGGACGAGCAGGGCGCGCAGTCCGGCGCCGAGGAGCCGGCCGGTGTCGCGTACCGCGTTGTTCATGGTGTTCGGCACTCCTCAGTCAGCTCAGGCCGGGGATCAGGGAGATCAGCAGGTCGATCAGCTTGATGCCGACGAACGGCGCGATCAGCCCGCCCAGCCCGTAGATGCCCAGGTTGCGGCGGAGCAGTTTGTCGGCGCTGACCGGGCGGTAGCGCACGCCCTTCAGGGCCAGCGGCACCAGGGCCACGATGATCAGCGCGTTGAAGATGATCGCGGACAGGATCGCGGAGTTCGGGCTGGACAGCCGCATGATGTTGAGGGTGTCCAGGCCCGGGTAGGCCACCGCGAACATCGCCGGAATGATCGCGAAGTACTTCGCCACATCGTTGGCGATCGAGAACGTGGTCAGCGCGCCGCGCGTGATCAGGAGCTGCTTGCCGATCTCGACGATCTCGATGAGCTTGGTCGGGTTGGAGTCCAGGTCCACCATGTTCCCGGCCTCCTTGGCGGCCGAGGTGCCGGTGTTCATGGCCACGCCGACGTCCGCCTGGGCGAGCGCGGGGGCGTCGTTGGTGCCGTCGCCGGTCATCGCGACGAGCTTGCCGCCCGCCTGCTCCCGCTTGATCAGCGCCATCTTGTCCTCGGGCGTGGCCTCGGCGAGGAAGTCGTCCACGCCCGCCTCGTCGGCGATGGCCTTGGCGGTCAGCGGGTTGTCGCCGGTGATCATGACGGTCTTGATGCCCATCTTGCGCAGCTCGACGAACCGCTCCCGCATCCCCTCCTTGACCACGTCCTTGAGGTGGATGACGCCGAGCACGCGGGCGCCGTCGGTGTCCTCCAGAGCGACCAGCAGCGGTGTGCCGCCGGCCTCGGATATCTCCTCGGCGATCGTGGCGGCGTCCTCGGTGACCGTGCCGCCGCGCTCGCGCACCCAGGCGATCACCGAGCCGGTCGCGCCCTTGCGGACCTTGCGGCCGTCCACGTCCACGCCCGACATCCGGGTCTGCGCCGTGAAGGCCACCCACTCGGCGCCCACCAGCTCGCCCTGGTGCCGCTCGCGGAGCCCGTACTCCTCCTTGGCCAGGACGACGACGGAGCGGCCCTCGGGCGTCTCGTCGGCGAGGGAGGAGAGCTGGGCGGCGTCGGCCACCTCGGCGGCGGTGGTGCCGCGCACGGGGACGAACTCGGCGGCCTGGCGGTTGCCCAGCGTGATGGTGCCGGTCTTGTCCAGCAGCAGCGTGGAGACGTCGCCGGCGGCCTCGACCGCGCGGCCCGACATGGCCAGCACGTTGCGCTGCACCAGCCGGTCCATGCCGGCGATGCCGATGGCCGACAGCAGCGCGCCGATCGTGGTGGGGATCAGGCAGACCAGCAGGGCGAGCAGCACGATCATCGGCTGCTCGGCGCCCGCGTACACGGCGAAGGGCTGGAGGGTGACGACCGCGAGCAGGAAGACCACGGTGAGGGAGGCGAGCAGGATGTTCAGCGCGATCTCGTTCGGCGTCTTCTGACGGGCCGCGCCCTCGACGAGGTTGATCATCCGGTCGACGAAGGTCTCGCCCGGCTTCGTCGTGATCTTGATGACGATGCGGTCGGACAGCACCTTCGTGCCGCCGGTGACGGCCGAGCGGTCGCCGCCGGACTCGCGGATGACGGGCGCCGACTCGCCGGTGATCGCCGACTCGTCCACCGAGGCCACGCCCTCGACCACGTCGCCGTCACCGGGGATGATGTCGCCCGCCTCGCAGACGACCAGGTCCCCCACGCGCAGCTCCGTACCGGGCACGGACTCCTCGGCGGTGCCGTTCAGGCGCCGCGCCACGGTGTCGGTCCGGGCCTTGCGCAGGGTGTCGGCCTGCGCCTTGCCGCGGCCCTCGGCCACCGCCTCCGCCAGGTTGGCGAAGATCACGGTCAGCCACAGCCAGACGGCGATCGCCCAGCCGAACCAGTCCGCGGGCGACGTGAGGGCGAAGATCGTGGTCAGCACCGAGCCGACCTCGACGACGAACATCACCGGCGACTTGATCATCAGTCGCGGATCGAGCTTGCGCAGCGCGTCCGGGAGCGACCTGACCAGCTGTTTGGGGTCGAACAGGCCGGCGCCGACCCGGCCGTCGTCCTGGGAGTGGCCGGTGGGCGCGTCCTGGTGGGGGGCGCGGGTCGGCGTGGCGGTGGACATGGAGCGGTGCTCCTGGTTCTTCGAGGGGTGGTTCGTGGGGTGGTCGGTGGACGGGCGGGTCCCGCGGGCGCCCTCCGTCGCGGGGCGGGCCCCTGGAGCGCCCTCCGGGGCCGGTCGGGTGCCGGCGGTCATGACAGCCCTTCCGCGAGCGGGCCGAGCGCCAGCGCCGGGAAGTAGGTCAGGCCGGTGATGATCACGATGGTGCCCGCGAGCAGGCCCGAGAACAGCGGCTTCTCGGTGCGCAGGGTGCCGGCCGTCTCCGGGATCGGCCGCTGCTCGGCGAGCGAGCCGGCCAGCGCCAGGACGAAGACCATCGGCAGGAAGCGGCCCAGCAGCATGGCGAGCCCGACGGTGGTGTTGTACCAGGGGGTGTTCGCGTTCAGACCGGCGAAGGCCGAGCCGTTGTTGTTGGCGCCCGAGGTGAAGGCGTACAGCACCTCGGAGAAGCCGTGCGCGCCCGCGCCCTGGACCTTGGTGTTGAGCATCGAGCCCAGCGCGTCCGGCAGCGTCATCGAGGCGGCGGTGAAGCCGAGCACGAGGGTGGGCGTGATGAGGATGTAGCAGGCCGCGAGCTTGATCTCGCGGGTGCCGATCTTCTTGCCCAGGTACTCGGGCGTGCGGCCCACCATCAGGCCCGCGATGAACACCGCGATGACGGCCATGACCAGCATCCCGTACAGGCCGGAGCCGACGCCGCCGGGCGCGATCTCGCCCAGCATCATGCCGAGGAGCTGGATGCCGCCGCCGAAGGCCGTGTACGAGGAGTGGAAGGAGTCCACGGCGCCGGTGGAGGTGAGGGTGGTGGCGACCGAGAAGATCGCCGACCCGCCGATGCCGAAGCGGGTCTCCTTGCCCTCCATCGCGCCGCCCGCCGCCTGGAGCGCGGGGCCGCCGTGGGAGAACTCCGTCCACATCATCAGGCCGGTGCACACCAGCCAGATCAGGCCCATCGTGGCCAGGATCGCGTAGCCCTGCCGGAGGTTGCCGACGAGCTTGCCGAACGTCCGGGTCAGCGAGAACGGGATGACGAGGATGAGGAAGACCTCGAAGAGATTGGTGAAGCCGTTGGGGTTCTCGAAGGGGTGCGCGGAGTTGGCGTTGAAGTAGCCGCCGCCGTTGGTGCCCAGCTCCTTGATGACCTCCTGGGACGCCACGGCGCCGCCGTTGGTCTGCTGGGTGCCGCCCATGAACTGGCCGACCTCGTGGATGCCGGCGAAGTTCTGGATCGCGCCGCAGGCGACCAGCACCAGAGCGCCGATCACGGCGATCGGGATCAGGACGCGGACGACGCCGCGCACCAGGTCCGTCCAGAAGTTGCCCAGCTCACCGGTGCGCGAGCGGGCGAACCCGCGGACGAGGGCGATCGCCACGGCCATGCCGGTGGCGGCCGAGACGAAGTTCTGCACCGCCAGGCCGGCCGTCTGCACGACGTGACCCATGGCCTGCTCGCCGCTGTAGGACTGCCAGTTGGTGTTGGCGACGAAGGACGCCGCGGTGTTGAACGCCTGGTCCGGGCTGATCGAGGCGAAGCCGAGGGAGAGCGGCAGCCCGCCCTGAAGGCGCTGGATCAGGTAGAGGAAGAGCAGGCCCGCCAGCGAGAAGGCGAGGACGCCGCGCAGGTAGGCGGGCCAGCGCATGGCCGCGTCGGGGTTGGCGCCGATGCAGCGGTAGATCACTTTCTCGACGCGCAGATGCTTCGGGGAGCTGTACGTGGCGGCCATGTGGTCGCCGAGGGGGCGGTACACCAGCGCCAGCGCTCCGATCAGCGCCAGCAGCTGGAGCACCCCTGCCAGGATGGGGCTCATGTCGGTGCTCAGAACCTCTCGGGGAAGATGAGGGCGAGGACCAGATAGCCCAAGAGGGCGACGGCCACGATGAGCCCGACGACGTTTTCGAGGGTCACAGCTTCGCCACCCCCTTGGCGACGAGAGCCACCAGCGCGAAAACCGCGATCGTGACGACGACGAAGGCCACGTCGGCCATCGTGTGCTCCTAGAGGCATGTGGTGGAACGGACCTCTAGAGGAAACCGCCGCGCCGACCGCGTGGGACCGTTCGTTGACGTCTCCCTTACGGCCTTAGGCGCCTCTTTGACGGTTTCCGTACGCCTTGCGTGACCTGTTTCCCCCCGCTTCCGCTTCCGCTTGCGCCCCCGGGTTTGGTAAGGGCCCCTTCCGCATGGCTCGGCACCACCCGTCACACCGCCGCGACCTGCGAAAACGCCGATGGGCCGCACTCCGGTGAGGGAGTGCGGCCCATCGGGACCGTCGGTGGTGGCGCTTCCGGGACGCGGGAGGGGGTTGGGACCGGGGCGCCCTGACGGGTCGGCGAACGCGGGGTCCGCCGTGCCGCGTCTTCGGACGCGGGGATTCCGGCCATGGACGCCGCGGTGCGGGCCGGCCGGCGCCCCGGCGGCCCCGCGCGCCGCGGCGGCTCAGCGGATCTCGGTGATCTCCGGCCCGCGCTCCAGGCGCTCCACGCCGCCGCCGAACCGCGAGTTCTGGCCCGCCTCGGGCTGCGCGCCGTCCGGCACCATCTGCGCGTCCTCCGGCAGCTTCAGGACGATCGGGTCGCGCGGCGCCATCGGCGCCTCGCCCCGCACGATCACGGTGTCCCGGAAGATCTGCTCCAGCAGCCCGGCGGCCTGCGGCTGCACCGCGCCCTGCCCGGAGATGACCCCGCGCAGGAACCACCGCGGGCCGTCCACGCCCACGAACCGCACCACCTGGACGCCGTTCGCGCCGTCCGGCAGCTGCACCGGCACCTGCGCCCGCAGCTCCCAGCCCAGCGGGCCCTCGACCTCGTCGATCACCCCGCCCTGCTGGGTGATGCCGGCCGCGATCTCCTGGCGGACCTCCCCCCAGATGCCCTCGTTGCGCGGGGCGGCGAACGCCTGAAGCTGGATGGCGCTGTCCTGCAGCACCACGGTCGCGGCGACGATCGCGTCACCGGCGACCTCCACCCGCAGCTCCATGCCCTCCACGCCGGGCACGAACAGGCCGCCCAGGTCCACCCGGCCCTCGCCCGGCTCACCGGCGACCTCGGAGAGGTCCCAGGGGCCGTCGGGGCGCGGCGCCGGCGGCAGGTTCAGCGGCGCGTGCTCCTCGTCCTCCCGCGCGTCGGTCTCGTCCGCCACCGCCTCGTCGGCGAGGTCGGCCGGCCGCGCCGACTCGTCAGGAGCGTTCTTCTTGCGACGTCCGAACACGTCAGTGTCCTTCCCGGTCGGCACCGACCGATGTGTTTCGATTCCCACCCGTGGAGCCGTCCACCGCCGCGTGACCGCCGGTGGACCCGAATCCCCCCTCGGCCCGCGCCGAGCCGGGAAGTTCCGCCACCTCGTGGAAGCGCACCTTCTCGACCTGCTGGACGACCAGTTGCGCGATCCGGTCGAACCTCTCGAACCGCACGCTCTCGCGGGGGTCCAGATTGACCACGATCACCTTGATCTCCCCACGGTACCCGGCATCCACCGTCCCGGGGGCGTTCACGAGGGCCACTCCGCAGCGGGCGGCCAGGCCGGAGCGCGGGTGCACGAACGCGGCGTACCCGTCGGGCAGCGCGATCGCCACGCCCGTCGGCAGCACCGTCCGCTCACCGGGACCCAGCTCCGCCGCCTCGGTGGTGACCAGGTCCACGCCCGCGTCGCCCGGGTGCCCGTACGCGGGCACGGGCACCTCCGGGTCCAGACGCCGGAGCAGCACGTCCACCGGATTCCGTACCTCGCTCACGGGTTCACCTCAAAAGCACGAGCACGCCGGACCTGGTCCGGGTCGGCCATCGCGGCCTGGATGTCGGCCGGGCGGCCGTTGTCGATGAAGTGGTCCACCTTGACCTCGACGAACAGGGCGTCGGCGCGCACCGCGACCGGCCCGTCCGGGCCACCCGTGCGCCCCACCGCCGTGGAGTAGATCTTGCGGCCGTGCACGGCCGTGACCTCCGCCTCCAGGTACAGCGTGGTACCCACCGGGACCGGCCGCACGAAGTCCGTCTCCAGCCGCCCGGTCACCGCGATCACCCGCAGCAGCCAGCTCAGCGAGCCCAGCGTCTCGTCCAGCGCCGCGGCCAGCACGCCGCCGTGCGCCAGGCCCGGAGCGCCCTGGTGGGCCTCCTTGACCGTGAACTCCGCCGTCACCCGCACGCCCTCGCCCGCGCGCGCCTGGAGGTGCAGCCCGTGCCGCTGGCCGGTGCCGCATCCGAAACACCGGTCGTAGTGCGCGCCGAGGAGCTCCCCGGGCGCGGGGGCGTCCGGGTGCCGCACCGGGGCGACGGCTCCCGGGGGCGGCGCCGACCGCGTCAAGGCTTCGTCAGATCCACTCACGAGTGCAGACCCTACCCGCGAGGCCACCGGCGCCACGCGCGCGTGCCAAGCTGGATCCATGCAGTCGTACGAAGAACGTCTCACCGCTCCCCGTTCCTGGTGGGTGATCGCCGCGCTGGTCGGGATCGCCTGCGGCCTGATGCTGCTCCCTCTGGGGACGCTGCCGATGCTCGGCGGTCTGATCAGCGGCGCGGCGCTGGCGGCCGTGGCGGTCAGCTCGTACGGCTCGGTCCGCATCCGGGTGGTCGGGGACGCGCTCGTCGCGGGCGAGGCCAAGATCCCGCTGTCCGCGCTCGGCGAGGCGCGGGCGCTGGACGCGGACGAGGCGCTGGCCTGGCGCCGTCACAAGGCGGACACCCGCGCGTTCATGCTGCTGCGCAGCTACATCGGCACGGCCGTCCGGGTGGAGATCACCGACCCGAACGACCCCACGCCGTACGCCTACCTCTCCACCCGCGACCCGGAGGGCCTGGTGGCGGCCCTGACGGCGGTGCGCGCCTGAGGCGGGGGCCCGGCAGCGGCCGGTGCGCGTCCGTTTCCCCGGTGGCGCACCGGACAGGCGGCGTGGCGGCCCTGACGGGCGTGACGGCCGTGACGGCGGTGCGCGCCTGAGGTGGGGCGTGCGTCCGTTTCCCCAGGGGCGCCCCGTGTACGCGGCGAAAGGCCCCTCGGGCGCGGCTCAGCGGCCCGCACAGGGCACGAACGAGCCTTCGGGGAGGAACGGGCGACGCGGGTGGGGCCGGGCGGCTCAGGCGCCGGGAAGGGGCCTCAGCGCTCGGTACCGGGCGCGGTGCCGCCGCCCGGAGGCAGCTGGGGCTTGTCGTCCCCGGTGAGTTGCTTCTCGCCGTCGTGCGCCGGAAGGGCGTGTGGGGCCGGGTCCGACTCCGGGAGGGCGCTCCAGGGGACCTGTTTGGCGCGCAGGTCCTTGCGGATCTTGTCCGCGAGCCTGCGGGTGTCGCGGCGGTTCATGAACGCGCCGACGGCGGCGCCCACCATGAACGGCGCGAGGTTCGGAAGGTTGCGCAGCGTGCGCTTCATGATCTGCTGGCGCAGTTCGCGCTTCATCTGGCCGCCGAGCGCGACGTTCACCGACGCCGGCTTGGTGACGTCGATGCCCCGCTCGTCCGCCCACGAGCCGAGGTAGGCCATCCCCCGCTGCTGCAGGTTGCCCGGCGGGCGCTGCCCGTAGACCTCGTGCAGCTCGGCGATGAGCTTGATCTCCACCGAGGCGACTCCGGCGATCTCGGCGGCCAGCTCGGCCGGCATCGCCGGCGGGACCGGCAGCATCGCCGCGGCGCCCACGCCGGCACCGACCGCCGCGGTGCCCATCGTGGCTCCGGAGACCAGCTTGTCGGCCAGTTCCTCGGGGGTCAGGCCGGGGAACTGCCCGCGGAGCGTCGCCAGGTCGCGGACCGGGACCCGTGGGGCGAGCTCGATGATCCGGTCGGCGAGCGCGGCGAGCGCCGCCCGTACCCCCGTACCGCTCTTCTTCGTGCCACGGCCGATCGCCGCCGCGAGCGAGGCCGTGCGGCCTCGCTCTCGCGGTGCGTGGGTGTTCCGGTCCGCGGGGTGGGCAGTCGGGCCGGCGGGCACGGGCGCGTCCTGGTCGCGTGATCGTGCGCCTGCCGCCGGGCCGTCGCCGCCCTTGCGACCCTTACGGAACGGGTTCACGCCTGGCATGGCGGTGACCGGTCCTCAGGCCGCGCAGTCGCGGCAGATCGGCTGACCGTTCTTCTCCTCGGCGAGCTGGCTGCGGTGGTGCACGAGGAAGCAGCTCATGCACGTGAACTCGTCCTGCTGCTTGGGCAGCACGCGGACGGCCAGCTCTTCGTTGGAGAGGTCGGCGCCGGGGAGTTCCAGGCCCTCGGCCTGCTCGAACTCGTCGACGTCGACCGCCGAGGCGGACTTGTCGTTCCGCCGCGACTTCAGTTCCTCGATGCTGTCCTCGTTGAGGTCGTCATCGGTCTTGCGTGGAGTGTCGTAATCCGTAGCCATGTCTGCTCTCCCCCTCTGGGTGTCTGTGGTGTCTCCAGCGCACGTAACGCGTGAGAGGCCGGACTTGTGCCCGACCTGAGGCGGAGATTTTGCCTCACATCAAGGTCTGTTACTCAATCGACACCCAACCGCACCACTGAAGAGGTGATCGGTTGGAATGGCGATCTGGACCGTACACGGTCCGAAAGTCGCACCTCGCGCACGCCACCTCGTGTACTTCCCGTGATCAAGGGCCCGGGAAACCCGGACTTCCCCGGCTTTTCACCAGGTGTTTCGATCACAGAGCGTAGATGGCCGGAAATCCCCGGCTGTGAGCGATCACACACGCCCGGGAGGGCGGTCGGACCAGGTGAATTCCGCGCAAAGCGAACTTGGCGAAGGGTGCCGGGTGACCCGCCCCCGCGTCAAGTCGGGGCCCGGGGTGACGGCGCCGGGGCAGGACGGACGGGCCCGGCGCCCTCGGATACGCGAAGGCGCCGGGCCCGTCCGTCCGGCCGGTCCGGGGACGGCGGAGCTCCGCGTACGTCCGGGCGCTCCGGGCACCCCGCCGTACGACGCATCTCCGGCGCCCCCAGGGGGCCTCACAGGGGCAGGACGACCCGCATGTCCAGTCCGCCGCCCTCGCGGGGCTCGGCGGTGATGGTGCCGTCGTGGGCGCGCACCACCGAGCGGACGATGGACAGCCCCAGGCCCACGCCCTTGTCGCTCCCCGTCCGCTCGGTGCGCAGTCGCCGGAACGGCTCGAAGAGGTTCTCCACCTCATACGCCGGGACGACGGGGCCGGTGTTGGAGACCACCAGCACCGCACAACCCGCGCCCGGCTCGGTGGTGACCTCCACCCAGCCGCCCTCCGCGACGTTGTAGCGCACCGCGTTCTGGACGAGGTTGAGGGCTATGCGCTCCAGCAGCACCCCGTTGCCCTGGACGAAGACCTGCTTGCGGGCGCCGCGCAGCTCCACGCCCTTGGCCTGGGCCTCACCCCGGGTCTGCTCCACCGCCTGGGAGGCCACCTCGGCCAGGTCCACCGGCTTCTTGTCCACGATCTTGTTCTCGCTGCGGGCCAGCAGCAACAGCCCCTCCACGAGCTGCTCGCTGCGCTCGTTGGTGGCCAGCAGCGTCTTGCCCAGCTGGGTGACCTCCGGCGAGGCCCCGGGGTCGGCGAGCTGCACCTCCAGCAGCGTGCGGTTGATCGCCAGGGGGGTGCGCAGCTCGTGCGAGGCGTTGGCCACGAACCGCTGCTGGGAGTCGAAGGCCCGATCCAGCCGGTCCAGCATCTCGTCGAAGGTGTCCGCCAGCTCCTTGAGCTCGTCGTCCGGCCCGCCCAGCTCGATACGGCGGTGCAGGTCCGAGCCCGCCACCCGCTGCGCGGTCCGCGTGATCCGCCCCAGCGGCGAGAGCACCCGCCCCGCCATCGCGTACCCGAACGCGAACGCCACCACCGTCAGCCCCACCAACGCCAGCAGCGAACGGTTCAGCAGCAGCCGCAGCGCCTCGGTGCGCTGCACCTGCATGCAGATCTCGACCGCCTCCTGGAGCTTGGGCCCCGAGGTCTGGGAGGGCAGGTCGCAGTCCGGGTTGATGCCCTGGAAGTTACCGCCGACGATCTTGATAGGCAGCGCACTGCCGTCCCGCAGGGCGTCCGCCGCGAGCATGTAGATGATCGCGAGCAGCACCACGCCGGCCATCAGGAACATGCCGCCGTACAGCAGCGTGAGCCGTATCCGGATGGTCGGCCGCAGCCAGGGGAACGGCCGGGGCTGGACGGGCGGCGGGTCCCAGGCCGGCTTGGGCGGGACGGGCGGCGGGGTGGGCGCCGACTTGGAGAACGAGGGGAGGGAAGGCATCGCGGGTCAGATCCGGTAGCCCGAGCCCGGCACCGTGACGATCACCGGGGGCTCGCCCAGCTTGCGGCGCAGCGTCATGACCGTGACGCGGACCACGTTGGTGAACGGGTCGGTGTTCTCGTCCCACGCCTTCTCCAGGAGCTGCTCGGCCGAGACGACCGTGCCCTCGCTGCGCATCAGGACCTCCAGCACGGCGAACTCCTTGGGCGCGAGCTGCACCTCCCGGCCGTCCCGGAACACCTCGCGGCGGTTCGGGTCGAGCTTGATGCCCGCCCGCTCCAGGACGGGCGGCAGCGCGACGGTCGTGCGCCGCCCCAGGGCCCGCACGCGGGCGGTCAGCTCGGTGAAGGCGAACGGCTTGGGGAGGTAGTCGTCCGCGCCGATCTCCAGGCCCTCGACGCGGTCGCTGACGTCCCCGGAGGCGGTGAGCATCAGGACGCGGGTGGGGACGCCGAGCTCGACGACCTTGCGGCAGACGTCGTCACCGTGCACCAGCGGCAGGTCGCGGTCCAGCACGATCACGTCGTAGTCGTTGACCTCGATGCGCTCCAGCGCCGCCGCGCCGTCGTAGACCACGTCGACGGCCATGGCCTCCCGGCGCAGTCCGGTGGCCACCGCATCGGCGAGCAGCTGCTCGTCCTCGACGACGAGTACACGCACGTCGCTAGTCCTTCCTCACGGCCCCGCGGAGGGCAGGGCACCACATACTTCGAGCCTTCCCATCCTGCCCCGAACGGCCGTAAACCGGCGGTAAGAGGGGTTTGGACCCCCGATTGCGGGGATTACCCGTCCCCTTGAGGTTTCTCTGAGGTCGCGTGTGGGGAGGACGAGTGCACACCCGCGATCACGCCCGTCAAGCGGCCTGCCACGTCACGATCCGCTCCGGGGACACGCCGTGATCGTCGCCTCCCCGGCATCGATCCGGGGAAACCCCTAGGGCACACCCCCGTGCCACCGATCCCGACCCACGACGAGGGGGCGCACCATGGACGCGTTCACCGCAGGCATTCTGCAGCGCATACGGAACACCGAAGCCGAACTGGACCGGGCCCGCGCCTCGGGCGACGACTTCCTCGCCGATGTGGAGCAGGCGCAGCTGGAAGACCTTCAGCGCCTGGCCTCCGAGCACGGAGTGGAGGTCACCGCGGCCGGTACGTGATCGCCGGTTCGCCCGACCCGTGAGCGGCGCCCCGTCACCGTGGAGGTGGCGGGGCGCCGTCGTGTGTGGCGGGTGGCCTCGCGCCGGGATGAACCCCTGGTAGCCGGGAAGCGGCAGTCGAGCCGCAGCCCGTCCCGGGCGCCGGGATGAACCCCTGGTGGCCAGGAGGCGGCAGTCGAGCCGCAGCCCGTCCCGGGCGCCGGGAGGGGCCGCGTCCGCCCGTCTCGCGGCGGGCTCGGGCGGCCGGACGCCTGTGGGCTCACTCCGTGGCGCCCCCGGGTCCGTGTCAGTCGTGCCAGGCGCCGAGCTCCTCCAGGAGGGGCTGGAGGACCGTGAAGACGCCCGGCGAGGCGGCCACGGTGAGCTCGTGCGAGGCCGGCTCCCCGGGACGGCCGCCGGTGAGCGCGCCGGCCTCGCGGGCTATGAGGGCGCCCGCCGCCAGGTCCCAGGGGTTGAGCCCGCGCTCGTAGTACCCGTCCAGCCGGCCCAGGGCCACGTCGCACAGGTCGATCGCGGCCGAGCCGCCCCGCCGGATGTCCCGCACCTTCGGCAGCAGGACGCGGACCACCTCGGCCTGGGCCGCCCGGCGCTCGCTGAGGTAGCCGAAGCCGGTGCCGATCAGCGCCTGGGACAGCGGCGGCGCGGGGCGGCAGTGCGCCCGCTCGCCGTTGATGTACGCGCCGCCGCCCAGGACCGCGTGGTAGGTCTCGCCGCGCATCGGCGCCGCCACGACGCCGACGACCGTCTCGCCGTCCTTCTCCGCGGCGATCGAGACCGCCCAGGAGGGCAGGCCGTAGAGGTAGTTCACGGTGCCGTCCACCGGGTCGATCACCCAGCGCACCCCGCTGCTGCCCTCGACGCCGGCGCCCTCCTCCCCCAGGACGCCGTCGTCGGGCCGGTGCTCGGCGAGGAAGCCGGTGATCAGCTTCTCGGAGGCGAGGTCCATTTCGGTGACGACGTCGTTGGGGCTGGTCTTCGTGGCGGCGACCCCCAGGTCGGAGGGACGGCCCTCGCTCAGCAGCCGGCCCGCGCGGCGGGCGGCCTCCAGGGCCAGGTCGAGGAGTTCGTCCAGTAGCGGGTCGGACAACGGTGCTCCTTGGTGGTGCGGGTGGGTTTCTCGCCTGTTCGCCTGGGGTTCTTCTCCGTTACGCCTGGGTGCTGGGTACCGGCCCCTCCCAGTCCGCGCCCGCGGCGGCCGGGCGCGGGGTGCGCGCGGGGCAGCAGCCGACCGGGCACAGGTCGTGGCTCGGGCCCAGCGCGCCCAGGGCGCAGCGCTGCGGCGTGATGCCCCGTTCGGCCTCGGCGCGCTCCAGGATCAGGTCGCGCACCGCGGCGGCGAACCGGGGGTCGGCGCCGACGGTGGCCGAGCGGGCGACCGGCAGCCCCAACTCGGCGGCCTTGGCGGTGGCCTCGGTGTCGAGGTCGTACTTGACCTCCATGTGGTCCGAGACGAAGCCGATGGGGGCCATGACGACGGCGGGGACGCCGGCGGCGTGGCGCTCCTCCAGGTGGTCGCAGATGTCCGGCTCCAGCCAGGGGATGTGGGGGGCGCCGCTGCGCGACTGGTAGACGAGCTGCCAGGGGCGCACGACACCGGTCTCCGCGCGGACCGCCTCGGCGATCTCCCGGGCGACGTCCAGGTGCTGGGCGACGTACGCGCCGCCCTCGCCGTCCTCGGTGTGGTCCTCGGGGCGGCCGGAGGTGTCGGCGGCGGCGGTGGGGATGGAGTGCGTGGTGAAGGCGATGTGGGCGGAGTCCCGGACGTCCTCGGGCAGCTCGGCGAGCGCGGCCAGCACGCCGTCCACCATGGGCTGCACGAAGCCGGGGTGGTTGAAGTAGTGCCGCAGCTTGTCCACCTGGGGCACCGGGCGGCCCTCGGCCTGGAGGGTGGCGAGCGCGTCGGCCAGGTTCTCGCGGTACTGGCGGCAGCCGGAGTACGAGGCGTAGGCGCTGGTGGCCAGGACGGCGATGCGGCGGCGGCCGTCGTCCACCATCTGCCGGAGGGTGTCGATCAGGTAGGGCGCCCAGTTGCGGTTGCCCCAGTAGATGGGCAGGTCCAGGCCGTTGTCGGCGAAGTCCTTGCGCAGCGCGTCCAGCAGCTCGCGGTTCTGCGCGTTGATCGGGCTGACGCCTCCGAACAGGAAGTAGTGCTGACCCACCTCCTTCAGACGCTCGCGGGGGATGCCCCGGCCGCGGGTGACGTTCTCCAGGAACGGGACCACGTCGTCCGGGCCCTCCGGTCCCCCGAAGGACAGCAGCAGCAGGGCGTCGTAGGGAGTGGGGTCCGCCCCGGCGGAGCGGGTGGTGGGATCGCGCTGTTCGGACATGTCTCGATCCTCCCACCCGGCACTGACAGCCGGTAAACCGGAGGCACCCACCTGCCGGCGCCCGTAAGCTGTATCGGCCACTGACATGCCTGACACCGACCGACGGCCGCCCCGCCGTCGGCCCCACCGGCGGAGCAGCCCCCTTGCCCAGTCCTTACCGCGCCCTCTTCGGCCGTCCCGGAGCCCTCTCCTTCTCGGCCGCCGGTCTCCTCGGCCGGATGCCCCTGTCGATGCTCGGCATAGGCGTCGTCACGATGGTCTCCCAGCTCACCGGCCGCTACGGGCTGGCCGGCGCGCTGTCCGCGACCCTCGCCCTGTCCGCGGCCGTCCTGGGGCCGCAGGTCTCCCGCCTCGTGGACCGGCACGGGCAGCGCCGGGTGCTGCGCCCGGCCACCCTCGTCAGCCTGACCGCCATCGCCGGGCTGCTGCTGAGCGCCCAGCAGGACTGGCCGGACTGGACGCTCTTCGTCTTCGCCGCCTGCGCGGGCTGCGTCCCGAGTGTGGGATCGATGGTCCGGGCGCGCTGGGCGGAGATCTACCGGGGGCAGCCGGAGGGCCTGCACGCCGCGTACTCCTGGGAGTCCGTCGTCGACGAGCTCTGCTTCATCCTCGGGCCCATCCTGGCGATCGGCCTGTCGACCGGCTGGTTCCCCGAGGCGGGGCCGCTGGTGGCGGCGGTCTTCCTGGCGATCGGCGTGCTGTGGCTGACCGCCCAGCGCGCCACCGAGCCCGTCCCGCAGCCGCGCGACCAGCACACCCGGCAGTCGGCGCTGCGCTCCCGAGGCCTCCAGGTCCTGGTCGTCACGTTCGTGGCCACCGGCGCGATCTTCGGCGCCATCGACGTGGTCACCGTCGCGTTCGCCGAGCAGGAGGGCCACAAGTCCGCCGCCAGCCTGGTGCTGGCCGTGTACGCCCTGGGGTCCTGCTGCGCCGGCATCGTCTTCGGACTGCTGCGCCTGAAGGGCGACCCCGCGCGGCGGTGGCTGCTGGGTGTCTGTGCGATGGCCGTGAGTATGATCCCGCTCCAACTGGTCGGGAACCTGGCGTTGCTGGCCGTGGCGCTCTTCGTGGCGGGCCTGGCCATCGCTCCGACGATGGTGAGCACGATGGCCCTGGTCGAACAGCACGTCCCGCGCGCGAAACTGACCGAGGGCATGACCTGGACCAGCACCGGGCTGGCGGTCGGGGTGGCGCTCGGCTCGTCGGCCGCCGGCATGGTGGTGGACGCGGCCGGTGCGCACCGGGGGTACCTGGTGGCGGCGGTGGCGGGGGCGCTCGCGGCGCTCGTCGGTTTCCTCGGATACCGCCGGCTCCGTCCGGCGGGGCCGGGGGCGGGGTCCGCTCCGCCCGTGGCAAGGGGAGGGATGGACGCGGATGAGCCAGGTGCGCGGGGCCGCTCGGCGGCCGGGCACGACGAGGAACACGTGGGCTAACTGGGCGGGGAACGTCACCTCCCGCCCCCTGCGGACGGCGTCGCCGTCCACGACCGCCGACGTGGTGGCGGCGGTCCGGCAGGCCGCCGAGGACGGCCTGCCCGTCAAAGCGGTGGGAACCGGTCATTCCTTCACGGCGGCGGCGGTCACCGACGGCCTGCTGATCCGCCCGGAGCGACTGGCCGGCGTCCACCAGGTGGACCGCGGGAACGGCACCGTCACCGTGGCCGCCGGCACCCCCCTCAAGCAGCTCAACCAGACGCTGTCCGCCCACGGCCTGTCCCTGGCCAACATGGGCGACATCATGGAGCAGACGGTCTCCGGCGCCATCAGCACCGGCACCCACGGCACCGGCCGGGACTCCGCCTCCCTCGCCGCCCAGGTCACCGCCCTGGAACTGGTCACGGCCGACGGCTCGGTCCTGCACTGCTCCGAGAAGGAGAACCCGGACGTCTTCGCGGCGGCCCGCGTCGGGCTCGGCGCCCTGGGGGTGATCACGGCGGTGACCTTCGCGGTCGAGCCGGAGTTCCTGCTGACGGCCCGCGAGGAACCGATGTCCTTCGACCGGGTCAAGGCCGAGTTCGACCAGCTCGTCGCCGAGAACGAGCACTTCGAGTTCTTCTGGTTCCCGCACACCGAGAGCTGCGTCACCAAGCGCAACAACCGCAGCCAGGGCCCCGCCGCACCCCTCGGCCGGATCGGCAGCTGGTTCGAGGACGAGCTGGTGTCCAACGGCGTCTTCCAGGCCGCCTGCTCCGTGGGCCGCGCGGTGCCGGCCGCCGTCCCGGGCCTCGCCCGGCTGGCCGGGCGCGCCCTGTCGGCCCGCACGTACACGGACGTCCCGTACAAGGTCTTCACCTCGCCGCGCCGGGTGCGCTTCGTGGAGATGGAGTACGCGCTCCCGCGGGAGGCCGCCATCGAGGCGCTGCGCGAGCTGCGGGCCCTCATCGAGCGCTCCCGGCTGCGGGTGGGCTTCCCGGTGGAGGTGCGCACCGCGCCCGCCGACGACATCCCGCTGTCCACCGCCTCCGGCCGGGACACCGTCTACCTCGCCGTCCACATGTACCGGGGGACGCCGTACCGGGCGTACTTCTCGGCCGCCGAGCGGATCATGATCGAACACGGCGGGCGGCCACACTGGGGCAAACTCCACAGCCGGGACGCCGCATCCCTCGAAGGGGTGTACCCGCGCTTCACCGAGTTCACGGCCCTCCGGGCCCGCCTGGACCCGGAGCGCCTCTTCGCGAACCCATACCTGCGGCGCGTACTGGGGGACTGAGGGGCGGCGCCTGGATGCCGTGCGGGCGGCCGTCCCTTACGGACCGCCGCCCGTCCGCTCCTCTATCCGCGCCCCTCAGGAAGCCCCCGGGTTCGGCGCCTTCTGGTCGTCCTGCGGCGGCCGGCCCGTCTGGCCCTGGTCGCCGTTGGCGTCGCCGGTCCCGCTGCCCGTGCCGTCTCCCGTGCCCGGCGTACCACTCGGGTGCCCGGTCGCCGGAGGCGGCGAGACCTTGCCGCCGTCGGCCGGCGGGGTGGTCGACGGGTCCTTCTTGTCCCCGGTGTCCCCGCTGCCCGGGGACGTGGTGCCCTTCGTGCCGTTGCCGGGGACCTGCGTCGCGGGGGGCGTGGTGGCGCCGTGGCTCGGGTGGCCGGTGTCGGTGCCCGAGCCACCGTCGCCGGTGGAGCCGTCCGTGGACGGGGTGCCGCTCGGGGTGGACCGGTGGTCGTTGTGGCCGCCCGGGTTGGTGACGCGGCCGACCGTCGTGCCTTTCTTGCCGTCCGGCGTGTGACCGGTGATCAGTTCGATGCCGGTGACGACGCCCATGGCCAGGACGAAAACTGCCAGCGCGGCGAGCGCCGGCCGCTTCCAGCCGCGCCACCGGGTGCCGTAGGTGGCGGTGCTCTCCTCTTCGGAACCCGGCTGCCACCCGGGAACGCCGGACCGGCGCAGCGGCCGGGTCAGGTCCTCGGCTCCCCCGAAGCCGCCGTCGGCCCGCCCCATGGCCCGCGTCTCGTCCTGCGCCCCTATGGGCGCGCGGCTCGCGGGGACCCGGCCGAGCACGCGCGTCGCGTCGTCCGGATCCGTACCGGCCGGGCGGACGCGACCGGCGGAGTGCGGGGGCAGCAGCCGCGTCCGGTCCGGGTCCACGAACCAGGGGTCCCGCTCGTCCCGCTTCTGGGGGTCGCGTGCGGCGACGGAGGTGACGGGGTCCGCCACGCCGCGCCGGTCGAAGGCGGGCAGCACCGTGGTCGGGTCCTGGTGCGCCGGTCCGTCGGCACGGGAGGCGCGGCGCGGTTTCGGACGGGTGGTGAGCGAGGCTTCCTTGATGTGCTCACCCGTACGGCGGAACAGGTGCTGGAAAATCGAGCCACCCGTGGTGGCCAGCACACTGACGACACCCGCTCCGATGATCGTTCCGTACAACCCGAGCCGGCCGGTGAGGAAGGCCGCGATGGCGGCGGCCAAGGCGCTGCCGGCGACCTGAGCCACGCTCAGGTCAAGCCGCTTGCCCTTGTGTTTCGCGCCGCTTTCATGCTCTTCGCCCATCTCCAGCCCCTGATAACCCATTCAGTCCATCTTGCACGGACAAGGGACCATAAGACGAAGCCCGATAGTTCCGATTCCGGGGAATCTGTGAACATCGACACCTGTAGCCTGTGGAGAGACGTCGACAAGGCGACTCCAACTCCCTTGCGTCGCGTGAACTTGGGCGGCGCGGCGGTCCACCTCGGTGGCCCGAATGGCGTACAGTGGCGATCCCTGGCCCCGGCACCCGTCGGGCTGCCCGGATTCCGCGGGAGGGGCCCTGAAGGCGGCACTCGCCCGGGGGCGCCGCCACTCGGTACGGGCAGGAGGAGGCTCAGGGCAACCGACATGGTCACTCAGCGTTGCGAACTGGTAACCGTGTCATAACGGCGTTCGCGGGGCCAAGCCCCGACACGCCGGGTAACTCGGCAAGGTTGTGGCAGGCTGCACCCGGGCAGGCCACACTCGACTAGCGGAAGCAGCGACGCACGTGACGTCGGCAGGCACCACCCGGGAGGTCCCCATGCCCGAACTGCGTGTCGTGGCCGTCAGCAACGACGGCACACGGCTGGTGCTCAAAGCTGCGGACAGCACCGAGTACACGCTTCCGATCGACGAGCGGCTGCGCGCCGCGGTCCGCAACGACCGCGCACGGCTCGGACAGATCGAGATCGAGGTCGAGAGCCATCTCCGCCCCCGGGACATCCAGGCGCGTATACGGGCCGGCGCGTCCGCCGAAGAGGTCGCCCAGCTCGCCGGGATCCCCGTCGACCGCGTGCGCCGCTTCGAGGGGCCGGTGCTCGCCGAGCGCGCGTTCATGGCCGAGCGCGCCCGCAAGACACCGGTCCGGCGGCCGGGCGAGAACACCGGCCCGCAGCTGGGCGAGGCGGTCGCGGAGCGGCTGCTGCTGCGCGGCGCCGACAAGGACTCCGTCCAGTGGGACTCCTGGCGGCGGGACGACGGCACGTGGGAAGTCCTGCTGGTCTACCGCGTCGCCGCCGAGCCGCACTCCGCGAGCTGGACGTACGACCCGCCACGGCGGCTCGTCCAGGCGGTGGACGACGAGGCCAGGGCGCTGATCGGCGAGACCGACGACACGCCGGAGCCCAGCTTCCCGTTCGTCCCCCGGATCGCGCGCCTGCCGCGCGACCGGCCGCTGGACCGCTCCCTGGACCGGCCCGCCGACCGCTCCGCGGCGCCCGCCGAGGACACCGAGAAGCGCGCCTCCGGAGACGGCGAGCGGGAGCGGGACTCGCTGACGAGCCTGCTGGAGGCGGTGCCCAGCTTCCGGGGCGACATGGTCGTACCGGAGAGCGCCAAGGCGCCGAAGGACGAGCCCGAAGAGGAAGCCGAGGTCGAGGAGCCGCCGGCGGCCAGCGCGGGCGCGGGTTCCGCGTACGCCGACGTGCTGATGCCCCGGGCGGTCGCCGGGCACCGGGACCGGCTGATCGGCACCACCGACCGGCAGGCCGAGGCGGACGGCGTACGGCCCGGCCGGCGGGCCGCCGTTCCGAGCTGGGACGAGATCGTCTTCGGGACGCGCAGGAAGAAGCCGGAGTAGACACCGTCTTCGGACGGATCGAACGGTGACGAGCCGCGTGCGGAAGGAAACGTTCCGCACGCGGCTCGTGGCTGTGGACCCGGCGCTGTGGATGAGGGTGGCCCCGCCCGCTCTGTGCACGCGTCCTCTGTGCACACGCCCTCTTTGCGCGCGTCAGCCCGGCTACGGGCCCGTCCTGCACGCGTCAGCCCGGTCGCGGGCCCGTCCTGAACGCGTCAGCCCGGCTGCGGGCCCGTCGCCACCGGGCGGTCCGGGTCCGAGGACCACTCGCTCCACGAGCCGACGTACAGGGCGGCCGGGATGCCGGCGACGGTCAGGGCCAGGATCTCGTGGGCGGCCGACACGCCCGAGCCGCAGTAGACGCCGACCTCCGCGCCGGCCGTGGCGCCGAGGGCGGAGAACCGGTCGGCCAGTTCCTCCGGGGCGTGGAAGGTGCCGTCGGCGGCGACGTTGTGCGTGGTCGGGGCGGAGTGGGCGCCGGGGATGTGCCCGCCGACGCGGTCGATGGGCTCCACCTCGCCGCGGTAGCGCTCGGGCGCCCGCGCGTCGAGCAGGACGCCGCGCCGCGCCAGCGCCGCCGCCTCGTCCGCCGTGAGGACCGGCAGCGCGCCCGGAGCCGGGACGAAGTCGCCCTCCTTCGGGTCCGGCGTCTCGGTGCTCAGCGGGCCGCCGGCCGCGGTCCAGGCCGGCAGGCCGCCGTCCAGGACGCGGACCGAGGGGTGGCCCGCCCAGCGCAGCAGCCACCAGGCGCGGGCCGCGGCCCAGCCCTGCCCGCCGTCGTACACGACCACGTCGAGGTCCGCGGACACCCCGGCGCGGCGCATGGCCGCGGTGAACACGTCGAGGTCCGGCAGGGGGTGGCGGCCGGCCGCGCCCGGCGGCGCCGCCAGCTCGGCGTCGAGGTCGACGTACACCGCGCCGGGCAGGTGACCGGTCTCGTAGACGGGGCGCCCGGGCGGGCCGCCGAGCTGCCAGCGGACGTCCAGGAGGACCGGGGGCGCGGCGCCCTCCGTCTCCTTCAGGAGGGCGGGGGCGCTGATGATGGCATTCATGGGGGTCATCCTGGCCCAGAGCGCCCGCGCGTTGAAGAGCGGCACGGGGCCCGATGATCCGCGCGTGACCTCAGGCAACACGGCGGAAACGGAAGCGAAACATCAAATCGGGCATCCTCCCATGAGAACGCGCCGAAGTCGGCGCGGCCGGGGCGCGCAGCCGGGCGCAGGGTGCGAGCATCGGCTCGGGGCCGGCAGGTGATCGCCGGACCCCGTACGGTCACCACCCCGACGGTCCGAGGAGCGAGCGACGATGACGACCGAGGCAGCGACCCGGCGGACGCCCGGCGCGCCCTGCTGGGTAAGTCTCATGGTGCACGGCCTGTCCGCCACACAGGCGTTCTACGGTGCACTGTTCGGATGGGAGTTCCGGCCGGGCCCACGGCAGGTCGGTCCGTACGTCCGGGCGTTCCTCGGTGAGCGGGAGGTGGCCGGGATCGGCGCGCTGGCGCCCGGCCGCGAGACGAGTGTCGCGTGGACCCCGTATTTCGCCAGTGCCGACGCCGATGTGACGGCCGAGCACATCCGCTGCTGCGGCGGCACGGTGGCGGTCGGCCCGCTGGACGCGGACCGGTCCCGGATGGTGGTCGCCTCCGATCCGCGGGGGGCGGTGTTCGGCGTGTGGCAGGGCGGAGAGGCGACGGGCGCGGCGGCCGTCGATGTGCCCGGCACGCTGGTGTGGAACGAACTGGTCGTCAAGGAGAGCAAGCCCGCCGCGTCCTTCTACGAGGCGGTGTTCGGCTTCGAGGCGACGACGGGGACGGAGGCGCCCGATGAGAGCGGAGTGCCGTCGGCCGGGGCCGAGGAGCCCGACCACCGCACGCTGTGGCTCAAGGGGCGGGCGGTGGCGGGCATCCGCGGGGTGGGCGACGCGTTGCCGCGCGACCGGGGGCCGCACTGGATGACCTACTTCGCGGTCGCGGACGCCGATGCCGCGGTCCGCCGGGTGGCGGAGCTGGGCGGCCGGGTGGTGCGGCCCGCGTGGGACGCCGCGTACGGGCGGGTGGCGACGGTCGCCGACCCGGAGGGGGCGGTGTTCGGGGTGGTCCGGCGGGGGTGAGAGGCGTGCCGACCGCCCTGTGAGGTCGTCACGCGCTGCGTGCGGTGGGCGGTCCTTGGGTGCGCCCCCGTCCCCACGCCAGGACGCGGGCCGGACAGGGGTTCCCGTCCGGCCCGCGTCCTGGCGTCGGCGCGGCCTCAGCTCACCGCGTCGACCGGCAGCACGTCCGGGGACAGGGCCGCCGCGTGGGCGGTGGCGGAGGTCTGGCGGCGGCGGTGGTGGCGGCGGCACAGGACCTCGTACCCGACGGCGGCCTGGGGGTCGTCCACGTCCCCGACGACGACCTGGGCGCCCTCGGTGACCATCACGCCGCCGACCGTGCGGGCGTTGTGCGTGGCGCGGGCGCCGCACCAGCACAGGGCCTCCACCTGGAGCACCTCTATGCGGTCGGCCAGCTCCACCAGGCGCTGCGAGCCCGGGAAGAGCTTGCTGCGGAAGTCGGTGGTGATGCCGAAGGCGTACACGTCCAGGTCGAGGTCGTCCACGACGCGGGCGAGCTGGTCGATCTGCTCGGGCGCGAGGAACTGGGCCTCGTCGGCGATGACGTAGTCCACCCGGCCGCCGGAGGAGAGGTGGCCGACGATGTGGGCGAAGAAGTCGGTGTCGTCGGCGACCTCGACCGCCTCGGTGACCAGGCCGAGGCGGGAGGAGAGCTTGCCCGCGCCGGCCCGGTCGTTGCGGACGTAGATCATGCCCTGGAGGCCGCGGGCCGAGCGGTTGTGCTCTATCTGGAGAGCGAGCGTGCTCTTTCCGCAGTCCATCGTTCCGGAGAAGAACACCAGCTCGGACATGGTGGGTCAGCGGCCTTTCGGGCTCGGGGAAGGGTGAGGAGGGGGCGGCGGTCCGGTGGACCGCGTCAGGTGCGGACTTCGAGGAGCGGGACGAGCTGTTCGACCGGGGTCATCGAACCGTGCATGCCGACCATCGTCGACTCGCGGGGCTCGTTCTCCGAGGCGATGATCACCATGTCGTCGTGCGCGGCGGCGACCACGTCGCCGATCCGCTCCCGGACCCGGTCCGCCACCCGCGGGCCGAACCACCCGGCCGCGATGGCCTCGTCCCGGCTCGCCACCCACATGCGGTCGCCGACCACCTCGCGCCATACGGCCAGGACGTCGGCGGTGGCGCCCGGGTGCGCGTACACGTGGCGGGCCCGGCCCTCGCCGCCCAGAAGGCGGACGCCGGCGCGCAGCTCCCAGTCCGTGTCGAAGTCGACGCGGGAGTCGGGATCGAACGGGATGTCGATCATGCCGTGGTCGGCGGTGACGTACAGCGCGGAGCGGGGCGGCAGTTGCTCGGCGAGCCGCTGCGCGAGGCGGTCCACGTACATGAGCTGGCCGCGCCAGGCGTCGGAGTCCACGCCGTAGCGGTGGCCCTTGCCGTCGACCTCGGCGTAGTAGGTGTAGACCAGCGAGCGGTCGCCGGCGGCCAGTTGCCCGGCGGCCAGGTCCATCCGGTCCTCGCCGGACAGGCGGCCGTGGAAGGTGCCGCCGCTCAGCGCGATCTCGGTGAGCGGGGTGCGCTCGAAGGACGGCGAGGAGACCTGGCAGGTGTGGATGCCGGCCGCCGCCGCCAGCTGGAAGACCGTCGGGTGCGGCTGCCAGGCGTGCGGGTCGGTCCACGGGTGCCAGCGGAGCTGGTGCATCAGCTCGCCGGTGTCCGGGTTCTGGCAGGTGTAGCCCGGCAGGCCGTGGACGCCCGGGGGCAGGCCCGTGCCGACGGAGGCGAGCGAGGTCGCGGTGGTGGACGGGAACCCGGCGGTGAGGGGGCGACCCGTGCCGTTGGACGAGGTGTCCAGCAGCGAGGTCAGGAAGGGCGCCTCGTCGGGGTGGGCGCGCAGCAGCTCCCAGCCGAGGCCGTCGACGAGGAAGACGCACACGCGGTCGGCGGGCGCCAGCTCCATCGCCGGGGCGCCGCCGGGCAGCGCGAGCCCCTGACCGGCCGTGACGGCGGGCAGGAGGTCGGCGAGCGAGCCGGTGCCGTAGCGGGGCACCGGCGCGGTGGCGGGGTCGAGCGGCTCGGGCCAGGCGGTGACGGGGTGGGCCATCACCGGGCGGCGGTGGCCGCGGTGGCCTCGGAGAGCGCCTGGGCGAAGGCCAGCGCCTGGCGGACGGTGTCCGGGCCGTCCCCGGCCTCGCTGACCCGCAGCGACAGATCGTCGGCGGTGGAGGAGCCGGTGTAGCCGTGGTCCGCGTCGCAGTTCGGGTCGCCGCAGCTCGCGGGCTCCAGGTCGAGCCGGGCGACGGCGCCCCAGCCGATGGTCAGCACGACCTCGCGGGGCAGCTGCCCCGGGGTGTACGACTCGGGGTTGGAGACCACCCGGCTCAGGACGACCGACGAGATCCGGCCGAGCTTGACGGACTCGGTGGAGGTCGTGGCGTAGGGAGAGGGGGAGGTGTCGTCGGCGGACTGCTCGTCGGTGTGGCTGACGATGAAGCGGGTGCCGGTCAGGACGAGGACGGTGACGTGCCGGCGGACCTCGTTCGCGTCGAAGGTCGTTTCCTGGTGTACGAGGTACGACACCACCGGTTCCCCGCCGACCGCGGCCTGCACCGCCTCGGCCACGAGGGCCGGGTAATAGCCGCTGCGCTCGATCGCCGCGCGCAGCCCCTGGGTCGTCGTACCGGTTTTAGCCATGAGGTCCATCCTACGGGGCGAACCGGACTGTACGGGCCTGAGAGGACGGGCGGTCGGCGGTGTACGGGGGCGGGGTGGCCGGAAGGCGTCGGTGGGGGCGGAGGGGGTGGGGGGAGGTGGCCGGTGGGGGGCTCCGGGGGGCGCTGGGGGTCGGGGCGGGCTGGGGATCGCGGTGGGTGGTCGGGGCCTCGGTCGGGCCGTTCGGTCATCGGTCGGGCCTCGTTCGGTCGTCGTTCGGTCGTCGTTCGGTCGTCGTGCTGGTCGGAGACGCCCCGGGGCCGGACTGAGCCGCCCCTTGCCCGGGACCGCGCGGAGTCGGCGCGCTGCCGCGTCAGGGGGCCGCCGCCCCTCCCCCGCGGGTCAGTACACCGGCAACCGGCGCGGGCCGAGGTCCGTGGTGGCCGGCGGGTGGGCCAGGCGGACCGCGGCGTCCAGGACGGAGAGGCCGTGGGGAGCGACCACGACCGGCTCCAGATCGACGGCGACCACTTCCGGATGGTCGTCCACCAGCCGGGACACGCGCAGCAGCAGTTCCTCCAGGGCGGCAGTGTCCACCGGCTGGGAGCCGCGCCAGCCGAAGAGGAGGGGCGCCGTCCGTATGGAGCGGATCTGGTCGGCGACGTCGCGGTCGGTGGCGGGTATGAGGCGGTGGGCGGTGTCGCCGAGGAGTTGGGAGGGCGCGCCCGCGAGGCCGAAGGAGAGGACCGCGCCGGCGGCCGGGTCGATGGCGGCGCGGACGACGGTGTCCACGCCGCGCGGCACCATCGCCTGGACGACCGGGCGCAGTTCCTCCGGGCTCCCCAGGAAGGCGGTCAGCTCGGCGTAGGCCCGGCGCAGCTCCCGCTCGTCAGGCAGGTCGAGGCGGACACCGCCGAGGTCCGCGCGGTGCCGCAGGTGGGGCGCGGTGGTCTTGAGGGCGACCGGGTAGCCCAGGGCGGCGGCGGCCCGTGCGGCGGCGCCCGCGTCGGGCGCCGGGAGGGCGGGGTGGACGTGGACGCCGTAGCGGGCGAGGAGGGCGTGCGCGTCGGCGGGCGGCAGCGGGACGGAGCGGGTGGCGTCGCCGTCCGGGGCGAGCCGGGCGAGCAGCCGCTCGATGTCGGCGCCGGCGGCGGCTTCCTGGATGTCCTCGTATTCGGGGACGCGTCCGGGTGTGGCCGCGGCGCGGCGCCACTCGGCGTAGCGGACGGCTTCGGCCAGCGAGCGGATCGCCCGCTCGGGGGCGGGGTAGGCGGGGATGCGCGGGTCGGTTCGAGGGGCCGGGTCGGGGGGTGTCGCCGGTGCGTTCGGCGGCGGGGGCGGGGGTGCGGGCTGCGGGTCGGTGGCCGGGGCGGTCGGTCCGTTCGGGCCTTCCGGCGACCGGTGTGCTGTGCGGGGATCCGCTGGGCCGGGCGCCGTTCCCGTCAGCGCGGTCTCAGAGGTACATGGACGTGCCGCTCCCCTGGGCACGCTTTCGGACGTCCGGGGACGCTCCATTCCGGCCACCGTCATCTCCCCCGGTGCGGGCGCCGGGGGACGTCTCTCCCCGGTGGGCCGGGGTGCCGTGGGGGCGGGGACCGGTCCGTCCGCCATCCGATGCCCGGGGATCGCGAGGGCGGCGGCCAGGGCGTCCATGGCGAGGTGGGCGACGGCCACCGGTTTGGGGCGGGCGGCCGACGCGGTGGCCCGGCGGAGGGCGGCGGCGAGGGCGTCCGCCTCGTGCGGGGAGGCGCCGCCGTCCTCGCCCACCCAGGGGATGGCCGTGACCACCGCCGCGTCGCAGCCGCCGTCGGCGAGCGCGGCGGCCAGCGCGTCCTGGAACTGCTGAGGAGTGGCCGACGAGGGCAGCACGTGCGGGCGCTGGGGGCGCAGCCCCTCGGTGAGGCAGGCGTCGTACGCGAGCAGGGCCAGCGCCTCCGAATTGCCCAGGATCGCCACTCGGGGGCCGGCGGGCAGCGGCTGGGCGGCGAGCAGCAGGCCCACGTCGATCAGCTCGGTGACCGTGTCGACGCGGATGACCCCGGCCTGGCGCATCAGGGCGGCGACGGTGCTGTCCGGGATGCGGGTGGTGGGCACGGCGTGGCCGGGCGGGGCGGTGCCGTTGTGGCGGGCGCCCTTGGCCACCACGACGGGTTTGACGGCGGCGGTGCGGCGGGCGAGCCGGGTGAACTTGCGCGGGTTGCCGATGGACTCCAGGTAGAGGATGGCGACGTCGGTGTCGGGGTCGTCGTGCCAGAACTGGAGGAGGTCGTTGCCGGATAGGTCGGCGCGGTTGCCCGCGGAGACGAAGGTGGAGACGCCGAAGCCGCCGCCGTCCCCGAACCCGCGCTCGTCCAGGCCGCTGAGCAGGGCGATGCCGATCGCCCCGGACTGGGTGAACAGCCCTATCCGGCCGGTGCCGGGCAGCCGGGGCGCCAGTGAGGCGTTGAGGCGCGTGCCGGGGGCGGTGTTGATCAGACCGAAGGCGTTCGGGCCGATCAGGCGCATGCCGTACGAACGGGCCTGGCGCAGCACGGCCCGCTGCCGCTCCCGGCCCTCGGCCCCGGCCTCCGCGTAACCGGACGAGAGGATCACCAGGCCCTGCACGCCGTGCTCGCCGCAGTCCCGGACCACCTCGGGGACGCGCGCCGCGGGGACGGCGATCACCGCGAGGTCGACGGGGCCCGGGATGTCCGCGACGCGGCGGTAGGCCGGTACGTCCTCGGGTGCGAGCCGTCCGCCGCCCGCGGGGAAGGCCTGGTTGACCGCGTACGCGCGGCCCGTGAAGCCGGCGTCGAGGACGTGGCGCAGGACGGTGCGCCCGACGCCGCCGGGGGCGCGGCCGGTGCCGACGACGGCGAGCGAGCCGGGGGCGAGCAGGCGCTGCACGGAGCGGGCCTCGGCGCGCTGCTCGCGCCCGCGCATCACGGCCATCGAGCGCTCGGTCGGCTCCAGGCCGAACTCCAGACGGACCACGCCGTCTTCGAAGCTGCGCTTGTGGACGTAGCCGGCGTCCGTGAACACCTTGATCATCTTGGTGTTGGCCGGCAGCACCTCGGCGACGAACCGGCGGATGCCGCGCTCGCGGGCCACCGCGGCGATGTGCTCCAGGAGCGCGGAGGCCACGCCACGCCCCTGGTGGGCGTCCTGCACGAGGAAGGCGACCTCGGCCTGGTCGGCGTCGGCCTCCTTGGCGGGCATCCCGCGCGGGTCGATCCGGTCGTAGCGGACGGTGGCGATGAACTCGCCGTGCACGGTGGCCGCCAGGCCCACCCGGTCGACGTAGTCGTGGTGGGTGAAGCGGTGCACGTCGCGGTCGGACAGGCGCGGGTAGGGGGCGAAGAAGCGGTAGTACTTCGACTCGTCGGAGACCTGCTCGTAGAAGGAGACCAGCCGCTGGGCGTCGTCGGGCGTGATCGGGCGGATCCGGGCGGTGCCGCCGTCGCGCAGCACCACGTCGGCTTCCCAATGGGCCGGGTACGCCTGCTCCGACGTGTTCAGCATGCGGACAGCGTACGACCCGCCACCGACAACCGGCTCGGCATGCGCGGCCCCTGGCCCCGGGGCAGGCTGGGGCGGGGAACCGGCGGGACGGGTACGGGCGTGAGACGTACCGGAGGTGGGCCCGCGAGCCGGAGGCCGCGTCGGCGCGGCCCAAGCCCGCGAGCCGGGCGCCGCGTCCGCGCGGCCGAAGCCCGCACGCGGGAGCCGGGGCCGCGAGCCGGAGGCCGCGTCCGCGGGCTCGGACCGGCTGCCCGCAGCCCGGGGCCGCGGGCTGCGGAAGCACCCTCGACGGCATGCAAGAATGGTCTAGACAACCGTTACGACTTGAAGGGCAACACCATGGCTGAGCGCCGCGTCAATGTCGGTTGGGCCGAGGGTCTGCACGCCCGCCCCGCCTCGATCTTCGTCCGTGCGGCCACCGCCTCCGGCGTCCCGGTGACCATCGCCAAGGCCGGCGGCAACCCGGTCAACGCGGCCTCCATGCTGGCGGTGCTGGGCCTGGGCGCCCAGGGCGGCGAGGAGATCGTGCTGGCGTCCGACGCCGAGGGCGCCGACACCGCGCTCGACCGCCTGGCGAAGCTCGTCACCGAGGGTCTGGACGAGCTGCCCGAGACCGTCTGAGTCCCGGCCCGCCCTTCGGGGCGCACTCCGGGCCCGCGTGATCGCTCCGGCCGACCGGGGACGCCGCTCACACCGCGTCGCCCACTCCGGGAGACGGCCGGCCGCGCCCGACTTCACGGCCCGTCACGGTGACCACCGCGTCACCGAGGCGGGCCGTCGTGCTGTCCGGTCTTCGGGACCGTCGGCCACACCGGCCGAGAGAACGCCCTCAGGAACCCCGTACAAACGCCGCGGCCCCAGCCAGAGGGCTGGGGCCGACAGAACGTGCGGAAACGGACCGTCAGACGTTGACGCCGTGCGACCGGAGATAGGCGACCGGGTCCATGTCCGAGCCGTAATCGGGCGAGGTGCGGGCCTCGAAGTGGAGGTGGGCGCCGGTGGAGTTGCCGGTGTTGCCCGAGAGGCCGATCTGCTGGCCCGGGACGACGGTCTGGCCGACCGAGACGCCGATGGACGACAGGTGGCCGTACTGGGTGTACGTGCCGTCGTGCATCCGGATGACGATGTTGTTCCCGTAGGCGCCGCCCCAGCCCGCCTCCACGACGGTGCCCATGCCCACGGCGTGGACGGACGTGCCGGCGTCGGCGTGGAAGTCGACGCCGGAGTGGGTGCCGGAGGACCACAGGCCGCTGGACGCCTTGTAGGCGGTGGACACGTACGAACCGGTGATCGGGGCGACGAAGGTGTTCAGGCGCTTGCGCTCCGCCTCGCGGGCCGCGCGCTCGCGGGCCTCGTGCTGCTCCTTCATCCGGACCTCGGCCTGCTGCTTGGCCATCTCGGCCCGCTCCTGGGCCTCGGCCGCGGACCGCTCCCTCGCGGCGGCGGCCTCGGCGGCCTCCTGCTGGGCGTCGGCCTGGTCCTGGAGGCGGTAGGCGAGTTCGTCGCCGATGACGACGGCCTGCCGCAGGCCCGTGTCGGCGGGAGCCGCGTCCTCCGTGGCGGCCATCGCCGGCGAGGAGACGGAGGCCATGACGCCGGACGCGGCGATCGTGGCTATGCCGGCGATGTTGCGGGTCGTACGAGCGCCGCGGCTCGGACGACGGTGCTTCCCGGTGGCACGGGTGAGGGCCATGGGGCGGCTTCGTCCTTTCCTTCCTTCTCGCCTACCGGGTTAGCTGACGGGTTCGGAGCAGGAAGGTCTCCTACGGGCTCCTCCGGGAAGGAGTCCGATTCACCCCTGGTGGGGACTGCGGGTGGGTCCCCGGCTCCCCTGGCTCGCGCCGTGCGGGGATTCGGCGATGGCTGACCGGCGCCGCGGGTGCGGCTCACAGGTGGCGGTCAGCCGCCTTGACGCTAATGGGGTCGTCTTTCAATCGGCAAACAGAACCGCACGTTTGTGCCGTACGCCACACCGGCATCACGGAACCGCCCCGCCCATTGGGTAACGAACGGGCATAAGCCCCTGTTGGGGCACATGGCACCCACCCGCCCCAAGGGCCCGTCGAAGCGTCTCCGTGACCCGCCGAAACCTCCGGGCGGAAACGCGCCGGGGCCCCGTGGTGCTTCTCGGCACCACG
>NZ_JBEXNM010000080.1:0-36519 GCF_040611095.1 Streptomyces sp. NPDC003077 | reverse complement strand
TCGTCATCCCGCAACGCCAGCTCGTCCAGCGCCCACCCCCAGTTCGCCCCCACCCGCACATACCCCCGCAACAACCTCACCGCCTCAACCCACCCATACGACGCCAAATGCCCCAACACCGACAACGCCAACCCCGTCCGTTCCTCCCCCGGATCCACCCCGTCCGCCGGCGCGAACAAATGCCGCTCGATCTCACCGAGCCCCCCGCCCAGCTGCGCCAGCAACCGCGCGTAATACAGCGACCGGCTCTCCACCCGCCAATCCCCCCGCGGATCCGCCACCACCGCCGCGCACACCGCCGCCACCGCTTCCTCCCGCGGCGCCGCCAACGCATGCAGCACACCATCACCCCGCCCCCGCTGCACAAGACCAAGAAGAGAACCACTGGGCGCTATGTCGGAATCAAACATGAGGTCAGCATCCGGCCCCCACCCCACCCTGGCAACGGGATTTCGGCCACGATCAGGGCACGCCGTTCCCCAGAACTCACCAGGTCCCGACCACACAACCCGCCGAAATCGGCCAGACCGCCCTACCCAGACCGGCCACATTCCCGCCCGGATCGCCCCGAGCCGGGCGATCGCCGCGCCTGGCCGAGCCGGGGCCCGTCACCCGCTCCCCGCCCCGGCCCCGCATGGGCGCGGGACCGCCCCCGCGACCCCGCCGCGCCCTCACCGGGACGGCGCGGGCGGAGGTCCGCAGCGTGATCGAGGCGGCACGGACCGCCACGAGTCCGGACGCCCGGGAGGCCCGGCCCGCCCCGGTGTCGAGGCCCCCAAAAAAAACCGAACGGCCCGCCGGAAAATCCGGCGGGCCGTTACGCACAGGAGTCGGCGTCCCTCGCACGCGTGACAGCACGGCCCGACGCCCACGAGGGCACCGGGCCGCGAGCGGGAACCGGCCGACAGCCCCGGTCAGCCCTGAAGGCGGACCGGCAGGGAATCGATCCCGTACACGATCGACAGTTTGCGGAAGGCGAGCTGGTCCGGCTCGACGGCCAGCCGCATGTTGGGGAAGCGGCGGACGAGCGCGGGGTAGGCGGCGCGCAGCTCCATGCGGGCGAGTTCGGCGCCGACACAGCGGTGGATGCCGTAGCCGAAGGCGAGGTGGGAGGGAACATTGCGGGTGGGGTCGAAACGCTCCATCTCGGGCCCCAGCTTGGCGTCCCGGTCGGCGCCGCTGAGGGAGCAGAGCACCACGTCGCCCTTGGCGATCTGTATCCCGCCGATCTCCAGGTCCTCGCGGGCGAAGCGGGGGAAGGCCACCTGGACGACGGTGAGGTAGCGCAGCAGCTCCTCGACGTAGCGCTCGGCGGCCTCCTCGTCGTCCTTGAGGGCGGCGAAGTGGGCCGGGTCCTGGAGGAGGACGAGGGCGCCGAGGGCGAGCATGCTCGCGGTGGTCTCGAACCCGCCGGTCAGGACGCCGTCAGCGAGTCCGGCCAGCTCCTCGTCGCTGACCGAGTCGCCGTGCTCCTTGATGATCATGCCGAGCAGGCCGTCACCGGGGTTCTCGCGCTGCTTCTTGACGACGTCGCGGAAGTAGGACAGCGACTCGGATATGGCCCCCAGGGACGCGTTGGCGCCCGCGAACAGGTCGAACCGGGCCGCGCTCAGCCGCTCGAAGTCCTCGCGGTCCTCGTACGGGACGCCCAGCAGCTCGCAGATGACCAGGGAGGGGATGGGCAGCGCGAAGGTCGCCACGACGTCCACCGGCTCGCCGGAGCGGGCCGCCTCCTCCATGGCGTCCAGGCGCTCCTCGACGATCTCGTGGATGCGCGGGGTGAGCCGGCCGAGCCGCCGCATGGTGAACTCCGGCGTCAGCAGCTTGCGCAGCCGGGTGTGCACCGGCGGGTCCGCGAACCCCAGGCCGCCCGGGTTCTGCTCCGTGCTGGCACCGGCCTTGCCGATCAGGTTGGTGAAGTCGGAGCTGAACGCGTTGGCCTTGCCCAGGACCGCCTTGACCTCGTCGTAGCCGGTGACCAGCCAGACGTTGGCGGCGATCGGGACGGGCAGCTTGGTTATGGGGTTCTTCTCCCGGACCGTGGCCAGATCGCCCACGGGGTCGAGGCCGTCGCGCCGCAGCGGCATCAGCACCGACTCCGGCAAAAAGGACATGCGCGAGAGGTCGAAGCCCTTCTTGCGGGTCCTTGCCAGATAGAGGCGGCCGGCCCAGGCGATGATCCGGGAACGGAGGGTGGTCATGACGCTAATACTGCCTTTCGTCGAGGGGGACGGTCACCCGCCCTCGGCGGTCCGAGGAGCCGACGGAGCGTGGGGGAAGTCCGTAGGCGTGCACGGTTGTGACGTTCGCCATAGCCCCCTCGCGTGCGGCCGGTCATGGTGCGGGTCCATGACGCGACCGGGTGGTCCGGTCTGCCGCCACCAGCGTGACGAGCTCGGCCTTTCGCTTTGTGAAGGCCGAGTTTACAAACTGCGCCCAGCCCGTTCCGCCCGTCGATCCCTGGTCGGCCCCTGATTCGACCCTGACCGGTCCCTGGTGCCTTTGGGGCGGGAGCCCGTAGGGGTTCATCGGGCGGGCGGACGATGGCCGGGGGGACGAGTTCACCAAACGGTCATCGGCGGACGAGTCCACCGAACGCGGCTGCCAGGCGGCGAACCGGTTCACCAACCGCCGCTGCCGGACAGCAGACGGGTTCACCGAAAACCACCGGGCACGCGAACGGGCCACCCAGGCTCGCGGCCCCCAGACCCACGGGCCACCCCAGCGCACACCCCCCGGACACCCGCCCCCACGCACGTACACCCCCTACGCCCGGCGTCCACCCCGCCCGCACCCGCCCGACGCACACCACACAACCGGCATAGCGGACATATGGCTGGCCGCTTGCTACGTTGCCCGACATGACCCCAACCAAGCGCCCGACATGACCCCCACCAGGGCGGACCCGGACGCTCCGCCGCCCGGCCTGAGGCTGCCTCAGCGCCGGGGCGTGGAGCTGGCGCTGCTCGTCGGCGCCGTCCTCATCAGCGCGTACGGCTACCTCGACGTGGAGCTGACCCGGTCCAACGCGCTGCCGAGCGGGGCCGCCCTGCGCTACGGGGCCGGGCTGGCCGCCCTCGCCCTGCTCGCCCACCTGGCCGTCCGGTGGCGGGCCCGGTACGCCGATCCGCTGCTGCTGCCGATCGCCGTGCTGCTCAACGGGCTCGGCCTCGTACTGATCTTCCGGCTCGACCTGGAGACACCCGGCGACCGGGCCGCCCCCACCCAGCTGATCTGGTCGACCCTGGGTGTCCTGCTCTTCACGGCGGTGATCGTGGTGGTGCGCGACCACCGGACCCTCCAGCGGTACGCGTACGTCTCGGCCGCCGCCGCGCTCGTCCTGATGGTCGTCCCGATCTTCTTCCCGGCCATCAACGGCGCCAAGATCTGGATTCGGGTCGCGGGGTTCTCCTTCCAGCCCGGCGAGTTCGCCAAGATCCTCATCACCGTCTTCTTCGCCGCCTACCTCGCCGCGAACCGGGCCGCGCTGGCGTACGCGGGCCGCCGGGTGTGGCGGATGCAGTTGCCCACCGGCCGGGTGCTCGGGCCGGTCGTCGCGATCTGGCTGGTCAGCGTGGGGGTGCTGGTCCTGGAACGGGACCTGGGGACCTCGTTGCTGTTCTTCGGCGTCTTCGTCGTCCTGCTGTACGTGGCGACCGGCCGCACCGGATGGATCGCGGTCGGCCTGCTGCTGGCCGCGGCCGGCGCGGTGGCGGTGGGCAGCGTGGAACCGCACGTGCACAGCCGGGTCCACGACTGGTTGCACCCGCTCGCGAGCATCGACGCAGGTCAGGGCGCCAGCCAGCTCGCGCAGTCGCTGTTCGCGTTCTCGGCGGGCGGGATGCTCGGCACCGGCCTCGCAGAGGGCCACTCCGCGCTCATCGGCTTCGCCATGAAGTCGGACTTCATCCTGGCGACCTACGGCGAGGAACTGGGCCTGGCCGGGCTCACCGCCCTCTTCCTCCTGTACGCGCTCCTGGTGGCGCGCGGCTACCGGGCGGGCCTGGCGCTGCGCGACCCCTTCGGCCGGCTGCTCGCGGTGGGGCTGGCCTCGCTGCTGGCCATCCAGGTCTTCGTCATCGCGGGCGGGGTGATGGGGCTGATCCCGCTGACGGGGATGGCGATGCCGTTCCTGGCGCAGGGCGGCTCGTCCGTCGTCACCAACTGGATCATCATCGCGCTCCTCATCCGCCTCAGCGACCACGCCCGCGCCCCGCAGCCCATCGTGGCCGAGACGGGGGTCATCGCCCCCGCCGACCCGGCCGAGGACGCGAGGGCCCGCGGCACCACACCCGAAACGGGACGGGAACGCGGACGGGAACGCGGACCGGAAACCGACAGCCGACCGGAAACCGACCGCAGGCCGGAGCCGGAAAGCGGCCCGACCCCGGAAACCGGTCCGGAACCAGAAAGCAGCCCGGATCCGGACACCGGCCCCGACCCGGACACCGGCCCCGACCCCGAGGCCCGCCCATGAACCGCTACATCCGCCGCGCCTCCGTCTTCGGCCTGCTGCTGCTCGTCGCGCTGCTGCTCAACGCCGCCCGGGTGCAGGTCCTCCAGTCCGGCAGGTACGACGACAACCCCGCCAACCGCCGGGCCGCCCTGGCCCGCTACTCCCAGCCGCGCGGCGACATCCTCGTCTCCGGGCGGCCCGTCACCGGCTCCCGGGACAGCGGCGGGCGGCTGCGGTACGAGCGCACGTACCTCGACGGCCCGCGCTACGCGCCGGTGACGGGCTACGCGTCGCAGATCTACGGCACGTCCCTCCTGGAGCAGACCGAGGACGGCGTCCTCTCCGGCACCGACGACCGGCTCGCCCCGTTCCCCCTGTGGTCCGACCTCACCCGCGCCCAGCAGCCCGGCGGCGACGTGCTCACCACCATCGACCGCGCGGCCCAGGACGCCGCCGTCAACGGGCTCGGCGGCAAGAAGGGCGCGGTCGCCGCCGTCGAACCGCGCACCGGCCGCATCCTCGCGCTGGCCAGCAGCCCTTCGTACGATCCGCAGGCGCTGTCCGGCACCGGGCAGTCCGTCGTGGACACCTGGACACGGTTGAACCGCAGCCCCGAGCAGCCCATGCTCAACCGCGCGCTGCACCAGACCTATCCGCCGGGCTCGTCCTTCAAGGTCGTCACGGCGGCGGCGGCGCTGGACAGCGGCGAGGTCACCGACATCGACGCGCCCACCGACTCCCCCGACCCGTACACCCTGCCCGGCACCACGACCCGGCTGACCAACGAGGCGGGCGGCTGCGCCAACGCGTCGCTGCGCCGCGCCTTCCAGGTCTCCTGCAACACCGTCTTCGCGCGCCTGGGGGTGGACGTGGGCCTGCGCGGCATGGTCGGGGCGGCGGAACGGTTCGGCTTCAACCGGGGCGGCCGGGACCGGCTGACGGTGCCCCCTCCCGTCGCGAAGAGCAATTTCGACACCGATATGAACGGGTCCCAGGTCGCGCTGTCCTCCATCGGCCAGTTCGACACGACCGCCACGCCCCTTCAGATGGCCATGGTCGCCGCGGCGGTCGCCAACGGGGGCGAGGTCGCGGCCCCGCACCTGGTGGAGAAGGTGACCGACGACCGGGGCCGCACGGTCGCCCGCACCCGGCAGCGGAGCCTGGGCCGCGCCATGGACGACGACACCGCCGAGAAACTGCGCACCATGATGATCGACGTCGTCACCTCCGGCACCGGTACCAACGCCGCCCTGGAGGGCGTCACCGTCGGCGGCAAGACCGGCACCGCCCAGCACGGCGTGCGCAACGAGGGCACCCCGTACGCCTGGTTCATCTCCTGGGCACAGGCGGAGGGCGCCGACGACCCGGCGGTGGCGGTGGCCGTCGTGGTCGAGGACGCCGCCGCCCGCCGCGCCGACATCAGCGGCGGCGGCAACGCGGCCCCCATCGCCCGGGAGGTGATGCGGGCGGCGCTGCGGTGAGGTGGACGGGCCGGGCGCCGGTACCCCAGGTGCTCCGGACGAAGGCCTCGCCCGCACCGCAACGATGGACCGGCAGCCCGCCCAGGCCGGCCGTACCAAGGCCCCCGCTTGCCGGACGACGCCCGGGATGCCCGCCCCACCGCTGCCCTCACCGATGGACCGGCACCCACCCCGCCCCGCCCGCCGGCGGCCGGTCCGGGTCGCCCCACAGCAGGCAGCCGCAGGCCAGGCCCGGCACCCACCGGCTCCGCACCAGGTCGCCGCGTCCGGTTTCCAGCGCCTCGGCGAACAAGGTGAGGTAGTGCACCAGGGATGGGTACACCCCGGCGGTCGGCCCGTTCGTACGGCCCCAGCGCCCCATCCGCCCGGAGGCCCCGTCCAGGAACAGCCCCACCCGGTCGCCGTCCTTCGCGCACCACGGCAGCCACCGCTCGCCCCACCACGTCCCGCCCGCCAGGCGGTCGTCGGTGTGCAGCCGGTACAGGCCGGTCATCCGGCTCAGCGGCAGCAGCGTGTACCCGCCGAGGAACGCGTCCGGCGCGCACGCCCCCTCCGCGTCCCCCGCCACCGCGTACCGCTGCGCCCCGTCGTGCAGGCGCAGCAGCGCTTTGGGGCCCTCGGGCAGCGGCCCGCCCCACTCCGCCTCCGCCGCCCCCAGCGCCCCTTCGGACGCGGGCGGGCGCAGCGACCGGTGCGACGCCGGCGCGCGCACCTCCAGCCACGATTCGATACGGCGCCACGCACCCGTCACCGCCTCCGACACGACCCCGCCCTCCGTTCCACCCATCGGACCCTCCCCCCGGAAGTTGCCAGATACAGCTACCGTGCGCGGCATGACTGCCTCCGACCCCGCGCACCACGGCACCACGCCAACAGCGAAGCACCGAACGGGACATGAAGCCGAGAGCGCCGTCGCGCCAACTCGCCGCGCCCGGTCCGTCGCCACCCTCGAAGACGTGAGCGTCCGCCGTCTCACCACCGGACAGGTCATCCTCGACGGCGTCGACTGGACCGTCCGCGCGGGCGAGCACTGGGCGCTGCTCGGGGCCAACGGCGCCGGAAAGACGACCATCCTGCGCCTGATCGGCGCGACGATGTTCCCGACCACCGGCACCGTCGAGGTGCTGGGCCACCGCCTCGGCCGGGTCGACGTGCGCGAACTGCGGGCCGCGATCGGCCTCGTCTCCAGCGCCCAGAAGGTCCCGATGGACGCCACCGGGCACACCGTCGTCCTGACGGGCGCGACCGGCACCGTCCAGCCCCTGTGGGGCAAGTACGACGCGGCCACCCGCGCCCGCGCCCACGCCCTGCTCGCCGAACTCGACAGCAAGGACCTCGCCGACCGCCCCTACGGCGTCTGCTCGGGCGGTCAGCGGGCCCGCATCCTCATCGCCCGCGCCCTGATGGCCGACCCGTCGCTGCTCCTCCTGGACGAGCCGTTCAACGCCCTCGACCTCCCCTCCCGCGAGGACCTGATCGACACCATGCACCGGCTCGCCACCACCCGCACCGACCTGGCGACCGTCACGGTCACCCACCACCTGGAGGAACTCTCCCCCGCCATCGGCCACGCCCTCCTCCTCAAGGAGGGCCGCGTCCAGGCACGGGGCCCGGTGGACGAGGTCCTGACCGGGCCCCGGATGACGTCCTGCTTCGGCCGCCCGATCGAGGTCACCAGGCACGAGGGGCGGTGGCTGGCCCGGTCGGGGCGGAGTGGGGGCTGAGGAGGACGGCGCGGGGCGGGGCGGGGGCTGACGAGGACGGCGCGGGGCGGGGCGGGCGCTGGCTGACGGGCCGCCGCCCTACCGTCCCAGCGTCAGCTTGAAGCCGTCGTGGCTGCGCTCGAAGCCCAGCGACGCGTAGAAGCGGTGCGCCTCCGTCCGCCGCTTGTTGCTGGTGAGCTGGACGAGCACACACCCGCGCGCCCGCGCCCGCGCGATCGCCTCCCCGATCAACTCCCGCCCCAGCCCGGCCCCCCGCCGGTCGGCCCGCACCCTGACGGCCTCCAGCAGGGCCCGCTCCCCGCCCCCACGCCCGAGCCCGGGGATGTAGGTGATCTGCAGGAAGCCCAGCACCGTCCCGTCCCCCTCGTCGAGGACCAGCAACTCGTTGCGCGGGTCCTCCGCGATCTCCGCGAACGCCCGCTCGTACGCCTCGCCCACCACCACGGTGGCCGGATCGGTCACGGCGTCGTCGTCCGCCAGCAAGGCGAGGAGGGCGGGCAGGTCGGGGCGGTGGGCGAGGCGGAAGATCATGGGGGGAGTGTGGCATCGGGTGGCCGGGGGTGCGGAGGGGGCCCTCGGTGTGGGGTGCCGCTCCGCGCCCGGCCGTCTTTGGCTCAGTTGTCGAGCCGGTTTGCCTTGACGGCTCGTACGAAGACGGACCACGCCGTCATGGAGACACCGAGCACGACGGCGGGTACGTCTCCTTCCCGCAGCCGCACCTGCCCGTCAGTGCGGGCGGCCACCTCTACGCACTCGCCTTCAGGGCCGCCGCTGTACGAGGACTTGTGCCACAAACCCTCGGACATGTCGCCCTCACTTTCGCTCGAACCACCCTGCCTGAACTGCCCGTACCAAGCCCGCCCACGGAGCGCTCGTGGCGGAAACCACCACGTCCGGCTCGTCGCTCTCACGGAGCAGAACACGCCCGTCGCTACCAGCGGCCGTCTCCAGGCAATCTCCGTTGCCGCCACCGCTGCAGGAAGATTTGCGCCATACACGCTCACCCATTTGTTTACTCCTTTGCGACTGAGTGGCGTCAGTTCCGCTTGCTTCAGCCGTCGAGCCTGCCCGCCTGCACGGCGCGCACGAAAGCCCGCCACGAAGCGCGCGCAGCGGACGCGACCACGACAGGCTCGTCACTCTCGCGGAAAAGAACACGCCCGTCCGCACCAGCAGCGATTTCCACACACTCCCCTTGCCCTCCGCCACTGAACGACGACTTGCGCCATTCCATTTCAGTCATTCCTTTTCCTCCTCACAAGGTGTACATCACGTGCTGGATGAGGCCGAGCGAATCACGGGACGTGTGGGACTCCGGACGCGACTCCGGGTCGATGGGGCGCAGTGCCAGCCCGGAAAGCTTCTCGAACATCCTGGCGTAATCACTGATAGCTCCCTCTTCACGTACGAAGAGCGATTGCACTGGATGCTCCAGGTAGACCGTGCCCAGGCTGGGCACCGCACTCCCAATGAGCACGAACGATCGGCTGTACGCCGAGTAGCCACCAGCCTCGAAGGGGAAGATCTGCACCGATACGTTCGGCTGCCGGGCCACCTCGATCAATCGCAAGAGCTGCTTGCGCATGACAGCTGGACCGCCGATGGGCGTGTGCAAAGCCGCCTGATGGATGATCGCCCGGTACTCGATGTCCGCCTCCTCGCGGATGACGCGTTGACGCGCCATCCGGAATTCAACGAAACGGTCGTCCTTTTCATGGTCGCCGTCAGCGTCCCGCATGACCGCACGAGCGTAGTCCTCGGTCTGCAACATGCCCGGAATGAAGAGTGGTTCATGCATCCACAGCCGTTGGCACCGTGACTCCATTTCCGCGAGATCGCGCGCCACCGGCTCAGCACTGTCCCGGAAATCGTCCCACCACCCTTTTCCGGATTCCTGCGCCATATCCATGATGCCATCGAAAAGCGCACCCGACTGGCACTCGTAGTGCCGCAATAGCTTGTAGAGACGGTTACGCGGGACATCCAGACGCCCCGCTTCGATGTTGCTGATGCGGGTGCGGTCCGCGTCCAAGATGTCGGCCGCCTGATCACCGGACACCCCGGCTTTCTCTCGCAACTTCCGCAATTCCAGACCGAGACGCCTCTGACGTTCGGTGGGGTGTTTCCTTGGTGGCACTCGGCGACCTCCTCGATCAGGACCGTGCGAGGACCCTAACCGCGTTGGGCGGGCGAGGAGTTGGTGTGTCACTCGACCGAGTGGAGAGAGTCGTAAAGGGTTGCACCGTGCCCATGCCTTTCCTAGCTTCGGCGGCACTTCACTCGCCTCAGCCGACAGGAGGCACCCCATGCACACCTGTTCCCTCGTCTTTCCCCCCGACCCCGTTTGGGTCCGACCCTGCCGCGAGTCCGTACGGGCCCTGCTCACCGCCGCCGACCGCTGCGACCTCGCCGACATGGCGGTGCTGCTCACGTCCGAAGCGGTCACCAACGCCGTGAACGCGTGCCGGAACGACGCCTGCGCGCGGCCGGTCACGCTGTTCGCGGAGTGGTCGCCCCGCCGGTGCCTGCGCGTGCTGGTCCACGACGAGGCGGCGGGGCTCCCCGTCCCCCGGGCGCCCGGGCCAGAGGATCACCACGGCCGGGGCATGTTGCTGATCGCGGCCGGGGCGTCCGACTGGGGTGTGTGCCGGCACGGGCCGGGCCCCGGGAAGGCCACCTGGTTCGAACTGGCCGGGGCTCGCTTGCCGGCCTGAGCCCCTACCCCTCCGCCCCCTCCGCGATCGCCCGGTCCACCTCCGCCTTCCGTTCCCGTTCCTCGGCCGCGAAGCGCTCGGCGTCCAGGCGCTCGGCCAGCTCCTCGTCCTCCGTCATCAGCCGATCGAGGTTGGAGTCGCCGAGGTCGAAGACGCCCAGGTCCACATAGGCGCGCTGGAGGCGTTCGCCCCACAAGCCGATGTCCTTGACGCAGGGGACGATGCGGCTGAACAGGAGCTTGCGGAAGAGCTGGAGGAAGGGGGAGCGTTCGGTGATCTCGGCCGCTTCGCGGCGGGGGATGCCGAAGTCCTCCAGGACCTCCAGGCCGCGCAGGCGGTCGCGCATCAGATAGCAGCCCTCGATGACGAATTCCTCGCGTTCGCGCAGTTCGGCGTCGGTGAGCTGGCGGTAGTGGTCGCGCAGGGCCAGGCGGCCGAAGGCGACGTGGCGGGCCTCGTCCTGCATGACGTAGGCGAGGATCTGGCGGGGCAGCGGCTTGGCCGTGGTGTCGCGGATCATGCCGAACGCGGCCAGTGCCAGGCCCTCGATCAGGACCTGCATGCCCAGGTAGGGCATGTCCCAGCGGGAGTCCTTGAGCGTGTCCGCCAGGAGGGACCGGAGGTTGTCGTCGACCGGGTAGACCATCCCGATCTTGTCCTTCAGGAAGCGGCCGTAGATCTCGGCGTGCCGGGCCTCGTCCATGGTCTGGGTCGCGGAGTAGAACTTCGCGTCGAGGTCGGGGACGGATTCCACGATGCGGGCGGCGCACACCATGGCGCCCTGCTCGCCGTGCAGGAACTGGCTGAACTGCCAGGACGCGTAACGGCGGCGCAGTTCGGCGCGGTCCTTGGCGGACAACTTGTCCCAGTAGGGCGTGCCGTACAGGGACAAGGCCTCGTCGGGGGCGCCGAGCGGGTCGTACGGGTCCACCTCCAGGTCCCAGTCGATGCGCGTGGTGGCGTCCCACTGCTTGTCCTTGCCCTTCTGGTAGAGGGCCAGGAGCCGTTCGCGGCCGTCGTCGTACTCCCAGGTGAAGCGGGCGGCGCCGGTGGCGGGCACCGACCAGGGTGTGTCACCCGGGTCCCGCACGTACAGCTCACGCATCGACACGGTGGCCTCCTCGTATCGCCAAACCCGTTGCCTCATGCAGTCGTTGGCAGGCTCACACGGTCGTTACTGGCGGGTCAATAAGTCATACAAAACTATTGACGTCCTTGCTGACACGCAGTCTCATAAGACGTGACCGCGGGTAACCCCACAAGCGAGGTAACCACAGCCATGACGACCCTGACGGAAACAGAAGTCCTCCGGGACGCCCTCGGGCTGCTCAAAGACCGGGAACAGGTGGCCGAACGGCTGCTGGAGTCCTCGGCCAAGCACTCCTTCGACCCGGACGCCGAGCTGGACTGGGACGCGCCCATCGAAGAGGGCAAGTGGTTCTGGCCCCCGGAGCTCGTCTCGCTCTACGACACGCCACTGTGGAAGCGGATGTCGGAGGAGCAGCGGATGGACCTCGCCCGGCACGAGGCCGCCTCGCTGGCCTCCCTGGGCATATGGTTCGAGATCATCTTGATGCAGTTACTGGTCCGGCACATCTACGACAAGTCCGTGACCAGCGCGCACGTCCGTTACGCGCTCACCGAGATCGCCGACGAGTGCCGGCACTCGAAGATGTTCGCCCGCATGATCCAGAAGGGCAACGCGCCCGCGTACCCGGTGTCGCGCCTGAACCACAACCTGGCCCGCGTCCTCAAAACCGTCTCCACCACGCCGGGCTCGTTCGCCTGCACGCTGCTGGGCGAGGAGATCCTCGACTGGATGCAGCGCCTGACCTTCCCCGACGAGCGCGTGCAGACCATCGTGCGCGGCGTCACCCGCATCCACGTCGTGGAAGAGGCCCGGCACGTCCGCTACGCCCGCGAGGAACTGCGCCGCCAGATGGTCACCGCCCCGCGCTGGGAGCGCCAACTCACCCGGCTGAGCTGCGGCGAGGCCGCCCGCGTCTTCTCCATCGCGTTCGTGAACCCCCAGGTCTACACGGACGTCGGCCTGGACCGCCGGGAGGCCGTCGCGCAGGTCAAGGCCAGCGGGCACCGACGCGAGGTCATGCAGTCCGGGGCCAAGCGGCTGACGGACTTCCTGGACGAGATCGGCGTGCTGCGGGGCGTGGGGCGCACGCTCTGGCGCAGCTCGGGGCTGCTGGCCTGAGTCCGTACGCGGAGTTCTCGGCTTGAGCGCCTGAGCCCCGTACGCGGAGTTCGCCGCTTGATCGCCTGGACCCCGTACGCGGAGTTCGCGGCTTGATCGCCTGATCCGGCCGGGCCCGTATTCGTCAGCGTCCGCGCACGGGGCGGTTCGACGACAGGGCAGCGTGGCCGACGGCCCGCACCCGTACCCGGCCGCGCCCGCGTCCGCGCACCGGCACGGGCCGGGTACCGCTCGCCCCCGGCGGCACCCGGCCCGCAGGCCCGGAACCCCCTCAGGTTCCGGGCCCTCGGCCTGCCCCCACGCCGGCGGGGGGTGGGCCGGTCTTCGGGTCCTGTCGTCGCGGCCTCCGGCTTGCGGGCGGGAGGTGGCGGGTGCCCACGCCCGGGCGCCCACGCCGCGGGCGAAGGCCGTCACCTTGGCGACAGGTTCTGGGGGGACCTCGTCAGAACATCAGCTCGCCCGCCGGGTAGCCGCTGCCGACCTTCTGACGAGCGGCGTAGCCGCCCTTGCCGTCACCGCGGTAGGCCCACAGGTCGCCCGCCGCGTCCCGGCCGACGAGATCCGCGCGGCCGTCACCGTCGAGATCGCCGGGGGCGGTGAGCGCGGTGTACGCCTGCCAGCCGCTGCCGATCTTGACGCGCGGCGCGTAGCCGCCCTTGCCGTCGCCCTTGTAGAGCCACAGGTCACCGGCCTTGTCCCGGCCGATCAGATCCGCGCGGCCGTCACCGGAGAAGTCGCCCGGGGAGAGCAGGGCGGTGTAGATCTGCCAGCCGTTGCCGATCTTCACGGGGGCGGCGTACGCGCCCTTGCCGTCGCCCTTGTAGAGCCACAGGTCACCGGCCTTGTCCCGGCCGATCAGGTCCGCCCGGCCGTCGCCCGAGAAGTCGCCCGGGGTGAGCAGGGCGTCCATCGGGCCCCAGCCGTCCGCCGCGCGCATCCGCGTGCTGCCGGTGTACGTACCGGTGTCGAGGTCGGCCGGGTAGCGCCACAGGGTGCCGGAACCGTCGACGGCGAGGACGGTGTTCCCGTCGTGCGCGGCGAGGCGCATCATGGTCCAGCCGCTGCCCACCTTGCACGCGCCGGTGACCGTGCCGTCGGAGCGGCCCGCGTAGCGGAACAGCCCTCCCGCGGCGTCCCGGCGGAAGACGGTGCCCGTCCACGGGGCGAGCGGGCCGCAGTCGTCCCAGTACGCCGCGCCGCGCAGCAACCGGTGGTCGGAGACCGCGGTGTCCAGCGGGAGCGCGTCGGCCTGGACGCCTTTGAAGTGAGGCGCGGAGAGGAAGACGTAGTCGATCTTCTCCTGGCCGAAGGTGGGTTCCCCCGAGCGGCAGCGGGACCGGGAGGGCGGGCAGACCGACGAGGGGAAGTGATCCTTGTCGGTCTCGTCGGCCTCCAGGAAGGTGCCCTTGCCGCCGTCGGAGATGCTCGTGTCGTAGAAGTGGGACAGCGAGGCGTCCCGCGGCTGCCCGTTGAAGTCGCCGGCCAGGACGACGGGGACGCCGGCGTCCTCCCATGCCGTGGCCTGCGCGGCCAGGGCGCGTGCCTCGGCGTCACGCAGTTCGGCGTCCCTCCAGTAAAGGTGCACCGAACACGCCCAGTTGGCGCGGCTCTGGATGTAGTTCTTCACGCACGGGACCTTGATGGGCTCCGCCTCGCCGCCCGCCGTCAGGTCCAGCACCTTGGTCTCGGAGACCGGCCCCTTGACGAGGACGGCCACGCCGTAGTCGGCGCCCGCGCACACGTCGGGCTTGCCGGAGAGCGTCGCGGCGTACAGGCCGTGGAAGCCGAGCGGGGCCAGTCGCTTGAGGACCTCGTCGTACTGCGGGCGGCAGACTTCCTGAAGGAAGAGCTGGTCGGCGCCCCAGGTCCCGGGCGCCGCCTCCTTCACGATGGTGTCGATGCGCCGCTGGTTGTCGTAACCCTTGGCGTCGGGGCACATGTTGCCGCAGATGTTGTAGCTGGCGAACCGCAGCGGCGGGGCGGTTCCGGCGGTGACGGTGTCCGCCTGGGCGGCGGGCGCCGTCAGAACCGCGCCGGCGGCCATCGCCAGCGCGGAACCCGCCGTGGCCAGCAGGGACGCGACGCGTCTCACGGATGGCTCCTGAGGGGGAAGGGACGGAACGGACGGGTGGGAGGTCCTGGGAAGGTCCCTGCCCTACCAGTTGGTGCCGATCCGGACGCGGTCGCCGCCGGCGAAGCCGGGGCCGGAGTAGCGGTAGAGCATGTGCGTGGACGGGTCGGTCGCGAGGAGGTCCGGGATGCCGTCACCGGTGACGTCGCCGACGCCCGTCAGATTGGTCATGCTGTTCCAGTTGGAACCGATCTTGGTCTTCGTGCTGCCGTTGTAGTGCGGGCCCGAGTAGCGGAACAGCTCCCCGGTCTTGCTGTCGACGGCGATGATGTCGGCCGTCTTGTCGCCCGTCAGGTCGCCGATGCCGACGATGGTGGAGTACACGTTCCAGCCGGTGCCGATCTGGACGCGGTCGCCGCCGGTGAAGTCCGGGCCGGAGTAGCGGTACAGGTTCCCGTTCTTCTTCTCGACCGCGATGATGTCCGGCACCCCGTCGCCGTTCAGATCGCCGACCGGGGTGATGTTCGTCATCGAGTCCCAGTTGCTGCCGATCTTGGCCTGCGTCCTGCCGTTGTAGTACGGGCCCGAGTAGCGATAGAGGTCGCCGTTCTCCTTGTCCACGGCGAGGATGTCGGCCACGCCGTCGCCCGTGAGATCGCCGACGCCGACGATGTCGCTCATGCCGTTCCAGCCGAAGCCGATCTGCGTGCGCGAACCGCCGCCGAAGGACGGGCCCGAGTAGCGGTACAGGTCGCCGGTCTTCTTCTCGACCGCGATGATGTCCGGCACCCCGTCACCGTCCAGGTCGCCGACCGGCGTCAGGTGCGCCATGTAGGACTGCGGGGCCGGGGGCTCGGCCGGGTAGGGGTCGGCGTGGTCGTTGGCGAGGTTCGCTCTGGCTCCGCAGCTGCCCCAGGCGCCGGCGCCCTGTCCGGCCAGGATCTTCTCCGCGATGCGGATCTGCTGCTCCTTGGTGGCCAGGTCGGCGCGGGCCGCGTACTGCGGACCGCCGTAGGCGACCCAGGTGGACTGGAGGATCTGGAGGCCGCCGTAGTAGCCGTTGCCGGTGTTGATGTGCCAGTTGCCGCTGGACTCGCACTGGGCGACCTTGTCCCAGGTGGCGACGGAGGCCGCGGTGGCGGTCGGCGCGGTGACCAGGGAGAGGCCGAGCGCGGCGACGGGGAGGGCGGCGAGGGCGCGACGGCGGGGCCCACCGGTAAGCGCGCGCTTCAGGGAGAAGCGACGCGGGTGTCCGTGCGGCTTCGGCTCGCGCGGCTGCCGGTGGGACTGCTCCTGGTTTCGTTCGGGCATGGTGAACCTCGGTCCGGTGGGGTGACGTACGGGGGGGAGGGGAGGGCCGGGGGCGCGGGACGCGCTCATCCCGGGGAGGCAGGTGGGGCGCCTTCTCGGCGTGGGGGCTTGCCCGGCGGTACGCCCTCTTGGCGGAGGGCCGGGGTGGGCTCTGCCCGGCGGCGGGAGGGGCCGCGCGGCCCCGGAGGGGGGAGGAAGGGGCCGCGCGGCCCTGGGAATCGGCACCGGCCCCGTGGTGGGACGGGGCCCACGCCGGCCCGGGGCACGCACCTCGGGCCGGCGGACGGCGGAGCCGGGTCGCAACCGTGCCCGGGAGAGGCACGTTTCCGGAGAGGCACGTGCTCGGGAGAGGCACGTTTCCGCCCTCGTGGTGTGCGGCGGGGCGCCGCCTACCAGTTGGTGCCGATCTGGACGCGGGAACCGCCGGGGAAGTCGGGGCCCGAGTAGCGGTAGAGGTACTGGGAGGACTGCTCCACGGCGATCAGGTCCGGGATCTTGTCGCCGTTCAGGTCGCCGACACCGGCCATGTTGATCATGGAGTTCCAGTTGGTGCCGATCTTGGTCTTCGTGCCGCCGTTGTAGTGCGGCCCCGAGTAGCGGAACAGCTCCCCGGTCTTGTTGTCGACGGCGATGATGTCGGCCACGCCGTCACCCGTGATGTCACCGACACCGGTGATGGAGGAGTAGACGTTCCAGCCGGTGCCGATCTGGACGCGCGAACCGCCGCTGTAGTCCGGCCCCGAGTAGCGGAACAGCTTGCCGCTGCTCGTCTCGACGGCGATGATGTCCGGCTTGCCGTCACCCGTCAGGTCCCCGACGGCGGTGACGTTGGCCATCGAGTTCCAGTTCGTGCCGATCTGGACCTTGTCCCTGCCGCTGTAGTTCGGGCCCGAGTAGCGGTACAGATTGCCGGTCTCGGCGTCCACGGCGAGGATGTCGGGGATGCCATCGCCCGTGAGGTCACCGACGCCGACGATGTTGCTGACCGAGTCCCAGCCGAACCCGATCTTCACTCGGGCCGTGTCGCTGCCGGTGTAGTCGGGCCCGGAGTAGCGGTACAGATCGCCGGTCGCGGTCTCCACCGCGAGCACGTCGGTGATGCCGTCGCCCGTGAGGTCGCCCACCGCGGTGACGTTGGTCATCCCCTTGTCCGGCACGGTCACCGGGGACTCGATGACCTTCTTGTAGCGGTAGGGCTTGAAGCCGTTGTTGACGATGTAGTTGCGGCTGTAGGTGGCCTTGCGCGCGTTGGTGCCGGGCCGGGCGTGCTCCATGATGTTCGCCGTGGTGTGGCTGGAGTCCGTCCAGCCGACGAAGAGCACGACGTGGCTGTTGATGTTGTTCAGCGCGTCGCCGGGCTGGAGGTCGTCCAGGCTGCCCAGCCGGGTGGAGAAGCTGGGCAGCGTCCACGTCGTCTCGCTGTTGGGCAGGTGCCAGGCCATGGACACCAGGCCGGAACAGTCGGTCCGGTAGCGCTTCCCCTCGACGTCGGGGTAGGTCGCCGCCTGGCTGTACGGAACGCCCTTGTCGATCCAGTACTGCACCCGCTCGATCATCTCGGCGCGGCTGATCTCACCGCCGACCGTGGAGTCGGCAGCGGCGGCCTTCGCCACCGGTCTCGCCTCCCCCGGTGCGGCGTGGGACGGAGCGGTCACTCCCAGGACCATGGCACCCAGCGCGGCGGTGACCAGGGCGGATCGGACGGCGGGACGGCGCAGGAATCCGGACATGCCAAATCTCCTCGTTGGTGGGGTGAGAGGTCGGGAAGGTCGGTCGGCGTGGGCACGGCCGGGCAGGACGCGCGACGCGCCGGGCCGGCCGCGGGGCGCACGGCTGCGGTGCGCCGGGGTGGGGACCGGGCCGGGTGGGAATCCGGTGGTCCGGGTGGGGAGGCCCCGGAGCCACACCCCCGGGACCGCGAACGGTCGCGGGACTTCCGCGCGCGGCCCCGGAGGCGCCGGGCGGGCACGCGGAACGGGCGGCCGGTGCGAGGTACGCGTCCGGGCCGGGCCCCGGCGCGGTGCGACAGGAGCCGGGCGGCCCGGGTACGTCCCGGCCGGGCGGGGTGGAACCTCGCGGCCCGGCGCGGCCCCGCTCGGCCCGGCTCCGCGTGCCGGAACGGGGCACGGGGAATCGGGGGTGCGCCAGGTGCCGTGTGGTGCCTTGGGGTGTATGGCACCGGGCGCGCGGAACGGGTCGGGTCGATCAGATGGGAGGGACCGAGCAGACGGGAGGCATCGAGCAGACGGAAGGGGACGGCCGGACAGGACGAATCAGGGCAAAGGGCATGACGAAGCGCGGATCACGAGATGACGGATCGATCGGACCGAGCGGGGATCCCAGATACCGGACACCGCTCAGACGGCCATCACCCAGGCGGACACTGCTCAGGCCGAAGGGACCTCGGTCGAGTAGCCGTGGACCGCGAGCGGTTCGCGGACCCGGTCCAGCAGTCCCTGTGCGCGGGTCAGTGCGACCCTGTCCGTCTCGGCGTGGAGGAAGAGGATGACCTCCATGCCCGCGCGGACCGGGCGGACCCGTACGTGTTCCAGTCCGCCGTCCGGGTCCGTGTGCGCCCAGAACAGATCGTGCAACAAGTCGGCTCCGCGCCCGTTCTGCGACCCCAGGCCGCCTGCCCTGACCAAGAGGGCGCGGACGACACGCATCGGGTCAGTCCCAGCCGATTCCGGTGGCCGAGGAGGCGCCCGGCGCCTCCCAGCCCGCGACCTTGGCGATCGCCTGAGCCGGGCGCGAGGTCTCCCGGCCGGCGGCCGAGGAGACGGCCAGGACGGTGCAGAGGAGCAGCAGAAGGAAGGCGACGAGACCGGTATGGCGCGTTGCCCTGGACATGGAACCCCCTGGATGCGGATGACGGAAAAGCAGGCCCGAGTGGTCGCGGACCGTTCCTCTCCGGCCCCCCGGTGATCTCATCCTCTCCCGGCCGGCACCCTCCAGGAAGGCGGAACGGGTGGCACCAAGGTGGCTGGCACTCTGATGCCACGTCACGCTTTCACACAAACGTCTCATAGGATGACCGGCACGTTTCTGTCGAACGCATGTGCCTTCGGCACGTGCAGAACTCATGGGGTTGAACATGCTGGACGCCCTGGGGCTCGATACGGCGACGGAAAGTGTCTACCGGGGCCTGCTGCGCTACCCGAACGCCGGCGTCAGTGATCTGAGCGTGCGCCTGGACCTCTCCGAGCAGCGGATACGCGCCGCCCTGGACCAGCTCGTCGACATGGAACTGCTCCAGTCCTCCCGTGAGGACCCCGACCTGCTGCGCGTGGTCAACCCCGAGGTCGGGCTGGAGCTGCTGCTGCGCCGCCAGGAATGCGAGCTGGCCCGGCGCCAGGAGGCACTGGCCCGGGGCAAGGAGGCGGTGGCGCGGACCGTCGCGGAGTTCGCCGCGCTCCGTCCGGACAGTGACGTGGACGTGGCCGAGCGGCTGGTCGGGCTCGACGCCATCCAGGGCCGCCTGGAGACCCTGGCCAGGGACCTCTCCGAGGAGTGCCTGGCGATCAACCCCGGCGGCGCCCAGTCCCAGTCCAGCCTGGACGCCTCCCGCCCGCTGGACGAGGACGCCCTCCGACGCGGCGTCACCCTGCGCACGCTCTACCAGGACAGCGCCCGCAACGACCCGCCCACCCTCGCCTACGCCCGCTGGCTGGACGAACACGGCGGCGAGGTGCGCACCACCCCGGTCGTGCCCCTCCGCCTGCTCGTCTTCGACCGCCGGATCGCCGTCGTCCCCATCGACCCCGCCAACTCGCGGCGGGGCGCGCTGTGCACGAGCGCGCCCGGCATCGTGGCGGCGCTGGTCGCCCTGTTCGACCAGATATGGGAGAAGGCGAGCCCGCTCGACTCCGACTCCCGCGGCCGGCCGACGGACGACGACCCCGCGGAACTCGCCCCGGTCGAACGCGAACTCCTCAAGCTCCTGGCCTCCGGGCTGACCGACGAGGCGGCGGGCAAACGGCTGGGCGTCTCCCTCCGCACGGTACGGCGGCAGATGGCCGCGCTGATGGAGCGGCTGGGCGCGACCAGCCGCTTCGAGGCGGGGATCAAGGCGGCTCAGCGGGGGTGGGTGTAGGGGCTCCCCCGGCGGGCGCGCCGGTACTCCGCGCCCGTGGGCCCGTGGGCCCGTGGCCACATGCCCAGCGGGTGGCCGGTCGGCTCGCCCGGCACGTGCACCGGTACTCCATCGTGTGCCGGGCGCACCCGTGCACCACCGCGTGCCTGTGCGCTACCGCATGCCCGTCACACGCCGCCGCACGCCCCGCGCACCCAGCCCCCGTTACCCGCACCCGCACCCGCCTCACGCCGTCACGGGCGCCCGTCACACACGACCGCCGCCGTGCACCCGGCGCACCCAACCCCCGCCGCGCGCGCCCGGCCCGCGCCCGGCGGCGCCGTACGATCGCCGCGGCGCCGCGGTTACGCTGCATGTCATGACCGGCAGCGGCACCGTCCCAGCAGTTCCCCGACCCGCCTACCGCAGGCTGAGCGTCGAGGAGCGCCGCGCCCAACTGCTCGCCGCCGCACTGGACCTGTTCGCCCACCGCGCCCCCGAGGACGTCTCGCTGGACGACGTCGCGCACGCCGCGCAGGTCTCCCGTCCGCTGGTCTACCGCTACTTCCCGGGCGGCAAGCAGCAGTTGTACGAGGCCGCCCTGCGCAGCGCGGCGGACATCCTGGAAGGCTGCTTCACCGAACCGGAGACCGGCCCGCTCACCCAGCGGCTCTCCCGTGCCCTGGACCGCTACCTGGCGTTCGTGGACCAGCACGACGCGGGTTTCGCCGCGCTCCTCCAGGGCGGCAGCGTCGTGGAGACCACCCGGACCACCGCGATCGTGGACGAGGTGCGGCGCACGGCCGCCGACCGGATCCTGCACCACCTGGACGCGCCCGAGCCGGCGCCGCGGCTGCGGATGGCGGTCCGGACGTGGATCACCGCCGTCGAGGCCGCGTCCCTGATGTGGCTCGACGCGGACAAGCAGCCACCGCTGGACGAGCTGCGCGACTGGCTGGTCGACCACTTCGTCGCCCTGCTGACGGTGACGGCGGCCACGGACGAGCAGACCGCCCGGGTCACCCGGGCGGCGCTGCGCACGGAGACGGCCGAGGGCCCGGTCGCGGAGCTGGTCCGGCGCCTCCTCCCGGTCCTCGGCGACGCGTCCCACCTGCTGTGAGGTAGCCCGGATCCGTCACGGGCGGGCTCTGTTCCGTCGCGGGCGGGCTCTGTTCCGTCACGGGCGGGCCCTGTTCCGTCACGAACGGGCGCGGCCCCGACACGGGCGGGCGTGGGCCCCAGGAAGCCCGGGCCCGTCCCACGTAAGCGGTGCCCGTTCCCCCATCCGTCCGCCGCGCTCCGCCCTCCCCGCCCGTCGGCCGCAGTCCGTCCTCCCCCACCCGTCCGCCGCGCCCCGTCCTCCCCGCCCGGCACCGGCTGTCCCCCTCGGTGTGAGACTGGTGCGGTGAGAAGCGAGAACACACCCTTCGTCGGCGGACCGCTGGACGGCCGGGTGCTGCCGGTGCTGCTGGGCGCCACGGGCCAGCCCCCGAAGACGTACGAGATCCCGGTGCCCAACGACGACGGCCGCCCGCCCACGGTGCACATCTACCGCCGGACACCGGGGCCCACGGGGCGGCTGGGGCTGCCGCGCGGCTGGAAGTACACCTACGACCCGGAGGCGAAGCCGGGCGACAGCCGCCCGAAGTGGCCCTGGAGCAAGCGGAGTTGAGCGCACGGCCGGGGACCCTCCAGCCGGGCGGCCCCGCCCACCCGGCCGGAGGCCGCACCGACCGCCCCACCGACCCCCGGCGCCGACCGCCCCACCGGCCACTCCCGCAGCCGCTCCCACCAGCCGAAGCGGAGCGTCCCGCCCCAGCTCGGCAAGTCTGGTCCGTACCATTGACAGCACTGGTCTAGTCCTGTTTGCTGCCAGGGCAGAGGGCGCCGTCCCCGCGCCTCCCTGGTTGGCCCCACTCCGCAGGGGCGGCCCCCTCCACCGTTCGGCACACACGTACGCCCCCCTCGTACCGTCGTCGACTGGGAGATGCCCGATGCGCCTCCGTCCCTCCCGCCTGCCCCACCAGGCGACAGAAGCCCGTTCACGCTTCTCCAGACCCGCCTGGTTCCCGGGGCACCGGGCGCGGTCGGCCTTCCTCGCCGCTGCCGCCGCCTGCGCCCTCCTGGGCGGCGCCGCCCAGGCCACCGCCGTCCCCGACCCGTCCCCCCGGAGCGGCCGGACCGCCGCGTCGGCGCTCCCCGAGCACGCCCTCGTCGGCTACCTGCACGCCAGTTTCGCCAACGGCTCCGGCTACACCCGGCTGGCCGACGTCCCCGACAGCTGGGACGTCATCGACCTCGCCTTCGGCGAGCCCACCTCCGTCACCTCCGGCGACATCCGGTTCGCGCTGTGCCCGAAGAGCGAGTGCCCGACCGTCGAGACGGAGGCGGAGTTCAAGGCCGCCATCAAGGCCAAGCAGGCCGCGGGCAAGAAGGTGCTCATCTCCATCGGCGGCCAGAACGGACAGGTGCGGCTCGCCACCACCGCCGCCCGGGACACGTTCGTCCGATCGGTCGGCGAGATCATCGACCGGTACGGCCTGGACGGACTGGACATCGACTTCGAGGGCCACTCCCTGGCGCTGGACAACGGGGACACCGACTTCAAGAACCCGAAGACGCCCGCCATCGTCAATCTCATCTCGGCGGTGAAGACCCTCAAGGCCAAGTACGGGCCCGGGTTCACGCTGACGATGGCCCCGGAGACGTTCTTCGTCCAGCTCGGGTACCAGTTCTACGGCTCCGGGCCGTGGGGCGGCCAGGACCCCCGGGCGGGCGCGTACCTACCGGTCATCCACGCCCTGCGGGACGACCTGACGCTGCTGCACGTCCAGAACTACAACTCCGGACCGATCATGGGGCTGGACAACCAGTACCACACCATGGGTGACGCCGACTTCCCCATCGCCATGACCGACATGCTGCTGACCGGCTTCCCGGTCGCGGGCAACAAGAACAATGTTTTCCCGCCGCTGAAGGCCTCCCAGGTCGCCATCGGCCTGCCCGCCGCCCCGTACGCGGGCAACGGCCACATCTCCCCCGCCGAGGTGACCCGCACCCTGGACGCCCTCACCAAGAAGAAGCCCACCGGCGGCCCCTACCAGACCCACGGCACCTGGCCGGACCTGCGCGGCCTGATGACCTGGTCGATCAACTGGGACCGGTACGGCGGCTGGGCCTTCCAGAAGAACTTCGACGCGTACTTCGGGACGAACGGCCCGGTCGCGGGTGGGAACGGCCCGGCCACGGTTGGGAAGGCCCTCCGTTAGGAGCGCCCCCGCCCCGCTCCTCCCCCTGCTTCGTCCTCCTCTCTCTGCTTGGCCCCCCGCCCGACGCGCCCCCTACCTCCCCCACGCGTCGGGCGCTTCCTTGCCCGCAGGCGTCAGGGCTGCCCGCGCTCGTCAGACTCCTCTGGCGGCTGACGAGCGACTGTCAGGAGGCTGACGAGCCCTGACGAGCGACCACCGGGCGCCCCCGGGCGGCTGATCGGGTGATCACACTGCCCCGGAGGGCCCACTCCCCCGGCGGCCCCGGCATCCCCGTGACACGATCCGAACGAGCCGGAGCCGGTACGCGCGCTTCGCCCCGCTCAAGGGGCAGCGGCGTACCCGGCGTTCCGGTCGGCAACAGGTCCGGGACGGACCGGGACGCAACGAGCCCGGAGCCGGTCCGGGGCGCATTCGGAACGGACGCGGGGACAGCGCGTCGGAGGCGTCGGGAGGTGGTCGCGTGTCAGGACGGTGGTGGCCGGGGGTGCCGGAAGGGCCCCCGACGGGACGGAACGATCGCGTGCTGCTCGCCCTCGCCTTGAGGACGGACGAAGCGAGCAGGGCTGACGAGGCAAAGAGAACGGCCGTCACCGTACGGACGGCCGAAGCGAAGGTGACAGCCGGAGCAGAGAAGACAGCCGAGACAGAGGCACAGGTCATCGCCCTGGGCACGGCCGAACCGCCCGCACCACCCCCCACTCCCCGTTCATACCGCTCATACCGCTCATACGGCCTGCTGCGAGCGGCCGGTGTGGCCGTCCTCGCCGGCACCGTCGTCCTCACGGCGCTCGCGCCCGATGCCCGCGCCGAACCGACGCCGGGCTACGGCCCCTCGTACGGGAGCGGCTCCGGCACCGGCGCCTCCGTCAGCCGGCTGCTCGCCCGTATGCAGGACCTCTACCAGCAGGCGGAGGCGGCCACCGAGGCGTACAACGCGGCCCGGGGCGAATTGCGCACCCATCGGCGGCAGACCAAGAACCTGGCCTCCCGCCTGAAGAGGGCTCAGCGGCAGCTCGCCCGCAGCCGGGAGGACGCCGGGCGGCTGGCCCGTCAGCAGTACCAGGGGGCGGGCCCGTCGGAGTTCTCCCCGGCCCTGCGGTTCCTGCTCGCCGACGATCCGCAGTCGGCGTTGGACCAGGACCACCTGCTGGGCGAGGTGGCCGACGACCAGGCCGCCACCGTCACCCGGCTCATCGCCGACGAGAAGCGGGCCCGGCGGCTGGCGGACGCGGCCCGCGCCGCGCTGCGCAAGCAGCAGAAGCTCGCCGACCGGCGCACCGCGCGCCGGAACACCGCCCAGCGCAAGCTCAAGGAGATCGAGCAGGCCCTCGCCTCCCTCTCTCCGGAGCAGCTCGACGAGTTGCAACGGCTGGAGCAGCGCGGCACCGTCCGGGCCCAACGCCGACTGCTCGCCTCCGGACTGCTGGGCGACGACCGGTCAGGGCCTTCCTGGCGCGCCGGCCAGGCGATCGCGTACGGGCTCGCCCAGCTCGGCAAGCCGTACCTGTGGGGGGCGGAGGGGCCGGACTCGTTCGACTGCTCCGGGCTGACCTCGCAGGCGTGGGCGCACGCCGGGCGGACGATCCCCCGCACCAGCCAGGAGCAGTGGCGACGGCTCCCCCACGTGTCGCTGCGGCGGCTGCGTCCCGGTGACCTGGTGCTCTACTTCCCGGGCGCCACGCACGTGGGGCTGTACCTCGGGGACGGGAAGGTGCTGCACGCCCCGCGCCCGGGTTCCCGGGTCAAGGTCTCGCCGATCGCCTCGAACCCGCTGCTGGGCGCGGTGCGGCCGGACGCGGGCGGGGCAGGCACCGGCCCCGCGAACGGGCACGGAGGCGGGTCCGGGGACGGGCCCGAGGCCGCCGACCCGCCGAGCCACGACAGCCAGCCGGATTCCGACGGTCAATCGGATTCCGACAGCCCGCCGAGCCCCGCCGAGCCCTGGCGGCTGCCGGACATCGCCACCGGCGGCGCGGCGAAGTACGCGACGGCGGGGGCGCCGGGCTGATGCCGGCGACCGACGGTGCCACTTCCGACGACGGCCCCGGCCTCACCCCACCAGCGACGCGAGGTACGCCTCCGCCTTCTCCGGCTCATAGAAGAACTCCTCGAAGTCGCCCGGATCATCGAACCCGTTGGCGATCCGATCGGCGACCGGCCGAACCTGCCCGGCCGCGCCGATCAGCTTCAGGACGTGCTCCGGCGGCGGGGCCAGCATCGCGTTGGTCCACTTGGTGACGTGCCGGGCGGTGTCCCAGTAACGGGCGAAGGTGGCGCGCATCCACGCCTCGTCGAAGGGCCGGTCGCCGTGCTCGACGATGGCGGCGAGGTACGAAGCGGCGCATTTGGACGCCGAGTTGGAGCCCTGCCCGGTGATCGGGTCGTTGGCGACGACCACGTCCGCGACGCCCAGCACCAGCCCGCCCGAGGGCATCCGCGCGACGGGTTCGCGCACGACGGGCGCGTACCGCCCGGCCAGGGTGCCGTTCGCGTCCGTCAGCTCGACCCGGGTGGCCCGCGCGTACTCCCACGGGGTGAAGCGCTCCATCAGCTCCAGGGTGGTGGCCAGGTGCTCGCCCGGGTCCTTGATGCCGGCGAACACGTCCAGCGGGCCGCCCGGCACCCCCTCCCAGAAGAGGATGTCGGCCCGTCCCGAGGTGGTCAGCGTCGGCATGACGAACAGTTCGCCGACACCCGGTACGAGGTTGCAACGCACCGCCTCCGTGTCCGGGTGCTCCGGGCGCGGGCCCAGCCCGTGGACGTACGCGACGGCGAGCGCGCGCTGCGGCACGTCGTACGGCGAACGGGCCCGGTCGCGGGCGAAGATCGACACCAGCTCGCCCTTGCCCGCCGCGATCAGCGTCAGGTCGTAACGGGTCGCGAAGAAGTCCAGGTCGGAGACGGCCGCGCCGTGGATGACGAGCTGACCGCCGCGCTGCGCGAAGGTCTCCATCCAGCCAGCCATCTTCAGCCGCTGGTCGACGGACTGCGCGTAACCGTCCAGCGTGCCGAGCCAGTCGACGGCCCGCGACCCGTCCGGGGCCGCGACCGAGACGCCCAGGCCCCCGATGCGCGGGGCCTGGCTCTCCCAGAAGTTGATCCGTAGGTCACGCTCGTGCTGGAGGGCGGTGTGGAACATGCACTGCGTCGACATGACCCGGCCGCAGCGGATCTCGTCGGCGGTGCGGTGGGACATGAGGGTCACCTCGTACCTCTGGGCCTGGAGCCCCAGGGCGAGCTGCAGACCGGACTGACCGGCCCCGACGATGAGTATTCGACGCATGGTGGTGCTCACTTCCCAAGAGGGGGCGGGGGCGTACGGGTCGCTCCCGGCCCGTGGTGGGCGGGCCGGGAGGACGTCTGTCGGCCCGTGGTGGGCGGACCGGGAGGACGTCTGTCGGCGCGGCGGTCCTCGGGGAGCCGAATCCGGAGCGGGGACCTACTCCGGCGCGGCGTCGAGCGCGTGTGCGACGAGGGCGAGCAGCGACTCGACGACGGTCGCCCGCACCCGCGCGTCCATGATCACGACGGGCACGTGCGGGGGCACCGTCAGCGCCTCGCGCACGTCCTTTGCGGCGTACTCGGCGGTTCCCTCGAAGTGGTTGACCGCGACGATGTAGGGAAGGCCGCAGCTCTCGAAATAGTCCAGCGCCGGGAAGCAGTCCTCAAGGCGCCGGGTGTCGGTCATCACCACGGCACCGATCGCGCCGCGCACCAGGTCGTCCCACATGAACCAGAAGCGCTGCTGCCCCGGCGTGCCGAACAGGTACAGCACCAGGTCGTCGTCGAGCGTGATGCGCCCGAAGTCCATGGCGACGGTGGTCGTGGTCTTGCCCGGGGTGGCGGTCAGGTCGTCGATGCCCGCGCCGGCCTGCGTCATCAGCGCCTCGGTCCGCAGCGGCGTGATCTCGGAGACGGACCCGACGAACGTGGTCTTGCCGACGCCGAACCCGCCCGCCACGACGATCTTCGTCGCGACGGGCGCCCGGCTGCGGTCCGTCTGCCAGCCCCGCAGCCCGGCCGCCTCCTCCTCGGCGAACACCGCCGCCCAGGGCGCGGTGAAGCCGGTGGGGTCGGTGGCCGTGGCGCCCGCCGTCGCGGTCGCGGAGGACGTGCCCACACCGGCCGCCGTCGCGGCCGTCGTTGTGGCCGCCGTCACGGGCCTCGTCGTGGCCGTCGTCGTCATGTCAGAGTCTGCGGAGTCCACCCAGCACCCTTTCCAGCAGCGCGCGGTCCGGCCGTCCGGTGCCGTGACCGGTGCCGTAGACGCGAATCCTTCCCTGGTCGGCGAGATCGCTGAGCAGTACGCGGACCACGCCCAGCGGCATCCTCAGCAGCGCGGAGACCTCCGCGACCGAACGCATCCGGCGGCACAGTTCCACGATCGCCCGCATCTCCGGCATCACCCGCTCGCTCCAGCCGCCGGAGGTCAGCTCGGGCCGCTCCCCGGGGGCGTCCAGCGCCGCCACGAACGTCTCCACGAGCAGGACGTGGCCGAAGCGGGTCCGCCCGCCCGTGAGCGCGTATGGCCGCACCCGCGCGGGCCTGCGGTCCGCACCGCGCACCGGCAGCCCCGGACCGGCGCCCCCCGGCCGCCCGTGCCGCCCGTGCCGCCCGTGCGCGCCCCGCTCCGGACGGCGGTGGGCGCCGCTCACCGGCCGCTCTCCAGCGAACGGCGCAACTCGCCCCGGATCTCCGGGGTCAGGACGTGCCCGGCCCGGCCGACGAAGAGCGCCATGTGGTACGCGACCACACTCATGTCGCAGTCGGGAGCCGCGTGGACGCCCAGCAGCGAACCATCGCTGACCGACATGACGAAGAGGCTGCCCTCGTCCATCGCGACCATCGTCTGTTTGACCACGCCGCCGTCCATTAGCCGCGCCGCTCCGCCGGTCAGGCTCCCCAGCCCGGACACGATCGTGGCCAGGTCCGCGCTCGAACCTCTGGGGCCCGCCGGCCGTTCGCGCCGGGCCTCCTCCTCCGCCCGCCCGGGATCGGAGGACAGCAACAGCAGGCCGTCGGAGGAGACGACGGCCACCGAACGGATGCCGGGCACCTCGTCGACCAGCTCGGTCAGCAGCCAATGCAGATTCCGCGCCTGACTGCTCAGCCCGTTCAACCCGTGCAACTCGTCCAACCCGTTCAACGCGTGCAATCCATGCGTTCCGTGCGATCCGTGTGATCCGTTCAACCCGTGCAATCCGTCAGCAGTGGGCGCTTGGGCGTTCACTCGCGTGCCTCCTCGACAACGTGGCTCTCTCCGGGAGCCGCCGCTCCGCCGGTCTCCGTCCGTGGGGCGGGCGCGGTACGCCCCGCCAGCTCCGCCTCGACATCGCGCCGCCCCTCCCGGGCCCCCCGCTGGAACCCGCCGAGCTTGCGCCGCAACGCCTCGGCGTCCACCCCGCCCCGACGCGGCATGGCCGGTGGCCGCCGCGCCACGACCTTGGGCACCCGCTTCGGCAAACCGGCTCCGGTGAGACGCGGCCCTTCAGCGGCGGGGGCGGGGTGGGCGACGGGTTTTTGGGGGGCGGGGGCCGGGCTCTCCGGGGGTGCCGGGGCCCCCTCCGGCCTGTCTTGGGCCGCTGCTTCGTACGACACGGAGGCTTCGGACGAAGCGTGCACTCCCGACACCGCATCGGCTCCGGACGAGCCCTGGGCCCCGGGCGCAGGGTCAGCTCCGGACGAAGCCCGGACTCCCGACGCGACATCGGCCCCGGACGAAACCTGGACTGCCGACACATCATCGGCTCCGGACACAGCGTCGGCTCCCGACGAAGCCGACCGCACGACAGCGGACGGAGCGGCAGCAGATCGCACGACAGCGGACGGCGCGGCAGCGGTCGGCGCCGACGCGGTATCACCAACCGCCGCCCCCTCCGGCCGCGGCACCCGGGCCTGAAGCGCATTGGAGTTCGCCTCGGCCACCGACCCCGGCAGGCTCGGCGAGCCCGCGCCCACGCCCGCCCCCGGCGCCGCATGCCGCCCGGTCGGCGCCTCCGGGCCGCCGGCGGACAGCAGGGTGTTGGGCAGCAGCACCACGGCCGTCACCCCGCCCTGCTCCTGACCCCGCAACCGGACCCGTACACCGTGCCGAGCCGCGAGCCGCACGACCATGTGCAGCCCGAGCCCCATCCCCTCACCAACGTCCGCGAACGCACCGGGCAGTTCAGAAGCGACGACGGAAGAATCATCAGCCGATGCCTCCCCCAACGCCCCGGCGTCCAACCGCGCGTTGATCTCCTCCAGCCGCCCGGCGGTCATGCCGACGCCCTCGTCCCGGACAGAGAGCGTCAGCGCGCCGTTCTCCATCAGCCACCCGGTGAGCTCCACACGGGCCTCCGGCGGCGAGAACGCCGTGGCGTTCTCCAGCAGTTCGGCCACCAGGTGGCTGACGTCGTCCGCGGCGAACCCGGCGACCCGCACATGCGGCGGCAACGACGGGATGTGCACCCGCTCGTAGTGCTCGATCTCGCTGACGGCGGCGCGCAGCACGTCCAGCAACGGGACCGGGCCGGTGTGCGCCGGACCGGTCTCGGCCCCCGCCAGAACGAGAAGGTTCTCCGTGTTCCGGCGCATCCGCGCGGCGAGGTGGTCGAGCGTGAACAGGGTGTCCAGGCGCTCGGGGTCCTGCTCCCGCGCCTCCAGGGCCTCGATGACGTTGAGCTGCCGCTCCACCAGCCCCAGGGTCCGCAGCGCGAGCTGGACGAAGCGCTCCCGGGCACTGGACCGCGCCTCCGCGACCCGTTCGGTCAGCTCCGCCACCTCGGCCCGCAGCGCGTCGCGCTCCTCCCGGAGCGCCTCCCTCTCGGTGGCCAGGCGCCGCCGCCCGTCGAGGAGACGGGCGCGCTCGTCCTCCCGTTCCGTGACCCGGCGCGCCAGCTCGCCGATCCGGGCGTGCAGCGCGTTGACGGACCGCACGGCGGCGGCGAACTCGTCGTCGCGCCCCTTGAAGGCGAGCGGTTCGGCGTGTTCCGGGTCGGCCGCCAGGCGCTGCGCGCCCAGCCGGAGGGCGGCCAGCGGCCTCGTCATGGAGCGCGCGACGGAGACTCCGACGCCGATGGCCAACACCAGGCACAGGCCGACCAGCCCGATCCGCATCTCCAGCGCCGCCACGTCCTCGTCCCGCAGCGCGGACAGACGCTCCGTACCGGCGGTCGCCAAGGCGGCCTCCGCGCCACGCATCAGCCCCACCCGGGCGGCCAGCTCGTCCGCCACCCGGCCCGCGTCGACGGCGGGCCCCTCGTCCGATGCCCGGCCCGCGTCGACCGCCGGACCCTCGTCCCCCCGACCCGCGCCGTCCGTGGTCCCCACGGCGTCCGGGCCCGGGCCGTCGGTGAGGCGGGACAGCGCGCGTTCGGCCGCGGTGGCCTCCGTGCCGGTGACCGTGCGGGCGTAGTTTTCCCGGCCCGCGGCGCTCGCCGTTTCGGTGAAGTCCGCCAGGGCGCCCCGCTCCCGCAGGCGCGCCTCCCGCGCGGCGGCGGTCAGCCCGTCCGCCGAGTCCTCACCGGCGGGGGCGTCCGTACCGGCGGGCCGCCGCACGGCCGCGGCCCGGGCCGCGAGGAGCAGCCCGCGGGTGGCGGACGCCTGGTCGGTGGCGCGGCCGAGCGCGGGCAGCGCCCGGATGTCGGCGCCGGAGCCCGGCGCGCGGGCGGGGACCCCGCTCGCGAGGTCGCGGCCGATGCCGTGCAGCGCCGCGATCGCGTGCCCGTACGCGGCGAAGGTGTCGGTGGCCGGGCCGGTGCCCGACAGCGCCGCGCGGCGGGTGGCGGGGAGTTCGGCCAGGAGCTTGACGGCGTCCGCGTACGCGGGGTCCGTGCCGAAGGCGTCGCGGGCCTCGGCGTGCAGTTCGGCGATCCGCCGGTCCACGCCGGTGCGCAGCGCGCCGGGGACCGTGCCGCGGTCCTCGCGGCCCCCGGCGACATACGGTGTCACGGCGTCGCGCTCGTCGGCCAGGGCGTGGGCGAGCGCGACGGCGCGCGCGTTCAGCCCGGCGAGGTCGGCGAGCCGCTGGGAGTCGTGCACGTCGCGGACGGCGGAGACGACGGCGGGGGTTCCGGCTCCCAGAACGGCGACGGCGACCACCGCCACGGCCACCACGAGCCGGTCGCGCACCCGCGCCGGACGCCGCCGGGCACCGGCGCCACCGTCCCGGCCGGGGCCGGGGCCTCCGCCCTCCCGGCCGGGGCCCGCGTCGTCACCGCCTCCTGCGCCGTGGCGGTCGCCGTCGCCCGCGGCCGGGCCGACCGGAGGTCCCGGCCGGTCCGCGCCGTCCCGAAGCCGCTTCTTCCGCACCGCTGCTCGCATTCCTGTCTCGCCCGCCCACTCCCTGTGGCTCGCGCTCCCGGTCCGCGGCCCCGTGCGGGGACACCTACGCCCCCACGTACGCGGGTGCGTACGCGACGGGCACCGGCGGGCATCCTCGGCGCCGGTACCGCACGCCGCCGCGCCGCACCCGGCTCACCGGCACGCCGTCCGCACGGCGCGCGGCCCACGGCGGGCGCCGCCGCTAGGCGCCGCGCATCCGCTCGTCCGTCGCACGCGCCAGGCGCCGCCGGCGGCTCACCGTGCCCCGGAACGCGGGCGCCCCTTCCGTCCCGGACACCTCTCGCGGCCCCCGCCCGCCCTGCGGTCCCCACCCGGCCTGCGGTCCGCTCACGTCCCGCGACCCGCGCGTCTCGTTCATCGTCGTGCGTCTCGTCTTTCTGGTGCGCCTCATCCGTACGCGAGGGGAACGGTCCAGCTCCCGTGCAACGGTCCGGTCCCCGGTTCCCGTGCAACGGTCCGGTTCCCGTGCCGCGACGAGCGTCCTGACCCCGCCCCCATGATCCGGGCCACGACCCTTCCACCGGCCTCGCGCAGCGGCCCGGCAACGCGTACCCGGCCACTCGAATGAGTGAACATCAAATGGAAGTTGACCATCAACTTCCGCTACCGACCGCTCGCGGACGCAACCCTTCGCAACTCTCCACCAGGTTTGGCGAACCGTCCCCGCCCCTGGCAGGATGCCCGCCCGCACGTCCCGGCGCGCCCGTTCCCGGCCCGCCACACGCCGCTGACCTGCCGATACGAGCACCGCGCGAGACGGCGCGGGCCCCCAGGCCGGATCCGGTCCCCTCGGGCAGACTGATCCCCATGCGCGTCGAACTGGCCACCGAGCCCGGAAATCCCCAACGCCCGAACGAGGACTACGCGTCCGTCACCGCACCGGCCTCCGGCCAGGGCGGTGTCCTGGTGGTTCTGGACGGCGTGACACCGCCCGAAGGGGAGGTCGGCTGCACCCACGGAGTGCCGTGGTTCACCACACGGCTCGGCGGCGCGCTGCTCGAACTGTCCGCTTCACACCGCGACCTGACGCTCATTGAGGCGCTGTCCTCGGCCGTTTCCCGCACGGCCGACGCCCACCGCGCCACCTGTGACCTTTCTCATGTCCGCACGCCTCAGGCAACCGTCGTGGCCGCGCGCTGGTCCGCGGAGACCGTCGAGTACCTCGTCCTGTCCGACTCCGCCCTGCTCGTCGAGCGCGCCGACGGGTCCGTCACGCCTGTCCTGGACACCCGGCTGGACGTGCTGACGCCCGAGGTCCGCGCCCTGCGGGCGGCCGTCCGCTCGCTGCCGCGCGGCTCCGCCGAACGCGCCGCCGCGGCCCGCGAGTACGGCGCCGCGGTGGAGGCGCTGCGCAATGTCGAGGGCGGCTTCCACACCGCCGCCGCCGACCCGTCGGTGGCCGCCCGCGCCGTCACCGGCACGCTGCCGCGCGAAGACGTCCGTGCGCTGGCCGCGCTGACCGACGGCGCCACCCGCTGGGTCGAGACCTTCCGCGAGGGTTCCTGGGCCGACTGCCTGGCACTGGTCGCCAAACAGGGCCCGCAGGCCCTCATCGCCCACGTCCGCGCGGCCGAAACCGCGGACCCCGAGGGGCTGACGCATCCGCGCGGCAAGCGGCACGACGACGCCACGGTGGTGTTCGTCGAGCCGTGAGGCAAACGGGCGACCGGGCCCGTCGGCGGGGGCGCGCCCCACTGGCCCGTGCCCCCGCTACTCCTCCCGCGCCGTGCCGCGGCACTCCCCGCACGGCGCCGCGCTCCGCGCGTCCGCCTCCTGCTCCTCGTTCAACCGGTGCAGCAGCCGGGCGAGTTCGGCGACCTCGCCGCGGTCCCAGGAGGCGAGCCGCCGGGCGTACCGGGCGCGACGGCCGTTCCGGACGCGGGTGAAGCGGGCCTGCCCCTCGTCCGTGAGGCGGACGAGGACGGCCCGGCCGTCCGCCGGGTCCGGCTCGCGGGAGATCAGTCCCAGGTCCTCCAGCGCCCGTAGCTGGCGGCTCATGGTCGCCTTGCCGACGCCGAAGTAGCCGGCCAGTTCGGTGGCCCGCTGCTGCCCCACGTCCCCGAGGCGCACCAGCAGCCCGTACGCCGCCGACTCCAGGTCGGGGTGCACCTCGCGGGCCAGCTCGCCCGACGACGCGCGGGCGCGCCGCAGGAAGACCGCCAACTCCCGTTCCAGCGCCAGGAAAACGCGGTCCACCCCACCGGCCTCGTCCGTCACCTGGTTGTCGTCGGCTCCGCTGTCGTGCACGTCAGCGCCCTTTCCCGCGTTTTCCGGTTCCGCTTTCCGGCTCTGCTTTCCGGAACGTGAAAATTTCCTTCAGTAGCGGACGAATCCGCAGCTCGCCCAGTATTTCGCAGGATTAGACCAACGACAGCCCCGACGACCCCCTTGCCGTCCCGGCCTCCGCACGTACTGTCATTCATGGCATGGTCACACCAAAAACGGCGGACCGGTAGCGGCATACACCGCTCACATCAGGACAAACGCAACGCAGCCGCCTCCGGCCCACCGGGCCCCGTCATCCTCACGGAGCGACCGCCACCCCCCGTTTCCGTGCGACGCGGCCCGTGACGGTGCCGGCACACCCACGCACCGCGCTTCCCCCCAGGTCGTCACTCACCGAGATCTTCGGAGGCACGCATGCCCGTGCACAGATCCGGCCCGTTCCACCCGATCGCACGCCCCCGCACCGGCCCGGCCGGGGTGCTCCTCACCCTCCTCACCCTCCTCGCCCTCGTCCTGGCGCTGCCCGGCACCGCCGAGGCCGCCACCCGCGGCAGGGCGCCCGAGCCCACCCACCCCGGCCAGGACTGGGCCGGCTCCCAGGTCATCCGGCACGAGGGCGACGCCCCCGGCGAGGCGCCACCGCCCTCCCGGGCCGCCTCCGTCGAAGGCGTCGACGTCAGCAGCCACAACGGGAACGTTCCCTGGCAGACCCTGTGGGACGGCGGCGTGCGTTTCGCCTACGTCAAGGCCACCGAGTCCACCAGCTACCGCAACCCCTACTTCGCGCAGCAGTACAACGGCTCGTACAACGTCGGCATGATCCGCGGCGCCTACCACTTCGCGCTGCCCAACACCTCCAGCGGCGCCGCCCAGGCCAACTACTTCGTCGACAACGGCGGCGGCTGGTCCCCCGACGGCCGTACGCTCCCCGGCGCGCTGGACATGGAGTACAACCCGTACGGCTCGACCTGCTACGGCCTGAGCGCCACCGGCCTGGTGAACTGGATGAAGGACTGGTTCGCCACCTACAAGGCCCGCACCGGCCGGGACGCCGTCATCTACACCTCCACCAACTGGTGGAAGCAGTGCACCGGCAACTACGCCGGTTTCGGCTCCACCAACCCCCTGTGGATCCCCCGCTACGGCTCCTCGGTCGGCGAACTCCCGGCCGGCTGGCCCTTCCACACCTTCTGGCAGTACACCTCCTCCGGCGCCATCGTCGGCGACCGCAACCGCTTCAACGGCGCCTACGACCGCCTGCAGGCCCTCGCCAACGGGTGACGGCCCCGCACGGCAACGGGCCCCAGGGCGGCTGGTCCGCCCCGGGGCCCGTACGCACGGCCAAACTCTCAGCCCCGCGTCTCCCTCGGAAACCCGTCGGTCGCCAGGACCATCCCGAGCGGGGTATCGGTCAGATCGACCGGCGTACCGAAGGTGACTGCCAGATCGCTGGCGTACTCCCCCTCCTTGGGGAGCGTGTACACGCGGCACCGGCCGACGTACGGATCCACGATCAGATACACGGGGACACCGGCCGCCGCGTACGCGGCCTTCTTCGGACCGTAATCGTTCGCGGCAGTGCCCTTGGAGATCACCTCAGCGACGAATTCGACGTCCGTACACTCCCAGCGATCCTGGGCGTTCCTGCTCGCGCCCGCCTTGAGGAGCGTGACGTCCGATGCGAAGCCGTTCAGGTTGCCCGGGTAATCGATGCGGTAGTCGGAAAGCACTCGCTCATCGGTGTGTTTCGCCTGAATTTGCAGGATGATCTTCAAGATGATGTTCCAGCGGGTTTCCCTCTGCGGCGACATAAGGATGACCCCCTCGACAATCTCGACCCTGTAGCCCTCGGGGACAGACATCCGCTCCAGCAGCTCGAACATCTCGTCCAAGTCGTGCTCGCTGTCGGCCATCTCGGTCCTATCGATCATTGCGATGGTCACCGTGCCGCTCCGCCCCGCTGCCGCTGTGTCGCGGGCAGTCGCGCGGTACAACGATACGTACGGCGTTCGAAACACGCCCGAGACCAGAGCCCAGGCACCGCGCTCACTCCCGGGGAAACTCCTCCGTCACCAACGTCAGCCCGACCGCTGTGTCCGTGAGATCGACCGGGTCCCCGAATTTGATTGCCGGGTTGGCCCGGTAGGTGCCGTTCCGGGGCTCCGTGAAGAGGTGGCACTGCCCGGTGTATGGGTCGACGATGAGGTAGACAGGGACACCCGCCAGCGCATAGGCGTCCCTCTTCGGCCCGTAATCGTTCGCGGTCGTTTCCTCGCTGACCACTTCGGCGACGAATTCCACATCGGCGCAGCGCCACAGCCCGCGTTCGTCCATCACCGCACCAGCCTTGACCAGCGTGACGTCGGACGCGAATCCGTTCAAATGGCCCGGGTAATCGACGCGGACATCCGACTTCACCCGCTTCCTCGTGTGTCGAGCCCCCAGTTGGACGGCCATCTCGATGGTGATGTGCCAATGGACGTCGCGCTGCGGCCAGAAATGGACGGCCCCCTCCACGATCTCCGTCTTGTAGCCCTCGGGAACGGGCATCCGTTCCAGCCAGTCGAACATCATGTCCAGACTGAGCACCCCGTCGTCACGCACTCCGCGCTCCTCCCCATCGCCGCGACATCGCGGACGGTCGGGGGGAACAACGATGCG